>NZ_JBJZOI010000019.1:0-143819 GCF_047200635.1 Saccharopolyspora antibiotica | reverse complement strand
CGCCCCGCCCCCCCCCCCCCCCCCCCCCCCCCCCCCCCCCCCCCCCCCCCCCCCCCTCCCTTCTCCCCCCCCCCCCCCCCCCCCCCCCCCCGCTGCCGTTCGGGCCGGAATCAGGCCTGTTCGAGACCGGACAACTGCTCGATCAGGTGCGTGACCAGGGGCGACAACGTCGCCATGCCGTCGCGGACCGCGGCCCGCGACCCGGCCAGGTTGACCACGAGCGTGCTGCCGGAGACCCCGGCCAGCCCGCGCGAGACCCCGGCGTCGACCGCTCCCGCGGCCAGTCCCGACGTCCGCAGCGCCTCCGCGATCCCCGGCACCGGCATGTCCAGCACGCCCGAGGTCGCGTCCGGCGTGACGTCCCGGGGGGAGACGCCCGTGCCGCCCACCGTGATCACCACGTCCACCCCGCCGATCACCGCGGTGTTCAGCGCGTTGCGGATGTCCACCGTCTCCCCGGCCACCGCGACGGTCCCGTCCACGATGAAGCCGGCTTCTTCCAGCAACTCGGTCACCAGCGGACCGATGTTGTCCTCCTGCTCACCCTGCGCCACTCGGTCGTCCACGACGACCACCAGGGCACGTCCGAGCCGCTGCGCGCTGCGTTCCATGCCGCTCACCGTAGTGGCAAGGAGCTCCGGGGGGAGATCCAACGACCCCTCGGGCCCCACCAGCTGAGCCCGCCCCTGCGTCGAGCGGTGCGGAATGACATGGCCGTTTCGTTCGGACATCGGTCGCTTCTCCTTGTCACCGTGGCCCGCCAGGGCCCTGCGGGGGGTGGCCGCCGGGGCGGCCCGGGTGGGATCAGCCCTTCTGGCCGGTGAGCACGACGTCCACGGTCCGCTCCCCGCCCCCGTCGGGCTGGGCCAGGGTCACCGCGACCTTCTGCCCGGGCTGGTGCGAGCGCACCGACGCGACCAGCGCGTCGGCGTCCTCGATGTACCGGCCGTCGAACTTCGTGATCAGCTCGCCGTTCTGGATGCCCGCCTGCTGCGCCGGGCCGCCGCCGACGACCTGGGCGACCACGGCGCCGCCCTGGGGGGCGCTCTGGATGCTCACGCCGAGCGTGGTCTGGGTGGCGGAGCCGGTGTCCTTGAGCTCCTTCGCGGTGCGCTGCGCCTGGTCGATCGGGATCGCGAACCCGAGGCCGACCGAACCGCCCTGCTCCTGGCCGGACCCGGGGCTGTAGATGGCCGAGTTGATGCCGACCACGCGGCCGTCCATGTCGACCAGCGGGCCGCCGGAGTTGCCGGGGTTGATCGCCGCGTCGGTCTGCAGCGCGTTGAGCACGCTGTCCTGGTCGCCGCTCTGGCCGCCCGCGCGCACCGGCCGGTCCTTCGCGCTGATGATCCCGCTGGTCACGGTGCCGGACAGGCCGAACGGCGAGCCGATCGCGACCACCGGGGAGCCGACCGGCAGATCGTCGGAGCGGCCGAGCTCGGCGGGCGTCAGGCCGGTGATGTCGGCCTTGACCACGGCGAGGTCGGACTTGGGGTCGGAGCCGACGACGCGGACCGAGGCGGTCCGGTTGTCGTTGAACATGGCGGTGAGCCGCCCCTGACCGGCGCCTTCGGCGACGTGGGCGTTGGTGAGGATGTAGCCGTCCTGGCTGAGCACGATCCCGGAGCCCTCGCCGGAGCCCCGCGCGCTCTGCACCTGCAGCTGCACCACGCTCGGCAGCACCTTCTGCGCCACGGCCTGCACCGAGCCCGCCGGAGCGGTGCTCGCGCTGCGCGCGGGCTGCTGCTGTTCGAGGCTCGTCCCCTGCGAGGAGGCCCCGGAGGAACCGAGCTGGTACCCGACGAAGCCGCCGACTCCGCCGCCGATGAGCCCGATGGCGAGCGCCCCGACGAGGGCGGTGACGACCAGGGTGTTCCGCTTGCCCGCGGGGCGGTGCTCCTGGACCGGCACCGCGCCCATCGGCTGCTGGTACCAGCCGTGCTGGGCCGCGGAGCCCATGTGCGGGTACTGCCCGCCCGGAGCGCCGCCGAGGCCCGGCTGCTCGTGGGAACCGTAGGGGCCGGGCTGCCCGGCCGGAGTGGGGTGGGAGGGGTAACCGTGGCCGGGCTGCTCAGGGGTTCCGGTCGGCGGCGTGTCGCCGCTCGGGTCCGGGTACCGGGCCGTACCGCTGCCGTCCTGCTGCCGCGGTTCCTCGGAATCGCCCGAGCCGCGCTGGGGCTGGTCGCTCATGTTCCCCACTTTGGGGCATTCAGCTGAGAAGCGCCTGAGACCCGCCTGTGGAGTGCCCCCCTGTTTTCGCGCGATGCCCGAGATCACATCACCTGTGCGAGATCATCTCGGTCACCGCGCGTGTCCGCTCCTGCTCAGACGGCTCGCAGGCGGTCGGCGACCTGCTCCGGCGTCACGTCGTTGATCCAGACCGCCATGCCCGACTCCGAGCCCGCCAGGTACTTCAACTTGTCGGCCGAGCGAAGCACCGAGAACAGCTCCAGGTGCAGCCAGGACAGCTCCCGCCCGGTGCGCACCGGGGCCTGGTGCCAGGCCGCGATGTAGGGCAGCGGCCGGTCGTAGAGCCCGTCGAGCCGCCGCAGCACCTCCAGGTAGGTGGTGGCGAAGTCATCGCGCTCGGCGTCGCTGAGCGCGACGAGGTCCGGCACCTGCCGGTGCGGCACCACGTGCACCTCGACGGGCCAGCGGGCGGCGGCGGGCACGTAGGCCGTCCAGTGCTCGGACTCCACCACGACGCGGCGCCCGGAGGCTCGCTCGGCGGCGAGCACGTCGCCGAGCACCGGAGTGCCGTGGGCGGCGAGGTAATCCTCGGCGGTGCGCAGCATCCGCTCGGTCTTGGGCGTGACGAACGGGTAGCCGTAGATCTGCCCGTGCGGGTGGTGCAGCGTCACGCCGATCTCCTCGCCCCGGTTCTCGAAGCAGAAGACCTGCTCCACGCCCGGGACCTCGGCGAGCTCGGCGGTGCGGTCGGCCCAGGCGTCCACGACGGTCCGCACCTGGGCGGGTTCCAGCTGACCGAAGGAGGTGCCGTGGTCGGAGGTGAAGCACACGACCTCGCAGCGCCCCCGGGCCGCGTCCACCGGGACCATCGGCAGCCCGTCCACCGCGGAGGGCCGCGGCACGGCGGCGGCGAAGGACGGGAACTGGTTCTCGAAGACCGCGACCTCGTAGTCGGATTCCGGGATCTCGGTCGGCCTGCCGGGCGCGGTCGGGCACAGCGGGCACTGATCGGCCGGGGGCTTGTAGGTGCGAGTCTGGCGGTGCGCGGCCATCGCGACCCACTCGCCGGTGAGCGGGTCCCGCCGCATCTCGGACACCGGGGGCCGAGGCGGCAGGTCCCGGGTGTCCACGGCCTCGCGCACCCGCGCCGGATCGCTGTCGTAGTAGAGGATCTGCCTGCCGTCGGCCAGTTCCCGGACCGTGCGCTTCACCGCGCGCCCTCCTGATCGCCGCCGGCCCCGCCTGGGCCGGACTTCTCGGACTCGGTCTCGCCGGTGGGCACCGCCTCGGCGATCACCAGCTCGTGCACGTGCTCCGACAGCAGCTGCCTGGCGTCGGCGGGCAGGCCGTCATCGGTGATCAGGACGTCGACCTCGGCGAAGTCGACGATCGTGGAGATGCCCACGGTGGACCACTTGGCGTGGTCGGCGACGACCACCAGCCTGCTGGCAGCCTCGGCCAGCGCCCGGTTGGTCTCGCCCTCGTTGAGGTTGGGGGTGGTGAACCCGGCGCGCGGCGCCATGCCGTGCACGCCGAGGAACACCAGGTCGAGGTGCAGCGCGCGCAGCGACTGCACGGCCACGGGACCGACGAGCGCGTCGGAGGGGGTGCGGACGCCGCCGGTGAGCACCACGGTGCGGTCGGTGCGGCCGCGCTGCTGCAACACGTCGGCGACCCGGACGGAGTTGGTGACCACGGTCAGGTCCGGGATGTCGTCGAGGTGCCGGGCGAGCGTCCAGGTCGTCGTCCCCGCCGAGAGACCGATGGCGGTGCCGGGACGCACGAGTCCGGCGGCGGCGCGCGCGATCGCCTCCTTCTCGGCGAGCTGGCGCACCGACTTCGCCTCGAAACCGGGCTCGTCGGTGCTGCGGCCGAGCGTGGAGGTGGCGCCGCCGTAGACCTTCTCGACGAGTCCCTGGCGGGCGAGCGCGTCGAGGTCGCGCCGGATGGTCATGTCGGAGACCCCGAGCCGCAGCACGAGCTCGCTGACCTGCACGGCGCCGGTGCGCCGCACCTCGTCGAGGATCACTTCCTGGCGTTGGCGTGCGAGCACTCCACCCGTCCCATCCAGCCCGCCGGGACCGCTCGTTCCCGGGCGGGCGCTGCGTCGCTGCGCGTCCTTGTCGTGGGGATGCTGCTGACTTGACTCGTCAAGTCAACATGAATGAACACTACCCGCAAAGTCCCGCCGGTAAAATCGGGGTATCCACCGCAATTGATCACCAATGGTGTTCGATGCTGTTGGATTATCGGACAGATTGACCCGAATGGACCTTCCCCCTCGCCCACCGGCGCGATCCGGGCCCCGACCGCCGCGAGGCGGGCCGCCGACCCCCCGCCCGAGAACGCCCGGCGCGATGTTGTTGATCTTGCCAGCGCCGCGGTCGCCGCTCGAACCCGGACACCCGACCGACGCGGCGACGACCGTTCGTCCGAGATCAGGACGGGCGACCGGGGAGAATCATGCGCAGCAGGGCCCCGCCTTCGGGCGCGGCCCCGGCCCAGACGCTGCCGCCGTGGCGCTCGGCGACCTGCTTGACGATGGAGAGCCCGAGCCCCGAGCCGGGCAGCGTGCGCGCCAGCGGGGACCGGTAGAACCGCTCGAACACGTGCGGCCGGTCCGCCTCCGCGATGCCCGGACCGCTGTCGGCGACCTCCAGGACCACCGAACCGGCGCCGTCCGGGTGCAGCTCGACCCGGACAGCGCCGCCGTCCGGACTCCACTTGGCCGCGTTGTCCAGCAAGTTCAGCACCGCTCGTTCCAGCGCGGTGGCGTCGCCCATCATCGACCAGGGCTGCACCCGCACGTCGAACTCCACCGCTCCCGCGCGCCTGCGGGCGCGGTTGAGCGCCCGCTCGACCACGTCCACCAGCTCGACCGGCTCGTGCACGGCCTGCGGGGCGTCGTCCCTGGCCAGCTCCACCAGGTCCCCGACCAGCGCGGAGAGCTCGGTGATCTGCCCGCGCACGTCCTCGAACATCTCCTCGCGGTCCTGATCGGACAGCGCCGGGGCCCCGGGCTGCGCGGCGGCCATCAACAGCTCCAGGTTGGTGCGCAGCGAGGTCAGCGGGGTGCGCAGCTCGTGGCCGGCGTCGGCGACGAGCCTGCGCTGCCGCTCCTGGGATTCCGCGAGCGCGCCGAGCATGTCGTTGAACGAGGTGGTCAGCCGAGCCAGCTCGTCGTCGCCGGAGACCGGGATGGGGCGCAGGTCGCCGGTGAGCGCGACGCGCTCCGTGGCGGCGGTGAGCCGCTGCACCGGGCGCAGCCCGGCGCTGGCCACCGCCGTGCCCGCCGCGGCCGCGAGCAGGATCCCGGCGCCGCCGATCACGACAAGCACCAGGCTCAGCTGCGCCAGCGTCGCCTTCGTCGGGCCGAGGGACTGGGCCATCACCAGCGCCCCGTTGTCGGCGGGCACGGCGACGATCCGGGTGTTGGTGCCGTCGTCGGTGCGGATGGAGCGCGGCAGCTTGCCCTGCGCCACGGCCAGCTCCAGCGGGCCGGAGGGCGGCCGTTCGCTGGGGGTGATCTCGGCACCGTTCGCGTAGAGCACGCTGATCTGGAGGTTCGCGGCCGCGTAGAACGCGACCGGCACGCCCTGCAGCCCGGCCGGGGCGCTGATCAGCGGACCGGCCTCGGCCTCCACCGCCCGGCGCAGCAGGCCGTCGTCGAGCTGTTCGTAGAGGCTGTCGCGGACCGTGAAGAAGGCGCCGAGCGAGACCAGGGCGACGGCCCCCGCGACGCACATCGCGGCGAGCAGCGTGACGCGGTTGCGCAGGGAGATCCGCTGCAACCGCTCGCGCCCGGCGGGCTTGGCGGTCGTCTCCTCCGGCGGTGCGGGAGCGGGGTCGGTCACGGCGGGGTCTCGCGGAGCACGTACCCGACGCCGCGCACGGTGTGGATCAAGCGGGGTTCACCTTCGGTCTCGGTCTTGCGGCGCAAGTATCCGATGTAGACCTCCAGGGCGTTGCCGGAGGTCGGGAAGTCGTAGCCCCACACGTCCTCCAGCAGCCTGCTGCGGGTGAGGACCTGCTTGGGGTGCGCCATGAGCAGTTCGAGCAGCGCGAACTCGGTGCGGGTGAGGCTGATCGGCCGGTCGCCGCGGCGCACCTCGCGCGTCCCGGGATCGAGCTGCAGGTCGGCGAAGTGCAGCGCGGGCGGGGTGGCGTCGCCGTCCTCCTCCGAGGGCGTGGCGCGGCGCAGCAGCGCGCGCAGCCGGGCCAGCAGCTCCTCCAGCGCGAAGGGCTTGGGCAGGTAGTCGTCGGCGCCCGCGTCCAGCCCGGCGACCCGGTCGGACACTGCGTCGCGGGCGGTGAGCACCAGGATCGGCAGGTCGTCGCCGGTGCTGCGCAACCTGCGCGCCACCTCCAGGCCGTCCAGGCGGGGCATCATGACGTCCAGGACCATCGCGTCCGGCCGCTGATCGGCCAGCCAGTTCAGGGCCTGTTGACCGTCCGCGGCGAGCTCCACCTGGTAGCCGTTGAACTGCAACGAGCGACGCAGCGACTCGCGCACGGCCCGGTCGTCGTCGACGACGAGGATGCGCATGGCCACAGTGTTGCGCTTGGCCCTGAGAGGGACCTGAGAACCGACCGCCCCGCTGCTGGACCACGCGGACGTGTGTGACCGACGCCGCTCGCCACCCCGAGCGAAGCGGGCGCGCCCACGCCGAGTCGCGCCCGCGAGCGGCCGGGGTTCCCCGGGACCTCCCCGCGCGGAGGCCGATTCCGCGGCGCGGGGCCGGTCCCCGGGGCATCGGGCCCGCGGCGAGGAAGCCGCCGGGGCCCGCCGCCGGCCCCGAGCGAGCCGAGCGGCGGACGCGCGTGCTCAGCGCTGCTGGAAGAACGGGATCAGGTTGCGGGGCACCAGCTTGCGCTCGCCCCCGACCACGATCGGCACCAGCTCGGGCGCGGTCGCCTTCCACTGCGAACGGCGGTGGCGGGTGTTGCTGCGGGACGTCTTGCGCTTGGGAACGGCCATCGGAGTCCTCTCCTCGGGGCGGGTGGCAGGTCAGCGGGCGCGGTCGCCGTAGCGGCGGCGGAACTTCTCCACCCGCCCCTCGCTGTCGAGCACCCGCTGGTTGCCGGTCCAGAACGGGTGCGAATCGGCGGTGATGTCCACGACGATCAGCGGGTAGGTGCCGCCGTCCTCCCAGGTCACGGTCTGCTCGGAGGTGGCCGTGGATCGGGTCAGGAACCGGGTTCCGGTCGAGCGGTCCTGGAACACGACGGGTCCGTACTCGGGGTGGATGTTCGGTTTCACGCGGGTCCTCCTCGTGTCGGTCCGGGCCGCGGTGCGCGACCCGCCGGGGCTACCCCGCTGGTCCGGGGCGCCATGCCTCACTGGTTGCCGCCGCGCTCCCGGGAAGCGGGGGCCTGTTCGGGTTCGTCCTCGGCGCAGGGGTCCTCGTGCCACTCGCCGAACGGGTCCGGGAACTCCCGCCAGGCGGCCTCGCCGAGGGCCAGCTCCGCATCGGTGAGCAGCGCGCCCAGCAGCGCCTCCCGGACCTCGCGCGGGTCCGCCTCGTGCGCGATGACCACGAGCTCCTGCATCCGGTCGCCGTAGTAGGCGTCCCAGTTCAGCGAGGCCTTCACCTGCCGCTCCGGGTCCACCTCCGCCCACCGCTCGGGCGGCTGGGACACCAGCCACGGCCCGGCGTGCCCGACGCGGAGGCCGCCGCCCGCGGATTCCAGCCACAGCGCCGTCTCGGGCTGGCTGGCGACCCAGGCGCGGCCGCGGGTGCGCACCACGCCGTCGAGCAGCACGTCCAGCGCGTCGTGCAAGCGCTCCGGGTGGAACGGGCGGCGTTCCTCGAACAGCAGCACCGACGCGCCCGCTTCCTCCTCCAGCGGCGGCTGCCCGCGCAGCAGCGGACCGTGCGCGCCGTCGACCTCGCCGCGCCGGGCGTGCGCGGGCACCCGGTCCAGCAGCGCGGGCAGGTCCAGCCGGTCGAGGCCGGCGAGCGGGGCGGAGGGCGTGAGCCGGTGCACGACGGCCTCGGTGCGCAGCGCCTGCCAGCGGTCGGTCGCGCCCGCGAGCACCACGGCGTCGGCGAACTCGACCTGCCCGACGCCGACCTGGGCGACGGTGCGCTCGTCGTCGGGGCTGCCCGCGAGGCCGCGCTCGTGCAGCGGCTCGTCGCCGCTCGCGTCGGCCAACCAGCTCGGCAGGTCGACGGCCGCGAGGACTGCCGCCACCTCGACGTCCCGCGCGACGGGCGCGGAGTCGACCACGACGTGCTCGATCGCCCAGCAGATCGCCTCGGGCTCCAGCGAGGGGTCGAGGCGCACCACGATGCGCCGCACGTCCGGGGCGGCGGCGAGCCCGCGCAGCAGCGGCAGGAAGTCCTCCCGCAGCGTGCAGGAGACGCAGCCGTGCGCGAGTTCGAGCACGGTGAGGCGCTCGGAGTCGCCATGGCGGAGGTGGCGCCGGACCACTCCGCCCGTCACCTCGCGCAGGTCGTGGTGCACGACGGCGGTGCCCAGCGGGTCGCTCGCGGCGGCCGCCTCGGCGACGGCGGCGACGTGCTCGTCGTGCAGGCCGGCCACCACGACCAGCGGCACCCGGGGCGGTTCGGATCTGATGTCCACCTGAGCTCCGATCGGGAACGGTTTTCGTCTGCTGGTCCGACACGCTACCCTTAATGAAAACGACTGTCGTTATCAGGAGGCTCACGTGTCCATCCGCTGCCAAGTGACCGGGAGGGAACCCGGCTACGGCAAGCAGGTGTCGCACTCGCACGTGCGCACCAGCCGCCGCTGGCTGCCCAACGTGCAGCGGCGCCGGTACTGGCTGCCCTCGGAGAACCGCTGGATCCGGTTGCGGGTCTCCGCGAAGGGGATCAAGACCATCGACAAGCGCGGGGTCGAAGCCGTGGTCGCCGAGATGCGCGCACGAGGGGAGCGGATCTGATGGCCGGCACCGACGCGCGTCCCGTGATCAAGCTGCGTTCCACGGCCGGGACCGGCTTCACCTACGTGACCAGGAAGAACCGCCGCAACAACCCGGACCGGCTGCGACTGCGCAAGTTCGACCCGGTCGCCGGGAAGCACGTGGAGTTCCGCGAGGAGCGCTGAGCGCTCCCCCACCCGAAGGAGGCCGGACCGTGGCCAAGAAGTCCAAGATCGCCAAGAACGAGCAGCGCAAGGCGATCGCCGCCCGTCACGCCGAACGGCGGGCGGAGCTGAAGAAGATCATCTCGGCGCCGGGCTGCTCCGCGGAGCAGCGCGACGCCGCCGTGGCCGAGCTGTCCCGGCAGCCTCGCGACGCCAGCGCGACCCGGATCCGCAACCGCGACGCGGTCGACGGCAGGCCGCGCGGCCACTTCCGCAAGTTCGGGCTCTCCCGGGTGCGCCTGCGCGAGCTCGCGCACCGCGGCGAACTGCCCGGCGTGACCAAGTCGAGCTGGTGAGCACCGTGCCGAACGACGACCGCCGACAGCCCCGCCGGAAGCAGAACCTGCTGCGCAAGGAGGGCGTCGCCGCCGTGGACTGGAAGGACGTCGCGCTGCTGCGCAAGTTCGTCTCCGACCGGGGGAAGATCCGTTCCCGGCGGGTCACGGGACTGACGCCGCAGGAGCAGCGCGAGGTCGCCATCGCGATCAAGAACGCCCGCGAGATGGCACTGCTCCGCTACCCCGGACCGGCCCAGCGCTGAACCTCAGCGGCCCTCCCGCGCGAGAGCGAGGTCTCCGGCCCGCGGCGAGCGGGAGGGCCGCTGAGCGCGCCGGGCGCGTCGACCCGTCCCCGCGCCACGGTGCGCGCCCGGCCGGCCGAGGCCGAGCGGTCCCCGCGCGGCGATGTGCTCCCCGCCATCACGCCGGGGCGCGTCGGCACGGCAGGATGGCTGCGATGACGACCTCCACCGAACAGGTGTCCGCCGCCGCGCTCTACGACGTGCTGCGGCGCCGCCGCGACGTCCGCTCCGAGTTCACCGGCGACGAGGTCCCCGAGGACGTGCTGCACCGGGTGCTCTCCGCGGCGCACAGCGCACCCAGCGTGGGGCTCAGCCAGCCGTGGGACTTCGTCCTGGTCCGCGACGAAGCCACCCGCCGCGCCTTCCGCGAGCACGTCCTGGCCGAGCGCGGTGTCTTCGAGTCCGAGCTCAGCGGCGAGCGCGCCGAGACCTTCTCGAAGATCAAGATCGAGGGAATCGTGGAGTCCGGTCTCGGCATCGCCGTCACCTACGACCCGCACCGCGGCTCCCCCGCCGTGCTGGGCAGGCACGCCATCGCCGACGCAGGGCTGTACTCGGTGTGCCTGGCCATTCAGAACCTGTGGCTGGCCGCCACCGCCGAAGGGCTCGGCGTGGGTTGGGTGAGCTTCTACCGGGAGGACTTCCTCCGCGACCTGCTCGACATCCCCAGCGGGGTGCGGCCGGTCGCCTGGCTGTGCGTCGGTCCGGTGCACGGGCTGGCGGAGACCCCCGACCTGGAGCGGCACGGGTGGCGGCGGCGAGCCCCGCTCGAGGACGTGGTCCATCACGACAAGTACCGGCGCGGCGGATCCCGGTAGCCTGGACCAGGACCCGGACGCGAGCACGAGCGATGCGACCTCGGAGACGCCGTGCGACAGGACGATTCGCTGATGTCGGGGCACATCCCCGCGCAGGATCGCCGCGTGCGGGCCCTGCTGGACTCGGGACGGCGGCACGAGGCCGACGTGGCGTTCGACCAGCTCATCGCGACCGGGCCGAACCTCGTCGACGAGCAGTGGAACCGGGCGACCGTGCTGGTGCACCGGGCGTGGCTGTCCTGGCGGCTCCACCGCATCCCGCAGGCGCTGGAGCTGGCCGCGGAGGGCTGGACCGAACTCGACGCCGACCGGCCCACCGGCGGGTCGGCGGCGCAGACCATCAGCATCCTCGGCAACCTGCTGGAGACCATCGGGCACCGCGCTTCCGCGCTGGAGCTGATGGCGCTGGGGGTGCAGGTCGCCCGCGACGCCGGTGACCCCGGCACCCTCGCGCACTGCCTGGCCCGCAAGGCCAGCGCGCTCATCTTCCGCTCGGTCGCCAGGGATCCGGACGCCGCGGAGCGCTCCTTCCGCGCCGCGCGCGAGCTGTTCGACGAGGCCCTGCTGATCGCGGGCGAGGGGCAGGTGCAGCGCGTCTCGCTGGCGGGCGGGGCGCGGGCACTTGCCGGCCTCGGGGACCTGTCGCAGGCGGAGCAGCTCGCCCAGCGCTCCCTGGAGCTGAGCCGGGATGCCGAGGACTGGTTCTGCACCGCGGTCGCCAACTGGGTGCTGGCCGTGGTCCGGCGGGACCAGGGCGACCTGCAGCAGGCCCGGACCTACGCCAGCCGCGCCCTGGACAACGCCGAGACCATCGGCGAGACCATGCAGATGATGCGCTACTCGCTGGACCTGGCGTCGATCTGCGTGCAGCTGGGCGATCACGTCGGCGAGGCCGCGGCGCTGCGCCGCACCGTCCGGGCCAGCAGCACCGCCGTGGAGACCCTGCAGGAGGGGCTGGGTCAGGCCCTGGAGCAGCGCCGGGTGGCGGTGCAGGCGCAGCGCCTCGCGACGGCGGCGCAGGAGGCGGCCGCGCGCGATCCGCTCACCGGACTGGTGAACCGCCTCGGCCTGCAGCGCGAGGCGCCCGCGCTGCTGGAGGAGACGATCGGGCAGGGCCGCGTCCCGTGGCTGGTGCTGCTCGACGTGGACTGGTTCAAGGACGTCAACGACTACGCGGGCCACGCCGCGGGGGACACCACCCTGCAGGAGGTCGCGCACCTGCTGCGCCGCGAGTGCCGCGCCGGGGACCTGCTGTGCCGCTGGGCCGGGGACGAGTTCGTGGTGCTGCTGGCCGACGACGGCGAGGACTCCCAGCAGGCTGGGCCGGCGGTGGCGGAGCGGATCCGGAGCGCCGTGGACGCGCACGACTGGCGGCTGGTGCTCGGCTGCACCCGCAAACCCCCGACGGTGAGCATCGGAGTCGCGGGCGGTGCCGCGAAGCTGGACCACCTGTTCGCGGCCGCGGACATCGCGCTGTACCGCGCCAAGCGCGCGGGTCGCAACCGCGTCGAGGTCGACCGGGACGAACCGGAGCGGGACCGGCCGGAGATCCGGGGCGGCTAGGATCGACCCTCATGCCTGCCCGCCCCACCAGCACCGGACCCGGCTCGGGTGCCCGCCGCGGTGAGGGACAATCCGCCGCGGAAGCCCGGAAGCCCGGAAGCCCGGAAGCCCGGAAGCCCGGAAGCCCGGAAGCCCGGAACGCCGTGGCTGAGCGGGCCGATCGCTGGTCCACGGTCCCGGTCCGCCGCCGCCTGCTCGGCGTGGTCCGCACGCTGACCGCCCTGGACCGGTTGCACGACGTCTTCGCGGTGCTGGCGGACGACTTCCGCCTGGAGATGCGGTTCGCGATCGCGGAGGGCTCGCGGTTCTCCCACGAGCTCCAGGGGCACCTGGACGCGGCCGGGATGCGCTCGCTGCCGTGGGAGGAGGCCGTCGCGGACGCGGACCTGGCGATCTCGCCGAGCAGCAACGGCCCGCTGCACCAGCTGCGCGCGCCGGTGCTGACGCTCCCGCACGGCGCGGGTTACCACAAGCTGCGCGCGACGGATTCCGGTGTTGCGCAGGGGATTTCCGGGCTCTCCCCGGAGCAGGTGCTGCACGAGGGCCGGGTGGTCCCCGAGGTCGTGGCGCTGTCGCACGAGGACCAGCTCGCGCTGCTGCGCTCCTCCTGCCCCGAGGCGGCCGAGCGAGCGACGGTGATCGGCGATCCCTGCTACGCCCGGCTGCGCGCGAGCCTCCCGATGCGGGAGCGGTACCGCGCGGAGCTGGGCGGGCGCCGGACGCTGCTGGTCAGCTCGACGTGGGGCCCGAGCTCGCTGTTCGCCCGTCACCCGGAGCTGCCCGGCGAACTCGCCGCGATGTTCCCGGAGTCGCGCGTGGTGCTGGTGCTGCACCCGAACGTGTGGTCCCGGCACAGCACCTGGCAGCTCGGCTGCTGGACCCGGCGAGCGCGGCGGGCCGGGCTGGTCGTGGTGCCCCCGCAGCGGGGCTGGCGCGCCGCGCTGGTGGCCGCCGACGTGGTCGTCGCCGATCACGGTTCGCTCGCGCTGTACGCGGCGGCGCTGGGAAAACCGCTGCTGCTGGCGGGGTTCGGCGACGCCGAGATCGCCCCCGGCACCCCGATCGCGGAGCTGGGCGCGCCGCCGAGCGGCTGCGCGGCGACCTCACCGCGCAGGTCGCGGGTGCGGCACCGGTGCCCGGCCACGAGGAGCTGGCGGCCCGGGCTTTCCTCCCACCGGGAGACGCGGTCGCCCGGCTCCGCGAGGTCGTCTACGACCAGCTCGGCCTGCCGGAGCCCGCGTTCCCCGCGATCCCGGAACCGGTGGTCCCGCACGTCCCGCGGCCCTGGCTCGACTAGCCGAGCCGGGCGCGCAGGCGCGAGGCGTCGGGGTGGTGCTCGGCCTCCAGGATCCGCACGGCCTCCGCCAGGGCTTCGCGCGCGGCGGCTTCGTCCCCGGTGCGCGCCAGGGAGTCCGCGAGCAGTTCGAGCGGCTCGGCGAGGTCGTGGCTCGCCCCGCGAGCGCGGATGCCCGTCTCGGCGACGCGCAGTTCCGCGACGGCCTCGGCGTGGCGGCCGAGGGCCTGGTGCGCGCGGGCCGCCACGACCCGGACGCGATCCGGCGTGCGCCGGTCGTTCGGGAAGTCCCGCAGCCGCGCCATCGCGGTGTCCAGCACCTCCAGCCCGGAGCGCGGTTCGCCGCGCCCGACCAGCGCCCGGCCCATCAGGTACTCCTGCAGCGCGACGGCGCGGAACTTGCCGAGTTCGAGGTTGATCTCCCGGGACCGGGCGAGCAGCGCGAGCGCGCCGTCCCAGTCCTCCAGCGCGCTGCGCACCTTGCCCAGGAACTCCAGGGCAGAGGCGAGGACCCGGCGGTGGCCCGCCTCCTCCGCGAGGGCCCGCGCCCGCTCCCCGGAGCGCTGCGCCGCGTCGAAGTCCCGCAGCTCCAGCAGGAGCTGGGTCCGCAAGGTCCGCAGCCGCGATTCGGCGACCAGGTCGCCGCACCGCTCGGCCGCCGCGATCCCGAGCTCCAGCGCGGGCACGACGTCGGCGTAGTGCTTGTGCTGCTGGTGCAGCGTCCACAGCGGACCGTCGCACAGCGAGATCACGGCGCGGTCCCACTCCCGTTCGGCGGCGGCGGCCAGGACGTGCACGAGGTTCACCCGCTCCCGCTCCAGCCACTCCCGAGCGGCGTCGTGGTCGAACGGGTTCGGCTCGGTCAGCAGCGCGTCGTCCTGCCCGATCCGCAGCCGGTCCGGCTCCAGCACCGCGCGGTCCGCGTAGGCACCGCGCATCCGGTACCAGTCCACGAGCCGCCGCAGCGCGCCGTCGTCCTCGCCCCGCAGCCGCTCGGCGTGCAGCCGGACGAGGTCGTGGAACCGGTACTCGTCGCGGTCGGTGCGCTCCAGCAGGTTCGCCTCGTGCAGGTCGTGGAGGGCGTCCTCGGCGTCGCTGGCGGCGAGCGCCGCGACGGCTTCGGGGGCGAAGGTCGGCCCGGGGACGTGCCCGAGCAGCCGGTAGAGCTCGCGCTGCTCGGCGGGGAGCTCGGCGAGCACCTGGTCGAAGGCCTCCAGCACCACCGGAACGCCGTCCTCGGTGAACTTCTCCAGCCGACGCGCGCCTTCGAGCTCCGCGACGATCCGCGCCAGCGGCCACCCCGGCCGCTTCGCCAGCCTCCCGGCGGTGATCCGCAGCGCGATGGGCAGTCCCCCGCACAACTCCACGAGCCGCCGCGCCTGCTCCGGTTCCGCGTCGACCCGCTCCCCGGCTCCCGTGCGCAGCAGGGCCACCCCGGATTCCGGGTCGAGCCGCCGCACGCCCAGCGGCACCACGCCTTCCACGGCGAGCTCCGGCCTCTGCCGCCGCGCGACGAGCACCAGCAGCCCACCGGCCGAGCCCGGCAGCAGCGGCAGGAACGTCCTGGGTTCCACGACGTTGTCCAGCACCAGCGCCACGTCGTGCTCGCGGGTGAAGCTGCGGAACCTCCCCTGGGCCGCGTCAGCGGAGGCGGGGACGTCGAGCCCGAAGGCGTGCAGGCAGTGCGAGACCACTTCCCGCTCGGACGCCTCCCGGTCGCGCAGGTCGAGGTAGACCCGGTGTTCGAAGACCTGGGGGGATTCGTGCATCCACTGCCGCACCAGCGCCGTCTTCCCGGCCCCGCGCGGTCCGGTCACCAGCACGCAGGCCGGGTAGTCCCCGCTGCGCTGCACCGCCGCGTCCAGCTCGGCGCGCTCGGCCTCCCGGTCCACGAACCCGCGCTGCCCCGGCTGCAACTCCTCGGCCCGCAGCGCCACCGGGGCGCGCTGGTGGAGGTGCACCTGGCCGATGGACCCGGCCTGGACGAGCTGCTCGACGTCCCCGTGGTTCTCGTTGCCCATGCCCACTCCCCCGGCCCCACGTCGGCACGGCCGGCACCGCTGTCCAGTGACGATCACCTCACCTTACGCGATCACCCCACCCGGGGAGCCCGTTCCACCCCGCCCTGCTGCCCCCCGCCGCGCCCCGGCCGGTACCCTCCACACGTCGACACGTCGACGCACGCCCCCGTAGCTCAGGGGATAGAGCACGGCTCTCCTAAAGCCGGTGTCGCAGGTTCGAATCCTGCCGGGGGCGCATTACCGCTGGTGAGAGACGCGGGGATTCGGTCGGTTCAAGATCGACCCCCGCTAAACCCCCACAGTTGGCATCAGCTCTCCAGCTGCATCTTCGCCAGAGCATCCGCCGCCGAACGGCCCTTCGACTTGCGGTGCATGTACACGTCCTGCGTCATGCTGACCCGCTCGTGCCCGAGGTAGTCGGCGATCTCCCGCGCGGAGAGACCGGCCGCGTCCAAGACCGTCGCGACCAGGTGGCGGAAGGCATGCGGGTGCAGCCCCTCCCACTCCGTCCCGCCCACAGCCTCCCGCAGATCAGCACGGGTGTTGTCCGGATCCCGCAGCGTTCCCGTGGACGTGGGATACACCCACGGCGATTCTGATTCCGCGTTGCGGCGCTTGAGGATGTCCAAGTACCACGCGGGCACGGTGATCGTCCGCATTCCGGCACCGGATTTCGTGTGCGGCTGGACCATCAGACCTTCACCGGTCACCCGGATGACCGTGCCCACGATGGCGACGGTCCCAGCGGCGAAGTCGACCTTGCTCCAGTCCAGGGCCAGCAGTTCGCCGATGCGGCAACCGAGAGCGCCCAACCCGTCCACCACACCCGGAAGATCCCGCCGGAGCGCCTTCCTGTGGCCGTGCAGGTGTTCGCGCAGCTTCGGCAGCTCTTCCGGTTCCAGAACCATGCGTTCCTTCTTGGCCTTCTTTCCGCCGGCCTTCGGAAGGACGACTTCCCGGATCGGGTTGTTCTCGATCGCGTCGTGCCGGACGTAGAGACCCGTGATCCCGCCGAGGACGACCTTCGCATGTTGCGCACTGCCAGGGCCTGCGGTGTCGTGCACCGTCCGCAGCACGCGAGTCGCCAACGAGACCGTGATCTCGCTCCCCCGCAACTCAGCGACGGCCGGTTGCACATCCCTGGTCAAGGGCGGCCGCTGCGGGCCCGCCTGCAAGCCGTGTGCGAGCCCCGGCCAAGCCGGGGATCACCGGGCGTGCGGCTGGCGCCGGTCCCGGCGACTCCCGGCCCCCGGGGCGCAGAACGGAAGGCAGGCGGCCAGGAACCACGCTGGGGCCGCGTGGAGCGGAGGTCGCCGTGGAGGTGCCCGGTCTGAATGCTGGGGCCGCTGACGGTGCCGGTGTTGACGTTGTGCACGGAGCCGTGAAGACCGGCGCGGACGAGGTTGACGCACGACCCGAGGCGATTACGACTCGGGCCGTGCGGCAGTTTAATCCTAATTAAATTTCGAAAGATACTGATGCACTTCGATCCCCGTATCCCGGCGTCTCCCCTGCCAGCCACAATGTTTTGAGGAATCCGCAATTGGTCCAGGTTCCCGCGTAGAGCACAAAACAGCCTGGTTCGGGGCGGTTCTCCTGCGCCCAGGCCAGAGCCTCTCTCACATCACATTCGTGTAGCGTGTAAGTGCTCAGTATTGCACCCTGACGCTCTCCGTGCCCGTCGTAGTGCCATGACCACAGCTCCACCAGGAAAGTCGGGCGATCTTGCCGATCGCACACGAGCTGATCATCGAATTCATCTACATCCATGCAGAATCAGACTCTCTACGGTGCACAAGGCAACTCTTTGCTTGTCGACGTTAGGGCTAGCGACAGGGGTTCAGCACCCTCCACCGGCAAGAAGAGGGCGTTGAATTCCGCGTACCACCAAGTAGGGCTCGCCGAACTACAAGGCGGCGAGCTTGTCTTGTCGTGGGCGAGCTTCGGCTGGTTGGAGTTCCTGGACGGGGGGGACACCTCACTTCCTGCCTGCGGCAACCAATCACCCCAATAGTAAAACATCTGGCCAGTGATCTGTATGCTCCTGACGGGCGTCGTGCAGTTTACTACTGCTTTCACTCCAGCTCCCTTGGTGCTAGTCCTGACATGTGGATCCCCGTTCTGGCTTATGCGGCACTCGGCGGGAACACCACGAGCATCGCCCGGCCTCCCAGGAACGGTAAACTTGACCACGCTAGAGACGTTGGCCGACGCGTTCGCCGATGACTCCTCAAGGGGGGAGTTCGCGGTAGCGGTAGGCGCCACCACTAGCCCGAGCACGATAACCGATAGGCTGGTTCCTATAAAGCGAGCGAATTTCACGTACAGTGACGCTACACACGAGCAAGCTAGCCAGATCTTACATCGGTCACTGCCACCCGAACGGAGCATCACGGCAGACGTGGCTTCACATGTGCCGCACCGACTACCGGGCTGCCCTCGTCGGCGCGGAGTCGCGGCACGCCGCGAGCTGGCACGCGCCAACGCTGCCCATGACGCCGAGCTCCACCAACGCCCCGCCCGTGCGTTCGCCACCGAACGGCCTTCGACTTGCGGTGCACGTACCGGTGGTGCGTCGTGCTGACCCGCTGATGGTGACGCTCTTGGGCGCGGAAAGCCCAGCAGCGTCCACCGAGGCGGCGACGATCGGTGACGTGAACGCTCTCGTTGACAGCCTCCGCGCCTCAAACTGGACTCCCCGGACGAGGCCCATCCAACAGCTGCGGACTAGCGCAAGAACTGCGCATGTTCGTCGGGGCCGTGAACGACGCTGGGATCCTGACGATTCGGCGCGGGCCACAGCTGCAGGAAGTGGTGCTCCACAGCCGTCTCCAAGGGCTCCGGCGTTCGCGAGGCACGCGCACGATCACGAACGGAAAGCCGCAACCTCATCCATCCCGGGACAACATCAATGGCCTCGGGAGGTTCACTGCTGTACAGATCGTGGATGGTTAGACGGCCATCAGAGCAGTCGAGCGACCATTCGGCAACCATGTCCCAGCCACGCTCGACCTCACCCGGAGGCCGACCGCAGGCACGGATGCGCAGATCGACCGGCCCCCACTGGGTACCGCACAAGATGGCAACCCAGTTGTCCTCGCCGACGAACAGGCCCTCCTGACTACCTGGCCACATTTCCACCATTTCAGACAGAGAGTGAATTCGGTACTGGCCGTCCATAACGCTGACGGTCAGTGCCACATCATCGCACTCGTGCGACACTAGCGCCTCCTCCCACTGCGAGCGCTCGCCACACTGCTGATCCGACTCCAAGGAAGTACCGAACGAGCCGCCGCGAAGAACAGCGAACGCTTCAGGGGGTAAATCGCTAGATCGCCAACTCCCACCAGCGCCACCTAGAAATTTCACCCCCGCTTCCCATGACTTTTGCTCATCGGCAAAAATGAGAACAGGTAACTAAGAATAGCAGTCACCGGGGACAACCAAAGCTTGCCAACACCGAAAGAAAACCCATCTGGATGAAACAAGCCGCTCATCAACAGCGTAACCGCTGCGGCGACCAGCGCGACGACCACGGCGGAGCAGAACGGGTGCGCCACAATCCATTTGTTCATTCCACTCATGTCGACCTCACCCATCCGCCGTTTCCGCTCATCGCATCGACGCCGCACATGCTAACCTGATGTCAGCCTATCATTATTCTCAACATCATGAGGCGCCCAGTGACCTCGCAGAGACCATTTCGCCCTGCATTCGTACGCGCGATCGGATCGCACTTCGTCTCGATCGACCACGTTCAGCCCGTTGCGATTTCAATTTCTTCATCCGGAGAGCTGATCGGCTCGACGTCGTGGGCCGATCAAGCAAGTCCAGTCGCCACGAAGAAACGGATCGTCACATCCGATGAGGGTCGCGTATTCGTGATCGACTGGCCGACGTCACTCGCGGCGCCGAACTCGCAATCAAATCCAATCTCTGTCGTAGCTGTAGCGGTGAGCCCAAACGGAAATCTGACTTCCGCAGCCGCCGACGAATCAGAAGTCCCCTCATCGCCCCGCACGCACAGGAGAATGTCATCCCGAGGGGCCACTCACACCATCGAAGCTTCAGAGCAACACTGGATTTTCCGCAACCACCTCACGGGATGGATCTGGAACTCAGAAGCGATCCACGCAGGCGCGCACCTAGCACTACCCAGTCCGGCACATATAACCTCTCATGCCACCCTGGGCGATCTGGCAGCAATCACCGTCCAGCGAGAGAACAAGAGGCCGTGGCCTTTTCAACCACAATCCGAAGTCCAGATTCTCACCAGAACCCGAAGCGCTCTGACAAGCATGGGGGTGCCTCACATCGATATCGGACACTTGTGCTGGGCTCGCCGACGAGACGAACGGGAAGCACTGAGAGATCTCAACGAATACATGCGCTTCACCCGCTCTCAGATTCACTCCGCCGCCAAAAAAGGAGCGCGGGATGTACGACTGGTCGTTCGCGGGGCCGGCCTGGATACCACTATTGAACTGTGGTTCACGCTCGATTCCGCCCCGGGAGCCGTGTTCTGCCGCCGCGACGTCCCGTTCGACGAGACCGGCCACGCGTCTGGCCTGAGAGGCCAGAACATCGCACTCGACGAGGACATCGAATCAGGTTTGATCCAGATCGCTTCCCATGATGAAGGGTCAGTTACCTACATCTGAGCTCGAACCAGGCGCGGAGTTCCCGGGTGATGTCCTCACCCGTGGCTGGACGGTCGTCGGGTTGGTCCTCGTAGCGGACGCGGAGGGTCCTCATCGCTGCGAGCAGTTCGCGTTCTTCAGCCGGTTCGAAGTATCCGACGCTGGTGATCAGCAAGCTCGCGCGGTACGGGGTGCTGACGTCGTCCAGCAAGGAACCCGTTGCGTTGCGGCACGCCATCGGGAAGTGCGCTTCGGGAGTGTCGCGGCCGACGAGGACGCGCGGCGGGATCCGTGCCAACAGCGATTCCACCGCGTCGTCCCGCGCCGCGTGGCGTTGCGGGGCGGCGGCCACTTCGGCCAGCGGCTCGCAGACCCGCAGCTGCTCGATGCACTCGAAGCTCAGCCGCTCAAAGCGGCTCCCAGTGCGATGCTGGGTCGGCTCGTCCCAGAGCGTGAGGATCTTTCGATAGGGCTCGACAAGTCCGCTACCGCTCACGTCACCGCAGGACAGCAGCGCACACCCGTGGAAGAAGTCGGTCAGCGCTCGTCGCAGGGCGAGCCGCGGACGAGCTCGGATCCACTCCCGTTCCCGGTCCCGAAGTTCTTGAAGCCGTTGCCGTACGCCCGCTGGCCGCATCCCGAGGAGCGTAGCGCGGCGGACTCGGACGCCCCGTGATGTCGCGCCGCCGTGCCAGATCCCCCGACCGGCGAGCGCCTCACGAGGAGTGGCGGTCCGCAGCCGCGGTCACCGGCAGGTCGACGGTGACCGCGAGGCCGCCGTCGGGGCGGGCGGTGGCGGTGCCGTGATGGCTGTCGGCGATGGCACGAACGAGGGTGAGGCCGAGGCCGTGGCCTCGGGAGCGGGTCCGGGTGCGGTGGCGGTGGAACGCCTCGAAGAGCCGGTCGGCGGCATCGGCGGGGAGGGGTTCGCCGGTGTTGGTGACGCGGAGGGTCGCCGTGCCGTCCGACGTCGCGAGGCTCAGGTGTGCGCTGCCGCCGGGGTGGTTGTGGCGGACGGCGTTCTGCAGCAGATTGATCACCAGGTGGTGCAGCAGGTCCTGGTCGCCGTCCACGCGGGCGGGGAGCAGGTCGGCGCGGAGGCCGATGCCGCTCGTCGCCGCTTCATCGCGGATCTGGTTCAGCGCGTGTTCGGCGACTTCGGTGAGGTCCACGGGGTGCGGGTCCGCGATGCCGTGGTCGGCTCGGGACAGGGCGAGCAGGGATTCCACGGTCGTGATGCTGCGGTCGTTGGTGGCGAGCAGTTTCGGGGCGAGCACGGCGAGTTCGTGGTCCGCAGGGTGCGCGAGGGCCACTTGCAGCATGGTGCGGGTGGTGGCCAGCGGGGTGCGCAGTTCGTGCGAGGCGTTGGCGGCGAAGCGCTGCTGGGCTTCGAAGCTGGT
The DNA here is from genome assembly GCF_047200635.1 of Saccharopolyspora antibiotica. Classification (NCBI taxonomy): domain Bacteria; kingdom Bacillati; phylum Actinomycetota; class Actinomycetes; order Pseudonocardiales; family Pseudonocardiaceae; genus Saccharopolyspora; species Saccharopolyspora antibiotica. Next base: position 122,200 of record NZ_JBJZOI010000019.1, on the reverse strand, counting down.
GTGCAGCCGGTCGAGCATCGTGTCGATGGTGTCGGCGAGTTCGGTGAACTCGTCGCGGCGGCCGTCGAGCTGGATGCGTTCGTGCAGGTTGTCGCCCGCGACAGTGCGCGCGGTGGAGGCGATGCGGTGGACCGGGGCAAGGATGCGCCCGGCGATGATCCAGCCGAGCAGGAACGCGACCAGCGCCAGCCCGATCAGGGCGACGCTGGAGACCTGCAGCAGCACGTTCAGGAAGTCGTCCCTGGTAGCGATGGTCGTTTGGAAGGTGGGGCCCCTCGCGACCGCGTCGTCCGACAGCGCGCCTGATCGTGGAACCACAACGCTCGGCGACACGGCGTAGCGCGGGACGAAGCGCATCAGGGCGTAGACGGTGGCCAGCAGCAGCGATCCGCAGGCGAGCACCGCCCCGCCCAGCAGCAGGGTGAGCCGGACCCGGATCGACATCCGGCTGCGCCGCAGCGTCGCCGAGATGCTCATGCGGGGGTCCCCAGGTAGTAGCCGACCCCGGTGGCGGTGTGCAGGATCGGCGGGTCGCCGAGCTTGCGGCGCAACGTGGAGACGGTGATGCGGACGGCGTTGGTGAACGGGTCGGCGTGTTCGTCCCACGCCTTCTCCAGCAGCTGCTCGGCGCTGAGCACCGCGCCGTCCGCGCGCATGAGCAGTTCCAGGACGGCGAACTCCTTCCGGGTCAACCGGAGCGGCCGGTCGCCGCGGTGCGAGTCGCGGCGCGCGGAGTCGAGCCGAAGGTCGGCGTGGTGCAGCACGGGCGGTGCGGCGGGGGCGGTGCGGCGGCGCAGGGCGTGCAGCCGGGCGACGAGTTCGGGGAGGTCGAACGGTTTGACCAGGTAGTCGTCCGAACCGAGGGAGAGTCCGTCGACCTTGTCGGCGAGGCGCCCGGCGGCGGTCAACATCAGGATGCGGCATTCGGGGTGTTCGGCGACCACCTGCCGGCAGACGTCGTCTCCGTGCACTCCGGGGAGGTCCCGGTCCAGCACCATCACGTCGTAATCGTTGACCGCGATGCTCTCCAGCGCCGTCATCCCGTCCCCTGCGACGTCGACTGCAATTCCTTCCTTGTTCAGACCGGACCGCAACGCCTCGGCGAGGAAGTCCTCGTCCTCCACTACCAGCACCCGCACTGTGCCGCCCTTTCCGCGCTCGCGCTCCTCTTGTCGGGAGCGTGCACATGGTCCGCCCCGCAACATATGGCGGACATATGGAGATCGCCAGACACTCGCGATAACCCCCTTCTGGCTGCATTGGTTCCGAACGCGGCGCACCGCCGAGGTTCACCCCCCGCGGATCGGCCGCCGGGCGGGTTCCCGCACCAGGAAAGGAAAATCCCATGAACACTCTGCGCAAGAAGGTCGTCGTCGCCGCCGCTGGGCTCGCTGTCGTTCTCGGTGGCGCGGGCGGTGCCGTCGCGTTCGCCGGGTCGGACGCCGAGCCGACCCCGCCTATCGGGTGCTCGCAGTCCGTCCCGGTGGAGTCCGGCGAGGCGCAGGACCAGCCGGGCAAGCCGATCGACTGCTCGCAGCCCGTCCCGGTGGAGCCGGGCACTCCCCACGTCCCCGGAAAGCCGGCCCACACGCTGCCGATCGAGGTGGAGCCCGGCACTCCCCACGTCCCCGGGAAGCCGGCGGGCGAGTGACCGATCGCCCGATCTGACCGGCTCCCCGACGTCCTGGAACGTCGGGGAGCCGGTCCGCTTTCGCGGGACCGATAGCCGCGACCGCCAGGATTCGCGCGTGTTCGAGATCGCCGGGCCGTGACGGGGGATGATCTCCATCGCGCCGCCGCGGGTGCACCGTTCAGGAATCCTCGCTGCGCCCGACTCCCGGCGGGGGTGCGAACCCGACCGCTCAGCGGGAAGCGGGAACCGCTTCCCGGCCGAACGGCCGAGGCACGCCCCCGCGAATCCGACCATGATCGGTGGCGTCGGTGGTCCGGCGCGGCTCCGGCCCGTACCGGGTCAGGCCGTCGTCCGGGGGAACGAAGGAGCGGGGAACGCGTGAGCGGTGCGGTGGACGAGCGGGGTGCCGGACGGGAGAGGCGGCCGTGGCGGACGGCGCGCAGGATCGTGCTCGGCGTCGTGGGCGCTGTGCTGCTCGTCGGCGCCGTCGCCTTCGGGGTCGGCTACTGGATCTGGCCCACCCCGGATCCTCGGATGATCGCGGCGGAGACGAACAAGTCCGTGGCGGTGCTGTACTCCGACCGAACTGAGATGACGCGGATCGTGCCGTCCTCCGGCGACCGGACGATGGTGGAGGACCTGCACGCGGAGGTGTCGCGGTCGATGCGCGACGCCACCCTCGCCGCCGAGGACATCTCGTTCTACCGCAACCCGGGTTTCGACGTGACGGGCATCCTCCGGGCGATGTGGGCGCAGGCGACGGGCAGCCCCGGGGGCGGTTCCACGATCACCCAGCAGTACATCAAGCTCGCCACCGGCGCCGACGAGCACAGCTACTCCCGGAAGTTCAAAGAGGTGGTGCTCGCGTTCAAGGTGACCAACGAGCTGTCCAAGGACGACATCCTCAAGGCCTACTTGAACACCGCCTACTACGGTCGCGGCGCCTACGGGATCCACGCCGCCGCCGAGGCGTACTTCGGGAAGCTCCCCCGCGACCTCGACCCGAGCGAGTCCGCGCTGCTGGCCGGAATGGTGCAGCGTCCCACCGAGAACGACCCGGCGTACGACCCGGAGCAGGGGCGGGCGCGGTGGGAGTACGTCGCCGGGCAGATGCGGCGGCACGGCCTCGTCGAGGCCACAGCGGACATGCGGCTGCCGGAGACCCGTGGCCGCACCGAGTGGAAGCAGGAGAACACCAGCGGCCCCACCTACCACGTGCGGCAGCTCGCGCTGGCGGAAGCCGAACGCGCCGGTTTCACCGAGGACCTGCTCCAGCGCAACGGCGCCACGCTCGTCACCACCGTGGACGCCGACGCCCAGCGGGTCGCCGAGGACGTCGTCACCGACATCGGCAACCCCGGCCTGCACGCCGCGCTGGTCTCGGTCGAACCGGGAACCGGCGCGGTGCGCGCGTACCACAGCGGCACCGAGACCATCGGCGGCTACGACTGGGCCGCCGCTCCGCAACACCCCGGCACGGCGGTGGATCCCGTGGTCCGCGTGGCGCAGGCGCGTTCCGGCCCGTCCGCCGTCTGGCCGTGCGACGGGCGGGACTGCGCCGAGTCGTCGCAGGTCTCCCCGATCGACCCGGACTCCGTCCGGGACACCGCGATCCGGCTCGGGCTGCTCGACGACGAGGCGGGCCGGACCGAGGTCGCCGAACTGCTCGCGGGCGAACATCCGCTGAGCGCGACCGATTTCGCGACCGCCTACGCCACGCTCGTCGACGGTCACCGGGCCCGCCCGCACTTCCTCGCCGCGATCGTGGACCAGGACGGCCGCGAGATCTTCTCCGCCGCCCCGCGGTCCCGACCCGCTTTCGACGGCGACACCCGGCGCGTGGCGGGCGCCATCACCAGCACGCTCTGGCCGACGAAGTACTCGCGTGCGGCGGCTCTCGAATCCGGGCGCTACTACTCGATGACGGCGTGGGCCAACGGGTTCACCGCCCGGCACGCGACGTCGATCGTGCTCAGCGCCTCCGATGCGGAGAACAAGCCCCTGCCGCTCGTCGACGCGGACGGGCGCCCGCTGGCGGGCGAAGCCACGGCCGAGAAGATCTGGGAGCAGTTCATGGTCAGCGTGGCCGAGTAGTGGTCGGCTGTCCGCGCGGAGGTCAGTCCCGCCGATAGCGGGTCGCCGCGAGGACACCGAACTCGACGCTCAGCCGATAGCCGTCGCGGTCGCGCGGGGTTTCGGCCGGCAGCAGTTCGTGCTGCCCGACTCCGTGGAAACCGTCGGTGTCGATCAGGGTGACGCCCGTGGCGTGCGCGGTGGCGATGCTCGTCGCCCGGCCGGTGTCGCCGTAGCGCCCGAAGTTCGTGAAGCCGTTGCCGTGCGCCCGCTGGCCGCGTCCCGAGCGGCGTAGCGGCCCGCGACGCGGATGTGTCGTCCTCCTGCGGCGCCGTCTCGCCCGGCGAACGCACGGCGAAGCGGGCCCGATCACCCGGCCACGCCCGGGGCGGTTCCCGCCCGCTGGCGCCGCGCGGTGCGAGGATCGGGCCGCCAGCAGCGACGCGCGGAGGTGGGGATGAGCGGGGCGGATCACGAGAAGATCGCCGAGGTGCTGCGGGACGAGATCCGCGCCCAGGTCTGGAAGGTCGGCGAGCGCCTGCCGAGCGAACCCGAGCTGATCAGCCGGTTCGGTGCGAGCCGGAGCGAGGTCCGGCAGGCCATCGCGACGCTGCGGGACTCGGGGTTGGCCCAGCTGCGCCACGGGATCGGCGCCCTGGTCGCCCCGCCGCGCGTCGTGCACCGCCTGGAGGCGCGCGAGCGGCTGAGCCGCGACCGCCGCGACCGGAACGAGGCCGCCTTCCTCGGCGAGGCCGTCGCGCAGGGGTTCGCCGCGACGTCCTCGGTGCGGGTCTGGTTCGAGCCGGCGCAGGAGTTCGCCGGGACCTTCGGGATCGAGGAGATCGACGAGGTGTGCGTCCGGGACCGGATCATGTTCGCCGACGACCACCCCGTGATGCTCGCGGTCTCCCGGCTGCCGAGGCAGCTCACCGCGCACACCGCCCTGGAACGGCAGGACACCGGGCCGGGCGGCGTCCACGCCCGGCTGGCCGAGCTGGGACATCCGGTCACCGAGCACCAGGAGGTCGTCACCGCCGCCATGCCGGAGGAGCACGAGCGCCGGGCGCTGGGGCTGAGCGGCGGTCCGCTGCTGCTGGTCCGCCGCACCTCGTGGAGCGGCGACCGGGTGGTGGAGCTCAACGACATGAAGCTGCCCGGCCACAGCGGCGAGCTCCGCTACCGCTGGGGCGCCGAGTAACGCCCTGCCCCGGTCGGGCTATGGGCGCGCACCGCCTCGCCTGCTACTCAGGATGCGCAGGCATCAGCGGAGGTGGGACGTGGCGCGCAAGGTGGAGCGCTCGGGTCGCCCGGCGGAGGCCGGTGGGGTGCGGCAGGTTCGCGGGCACGCGGCGGCACGCGCGCTGCTGCGCAGCACCGATACCGTGCAGGCCGGGCTCGGCGTCGAGACGATGCGGCGGATGCCGGCGCGGCTGCGCCGCCCGGTGCTCTACCGGGATGGCCCGGAGCACCGCGAGGACCGCCGGCGGACCGCGCGGTTCTTCACCCCGCGCCGCGTGGACGAGCGCTACCGCGACCTGATGGCCGAGATCGCCGACGAGCAGCTGACCGTGCTGCGCCGGGACGGGCGCGCGGAGCTCTCGGACCTGGGTTTCGAGCTCTCGATCGGCGTGACCGCCGCCGTCATCGGCCTGACCGGGAGCCGCCCCGGGATCCGGGGCAGGTTGGAGCGGTTCTTCCCCGACGAGTTCGACTCACCCGGTTTCACCAGCGTGAACGGGCTCCGCTGGGCCTGGCGGCAGTCCCGGAACTGGGGCGCGATCTACCTCCGCGACGTCGCTCCGGCGGTGCGGGCGCGACGCCGGGCACGCCGCGACGACCTGATCTCGCACCTGCTCGACGACGGCTGCTCCGGCGCGGAGGTCCTGGGCGAGTGCATCGCGTTCGCCGCCGCGGGCATGGTGACGACGCGGGAGTTCGTGACCCTCGCGGCCTGGCACCTGCTGACCGACGACGAGCTCCGCTGCCGCTACCTGGATTCCGAGGAGCCGGACCGGGTGGCGCTGCTGCACGAGATCCTGCGCCTGGAGCCGGTGATCGGGCGGCTGCGGCGCCGCACCACCGCCACCGTGGACATTCCCGGTCAGGAGCCGATTCCCGCCGGGACGGTGGTGGAGCTGCTGCTCGACGAGGCCAACGCCGACGCGGCCGAGGTCGGCGCCGAGCCGCTGGAGCTGCGGCCGGGGCGGACGATCTCCAGCGGCGCCGCCGGGCTGTCCTTCGGCGACGGCGCGCACAAGTGCCCCGGCGCGCACCTCGCGGTGCTGGAGACCGACGTGTTCCTGCACCGGCTCCTGCGGTTGCCGGTGCGGATGGTGCGGGCCCCGAGCGTGTCGTTCAACGAGGCCATCAGCGGCTACCAGATCCGCGGCCTCGTCGTAGCGCTGGAGCCGTGAGCGCCGGCGAACCGCTCGTGCGCGGGGCTAGGCGTCCGCCCGGTGCTCGTGGGTGGTGGTGGCGCGGTGCGGCAGGGCGCGGTTGCGGACGCCGGAGACGAGGTCGTGGATGCCGCGGTCCGCCGGGTGGAAGCGCACCACGAGGGCGTAGAGCGCGACGAAGCTCAGCGAGGCGCAGCCGAGCAGACCCGCGAAGACCGCGAGCCGCAGCACCTCGCCGTCGATCTCTCCCGCGCCGGCCAGCCGGACCAGGTCGGCGAGCGCGCCCGGAGCGGTGCCGAGGGCCAGCAGCACCAGCAGCAGCGGCGGCAGGAACGGCAGCGCCAGCACCACGGCGCGCAGCAGCAAGCGCCCCGGCCCGGGCCGCCGCCCCTCGGCGTCGACGAGCTCCAGCAGCAGCAGGCGCTTGCCCGGAGTCGCACCGGTCCACGCGGGCAGCGCGACGAACCAGCCGAGCAGCACCGCCACCGGGCCCCACCACGCCGGCAGTCCCAGCCCGAGCGCCAGCAGCAGCGCGAGCGCGGCGAGCACGCCCGCTCCGCTGAGGTCCAGCAGCAGCGCGACGGCCCGCCGGCCGAACGGGACGGGGTGCCGCGCCAGCACCCGTTCGTCCAACGAGTTCAGGCTCGGCAGCAGTCGGCCCACCTGCCCCCCGAGCCACCAGCCGATCATCGCCCCGGCCGTGTTCACCAGCAGGTCGTCCACGTCGAACAACCGGTACGGGCACTCGTAGATCCCGAAGACGCCGGTCCCCTGGGTCACCTCGAACGAGAGCGCGACCCCGGCCGCCACCGCGAGAGAGCTCAGCGGCCCGCGCCGGAAGTGGTAGCGCAGGAAGATCCCCAGCGGCAGCAGCAGGAGCAGGTTGAACCCGGTCTCGATCACCGCCGGGTTGTGCAGCACCAGGTCGCCGAGGGTGATCCGGTGCTCCGCCTCCTTCCACACGTCCCGGAAGGTGTTGCCCGGAACCAGCTGCCAGTCGCCCATCAGCGGGTACCGGCGACACACGTCCACGGAGGCGCCGGGCAGCGGCATCAGCACCAGGCAGTAGGCGGTGATCAGGTAGTAGAGGAAGGCGTAGAACGACAGCGCCCACCACCGCATCACCCCGTGCCTGCGGTAGAGCACCACGGCCACCGGGACCAGCAGGACGAAGGCGAGCAGCGGGAACAGCACCGCGGCGTTGCGGATCGGGAGGAGGTAGGCGTCGGCCACGCGGAGCAGCATCACCCCCGGGCGCACCCGGCCGCCTCGGCCGATCGGCGCGTCCCCGTCGGCCGTGCGGCCGGACCCGGCCGCCGGTCAGCGCCGCGCGGTGCGCTCCTCGTCGAGCTCCACGGCGAGCCCGGTTCCCTCGGCGGCCACCCGAACGTGGCAGAAGTCCGGGATCCGAGCCAGGCCCTCCGCCGCCGCTCCCCCGTGGGAACCGACGACCACCACCCGGGCCCCGGCAGCGCGCCCGGCCGCGATCCCGGCCTCCGCGTCCTCGAAGACCACCGTCGCTTCGGGAGGCACGCCGAGCCCGGCCGCGGCCTTCCGGTAGCCCTCCGGGTCCGGTTTGCCGTGCCGGACGTCCTCGGCGGTGACCACCACTCCGGGCATCGGCAGCCCGGCCGCCGCCATCCGGCGGGCGGCCAGGTCCGCCCCGGCCGAGGTGACCAGCGCCCAGCTCCCGGCGGGCAGGCCCGCGAGGAGTTCGGCCGCGCCGGGCACCGCCACCACCCCGTTCAGATCGCGCATCTCCTGCGCGTCGACGCGGGCCGTCTCGGCGGCGAGGTCGGCGCCCGAGGGCAGGTGCTGGGCGATGGTCTCGCCGCTGCGGCGGCCGTGGGAACCGGCCAGGATGTCGGCCACGTCGAGGCCGTGCCGTTCCGCGAAGTCGCGCCAGGTCCGCTCCACCACGGCGGTGGAGTCGACGAGCGTGCCGTCCATGTCGAACAGCAGGGCGCGCGGGGCCAGCGGTGCGGTCATGGGTGGTCCTTCCTCTGCCGAGGGCCGGTGCGGTCCCACCTTCGCGGTGGCGACGCCTCCCGCACCAGCTCCCCCGCTGAATCGTGACCGACGACGCGACCGGACGCGCACCGGAAAATTATTCGGAAAGGGTCCGGAATTCCCCTCGCGGGGGATTCCGGACCCTCGATCACGCGTTCAGGAACGGGTCACCACTGCACCATCGACGGATTGGCCGGGGTGCCCTGCGCACCCAGGCCGATTCCGGCACCGGTGGTGTACGAGGAGGCGCCGACGTGGAAGGTGGAACCGTCGGCGCGGATGCCCCAGACGTCGACGGGCGCGGTCGCACCGGCCGAGTCGAAGCTGTGCTTCCAGCACTGACCCGGGTTCTGGATGGTGCTGGCCATGCCGGCCGAGGAGCTGCCACCGCCCAGGTCGACGGGGTGGATCTCCACGTAAGCGGCGTAGTTGCCCTGCGCGCAGAACTCGACCTTGCCCGGCTCGGCGGCCGAAGCGGCGGTCGCGCCGACCGTCCCCGCCAGCACCGCGCCGCCCAGCAGCGCGGCCGCGCCCACCGAAATCCGCTTGACCGAATTCTTCATGCCCATGTGGAAGTCCTTTCGTGAAAGCAGAAAATCCGGCACCTCTCGGGCGCCGCGCTCATTCAAGACCCGCGGGCCGACGAGAACTCGCCGGTAATCATCGCGAGGACGCCCGCCCGGGGATTCCCCCCACGAGCACACTCCGAGGTGACTCGAACTCGTCCTTTCGCCGCGCCTTTCCGCCCTTTCGGCCGAGGCGGCATCGCGGACGCCGCGCGAACCCGATCGGCGCCGCTCTCCCGGCGACCGCTACCCCGGCCCGGGTCTCCGCGGCGGGCGGTCAGCCGAGCACCGCGTGCACCGCGGTGTGCCCGAGCAGCGCGGCCAGCACCGCGCCGAGCACGCTCGCGAGGACGTTGAGCGCGGCCCGCGCGTGCGCTTTCTCCTCCACCAGCCGCAACGTCTCGTAGCCGAAGGTGCTGTAGGTCGTCAGCGCGCCGCAGAACCCGACCCCGACCAGCGCCGAGACAGCGGGGGGCAGCGCGGCGCCCGCCCCGGCCAGCCCGCCGAGCACCAGCGAGCCGAGCACGTTGACCACCCAGGTCCCCCAGGGGAACAGCGCGGCGTGCCGGGCCTGCACCGCCCGGTCGGTCAGGTAGCGCAGCGGTGCGCCGACCATCGCGCCGACGAGCACCAGCGTCGCCGTCACACCCGCTCACCACCCCGGTAGACGACGGCCTCGACCTCGTCGAGCACCACCGCCCCGTCGGTGATGAGCCCGTCCAGCTCGGGCAGGAACGCCCGCACCCGCTCCTCGACGTCCACGACGACGATCAGCACCGGCAGGTCCTCGGCCAGGTCGAGCAACCGCGTGGTGTGCACCCGGGAGGACGCGCCGTAGCCCTCGACGCCGCGCAGCACGGTCGCGCCGGCCAAGCCCGCGTCCCGGGCCCGCTTCACGATCTCGTGGTGCAGCGGGTGGTGGTGGTAGCGGTCGTCGGCTCCCACGAAGATCGACATGCGCAGCGCCACCTCAGTCCACCTCCTCCGACGTGCCGGGGGCGGCCAGCCCCGTGGCCCAGCGGGCCGCCGTGACCCCGATCAGCACGGCGAGCAGCGCGCACAGCAGGGTTCCGGCCAGGTAGGCCGCCGCGGTGATCGGTTCGCCGGAGCGCAGCAGCTCGCCGAACTCGACCGCGTAGGCGGAGAAGGTGGTGAACCCGCCGAGCACGCCGACGCCGAAGAACGGCCGCACCAGCGGGTGCGGGGTCCACACCTCGGTGATCAGGACCATCAGCACGCCGATGAGCAGGCAGCCGAGCGCGTTGATCCCGAAGGTGCTCCAGGGGAAGCCGCCGGGGGCGGTCGGCAGCAGCTCGCCGAGGCCGTGCCGGGCGAGAGCGCCCAGCCCGCCGCCCAGGGAGATCGCCGCGAGGACCGCACCTCGGGCGCGGGGTCTCTCCCGCCGCCGGGCGGGGCTCCGGACGTCCGCGGTGTCGTTCGCCATGCGCAGCCTCCTACGTGCGCCCGGCGACGTTCGCCGGGGCCAGCAGGGACCATCGGCGGCGCCGTTGCCGCGGTTCTCCGGTTGCCCGAGCGGCGAGTCCCACCACCGCTGCCACCGATGCTACCGGCCCGCCGCGCGGATCAACTCCCTCCTGAGGGCGAGACGAACCCGGGGTCGCGGGCCGGGATCACCGTCTGGGCGCGATCCCGCGCACCGCGCTTGGCCAGTGCGTTCACGTGGATCTTCACCGTCCGCGCGCCCAGGAACAGCCGCTGCGCGATCTCGCCGTTGGACAGCCCGCCCGCCATCAACCGCAGCACCTCGGCCTACCGCGCGCTGAGATCGGCTCCGTCGAGCCCGCCTCCGGTCGCGGACGTCGCAAGGCGAGTCGCCCAGTCGACCACCGAGGGCGCCGCGTGCACCACCAGCGGCGCGGCCGTCCCCCGGACCGCCGAGCGCGGCAACGACCCGGGCACCCCGTTCCCCCGCGGTCGCACCGGCGCCCACGCCACCACCGCCGCGAGCGCGTGCGGCGGGAGAGCCAGGACGTCGATGACCAGCAGCGGCGGGTTCTCCGCCGGCGACGTCCCGGGCGGCGGCCCGAAGGCCACCGTCCACGCCGCCGCGCCGACTCCCGCGGCCGCACCCGCGTCCCCGTTTTCGCCGCCACGCCACGAGAATCGCGGAGCCCGCGCGGCGGCGGCTCCCTCCCGGGAGGGCGTGCGCTCCCTGCCGGGGGAACCTCGCGGCCCAGGTCGCGGCGGCCTCCGGCGGGCCGGGCGCGTCCCGCGGGTGGCCGTCGTGCCACGCTTCGGGGAGACCGGACCGGACGACCCGACAGGAGCAGCGGCCGTGAGCAGCCAGCGCAAGACCCGCACGTTCGAGAAGCGGATGTCCGAGGTGCTCGGCATCCGCCCGAACGAGGTCGAATCCGTCTTCCGCGGCGCCCGGCCCACCTCGATCCGGATCAACCGGTTGCTCGACGAGGAGCGGTACCAGGAGACGCTGGAGGTGGTGCGGGCCAAGGCCATCGGGATCGTGCCGGTCGAGTGGGCCGAGCACTGCTGGTTCTGGCCCGACGGCGAGGGCTTCGAGGACGTCCTGCCGCTGGCCCACGAGGGCCGCGTCTACCTGCAGAACGCCGCCAGCCTCATCCCGCCGGTGGCGCTGGACCCGCGGCCGGGCGACGCGGTGCTGGACGTGGCGGCGGCGCCGGGCGGGAAGGCGTTCCACATCGCCGCGCGCACCGGCGGCGACTGCGAGTTGTGGCTGAACGACTCCGCTCCTCCGCGCGCCGAGAAGCTCGCCGATCTGGCCGGCCTCTACGGCGTGCGCTACGCCGAGCTGACCACGCACAACGCGCAGTACATCGACAAGTCGCTGCCCGCCGAGCGGTTCGACCGCGTCCTGCTGGACGTGCAGTGCTCCGGCGAGGGCCGGGTGAACCTGCGCAAGTCGGACGCGCTGCGGTACTGGTCGGAGGAGCGGATCGACAAGTACAAGCACCTCCAGACCAAGATGTGCGACGCCGCGTACAAGCTGCTCAAGCCGGGCGGGACGCTGGTCTACTCGACCTGCACGCTGAGCCCGGAGGAGGACGAGTTCCCGGTGCACAAGGTGCTGCGGCGGCACTCGGACCTGTCGGTGGCGCCGCTGGGGTTCAGCGAGGAGGAGTTCCTCCCGGGGCTGCGCTCCTGGCGGGGCGAGAAGTTCGACCGGGGTCTGGAGCACGCGGTGCGGGTGCGGCCGTCCGAGCTGTTCGAGGGCTTCTTCGTCGCCAAGCTCGTCAAGTCTCCCCCCGCGTAGGGACCGCCGATCGTGTAGTGGCGAACGCCAGTTCGACCCGGTCATCCTGGGAGCAGGCCCCGACGCACCTCACACCGGCGGTTCGGAGTTCCCGGGAACCGCGCGGCGGGGCTGACCGACTGTGTGCACGGGTGGCCGCGCGGCCGCCGGATCGCGAGAGGTGTCCCGATGTCCCCGACGGTTGCCGAAGCTCACCGCGTCGAGCTGTCCGTGAGCGGCATGACCTGCGCCGCCTGCGCGACGCGGGTGGAGCGCAAGCTCAACAAGCTCGACGGCGTGCGGGCCGGTGTGAACTACGCGACGGGCGTGGCCAGCGTCGAGTGCCCCGCCGAGCCGGACGTGGAGCTGCTGATCAGCACCGTGCGCGGCGCGGGCTACGAGGCGGAGCCGGTACCGGCCGCACCACCTCCCGAGGACTCCGCGCCCGACGAGCGCGGGGACCGGGTGCGCGACCTGTGGCGCCGGATGGTGGTCGCGGTGGCCTTGTTCGTGCCGATCTGCGACCTGTCCATCCTGTTCGTGGTGCTGCCGCAGGCCCGCTTCCCCGGCTGGCAGTGGCTGCTGGTCGCGCTGACGCTGCCCGTCGCGGGCTGGGCCGCGTGGCCGTTCCACCGGGCCGCGCTGCGCGGCGCCCGGCGCGGTGCGTCCTCGATGGACACCCTGGTCTCGCTGGGCATCACGGCGGCCGTGGGCTGGTCGCTGTACGCCATGTTCTTCCGGCCCGAGCCGACCGGGGAGTCCGGCTGGGCGCTGCTGCTGGATCCGCGCGGCGCGCTCTACCTGGAGGTCGCCGCCGGGGTGACGGCCTTCGTGCTCGCCGGGCGCTACTTCGAGGCGCGGGCGCAGCGCAGGGCCGGGGACGCGCTGCACGCGCTCGCCGCGCTGCGCGCCAAGGACGTGACGGTGCTGCTGGAGGACGGTTCGCGGCGCGACGTCCCGGCGGCGGAGCTCCGGGTGGGGCAGCGGTTCCTGGTGCGTCCCGGCGGCACGATCGCCACCGACGGCGTGGTCGAGGACGGGCGGGGCGCGCTGGACCGCAGTTCGATGACGGGCGAGTCCACCCCGGTCGAGGTGGTCGAGGGTGACGTGGTGCTCGGCGGGACGGTGTCGCTCGACGGCGCGCTGGTCGTGCGGGCCACGCAGGTCGGCGCGGACACCCGGCTCGGGGCGATGCTGCGGCTGGTCTCCGAGGCGCAGTCCGGCAAGGCAGCCGTGCAGCGGCTGGCCGACCGGATCTCGGCGTACTTCGTCCCTGCGGTGCTGGCGGGTTCCGCGCTGACGCTGCTGGCCTGGCTGCTGCTGACGGGCTCGCCGGACCGGGCGGTGACGGCGGCGCTCGCGGTGCTGGTGATCGCCTGCCCGTGCGCGCTGGGCCTGGCCACGCCGACCGCGCTCATGGTCGCCTCCGGGCGCGGCGCCGTCCTCGGGATCTTCATCAAGGGCTATCAGGCGCTGGAGTCGACCCGCGCGGTCGACACGGTGGTGCTGGACAAGACGGGCACGGTCACCGAGGGCCGGATGTCCGTGGTGGAGCTGCACGTGCTCCCCGAGGCGGGGCGAGCGGCGGTGCTGCGCCGAGCGGGCGCGGTCGAGGCGTCCTCCGAGCACGCCGTGGCCGCGGCGATCACCGCCTTCGCCGGTGCCGGGGCCGACGCGGAGGACGGCGCCGGGCCGCCCCCGGTCAGCTCGTTCCACGCCCGACCGGGGCTCGGCGCCACCGGCGTTGTCGAGGATCGCGAAGTCCTCATCGGCCGCCGCGCCCTCTTCGACGCGGAGGGCTGGTCGGTTCCCGACGAGCTGGAGCGGCTGCGCGAGGAGTGGGAGGAGCGGGGCCGCACGGCGGTGCTCTCCGGCGAGGACGGCCGGGCGGTGGCGTTGTTCGCGCTGGCCGACGCGGTGAAGCCCTCGGCGGCGCGCGCGGTCGCCGAGCTGCACGGGCTGGGCCTGCGCACCGTGCTGCTCACCGGCGACAACGCGGCGACCGGGCGTGCGGTGGCCGAGGAGGTCGGCATCGAGCGGGTGATCTCCGAGGTGCTGCCGGACGAGAAGGCGCGAGTGGTGCGCGAGCTGCGCGCCGAGGGCCGCACCGTGGCGATGATCGGCGACGGTGTCAACGACGCCCCGGCCCTGGCCACGGCGGACCTCGGCCTGGCGGTGGCGACCGGGACGGACATCGCCATCGACAGCGCCGATCTGATCTTGGTCCGGGATGACCTCCTCGTCGCTCCGGACGCGATTCGGCTGGCCAGGGCCACGCTCCGCACGATCCGCGGCAACCTGCTGTGGGCCTTCGGCTACAACCTGGCCGCCCTGCCGCTGGCCGCGCTCGGCCTGCTGAACCCGTTCATCGCGGGCGGGACGATGGCGCTGTCCTCCTTCTTCGTCGTCTCCAACAGCCTCCGCCTCCGCCGGTTCACCCCGACGTCCACTTCGGACACGACGGGCTGAGCGACGGGGTGGCCGGGCGGTGCGCCGGTCGGGGTCTCGTGCCCACCGCCCGGCCGTCCGGCCTGACGCGCCCGGGGGAGGAACGCGGCACCAGGCCGGAGGCAGACGGTCGCGGAGGCTCCGACTGATTCCCGGTTTGCTCCAGACCGCGGATTACATGCGGGCCGTCATGAACGGCATGGACGACAAGCAGATCGGCCCTCGGATCCTGACTCGCATGGAACGCCGGACGATCTTGACCAAGTCGAGCGCTCCCACCCTCACCGCTCTCATCGGCGAAGGAGCGCTGCTTGAACCGTTCGGCGGAGCGGCTGCCATGGCCGAACAGCTCGACCACCTACTGCGAACAGCGAACGACCTGCCCAACGTCACAGTTCGCGTCATCCGCTCCGGTGCGAAGGCCTTCCACCCCGCTCATGCAGGGCACTTCGTGTTGATGCGCTTCCCGGCGGCAGATCCGATCATCGAGGTCGAGCACTTCAGCAGCCTGGTGTTCCTCAAGTCTCCGCGCGACATCGCCGCCCACACCAAGGCCGTCGAGACGTTGTCAGAACTCGCGCTCAGCCAGAACGACTCCCTCGACCTCATCGCTGATATCCGCAGAACAACGAAGGGCTGAGGCATGACCGTCGACATCCGGGAATGGCGAAAGAGCAGCCGATCGGCTCAGCAGGGCTCCTGCGTGGAGGTGGGAGGTGCGCCGGGCTTAGCGGCAGTTCGCGACACCAAGGACAGGCGAGCCGGAACCTTGATCTTCACCACGGCGACCTGGGCGTCCTTCCCCACCGCGCTCCGCGACGACCGCCTCGCGCCCTGATCCGCCGCGGATGAGCCCACCGCTCACCCCTCCGGCGAAGCTCCGGGATCGGAGCTCCGCACCGCGCGGGCGCTGCGCGCCGGGCAGCGGGATCAGGAACGCCGTTGGGCGAGCTGCGCGAGCATGGCGTTGTAGGCCGCCAGCTCCTCGTCCCCGGAGCGGTCCGCGCGCCGGGCGCTGCGGGCGTCGTGCCGGTACCACTGGGTGAGCAGCGCGAGCAGCACCACCACCAGCGGCCCCTCCCCCGCAGCCCACGCGATCCCGCCCCCCAGCTGCTGATCCGCCAGCAGGTCGTGCCCCCAGGGCAGGTCGAGGGTGCGGTAGAAGTTCTCCGCGATGACCTGGTTCATGCTCATCACGATCACGCCGAAGAAGGCGTGGAACGGCATCACCGCGAACACCATTCCGAGCCGCGCCAGGTGCGGCAGCGGTTTCGGCGCGGGGTCCACGCCGATGACCGTCCAGTAGTACAGGTAACCGATCAGGACGAAGTGGACGTTCATCAACTCGTGCGCCCAGTGCTCGGACATGGCGCTCTCGAACAGCGGCGTGAAGTAGAGCGCGTAGAACGAGCCGACGAACAGCGTCGTCGCCACCGCCGGGTGCGCCAGCAGCCGTGCTGGCGGCGAGTGCACGACGGCGAGCAGCAACTCCCTGGCCCCGTGCGGATTCCCGCGCCCGGCTGGCGACAGGGCCCGCAGCGCCAGGGTGATCGGCCCACCGAGCACCAGCAGCACCGGAGCCAGCATGTTCAACACCATGTGCGCCAGCATGTGCACGCTGAACATCCCGGACGAGTACACCCCGAGCCCCGAGGACGTCGCGACGAGCACCGTGGCGCAGCCGAGCAGCCAGGCGGCGGTGCGCCCGGCCGGCCACGTGTCGCCGCGCCGCCGCAGCCTGCGCATCCCGGCCAGGTAGAGCCCCGCCAGCACCACCACGGCCGTGCCCAGCACCAGGTCGAAGCGCCACAGCCCGAGGATGCCGGGCAGCTGCGGGGGCCCGGGCAGGTCGTAGCCGAGGATCACCTCCGAGGAGCTGACCGTGCGGTCGAGCAGGCTCGGCGGCGGCGTGTGCGCGAGCCCCATCGACACCCCGGTGGAGATCAGCAGCAGCACCAGCTCCGCGCCGAGCAGCGCGGCCGGGGAGCGCACCCGGCGCCGGACCCACCAGCCGCAGCCGCCGAGCACCACCAGCAGCACGATCTTCGCCAGCACGAGCACCCCGAACACCGTGCGGCCCAGATCCCCCAGCGGCATCAGCACGAGCGCGTCCACCAGACCGGAGAAGGCGAGCACCGCCCAGCACACCCCGGCCAGCGCCCGGTACCGCCGCAGCACGAGTTCCCGGTGCGCCCCGCCGCGCCGCAGGTGCGCGGCGACCGCGACCAGCACCCCGAGCCACAGCGCCGCCGCGAGCACGTGCAGCACGATCGCGTTGGTGGCCAGGTCGTGCCCGGCGTTCGAGGCCGAATGCCCCACGACCGCGGGCGGCAGCAGCCCGAACGCTGCCAGCGCCGCCAGGCCCAGCGCGGGCCGCCACCGCAGCGCCAGCCGCGCGCAGGTCGCCACGACCGCCGCGACGAGCGCGGTGATCGCCCAGGCCGTCGGCTCATAGAGGGCGCCGAACAGCCCGGTGAACGCCTCGGGTCCGAGGACCCGGCGCAGCGGCTGTCCGGTGGTGTCGGCCATCTCGAACGGGATCATCAGCGCCGCCGCCACCGCCCACACCCACGCGGCGGCGCCCCCCGCGCGCACGGCGGCGAACCCGTCCGGGGCGATGCCACCACCGGAGCGCGGCGAGGTGCACAGCACCGCGAAGACCAGCGCGCCCAGGCTGATCGCCGCCGAGCCGTCCGCGACGAGGCGCACCACCCCGATCCCGAACCGCACGACCGCACCTGGATCGGGCAACCCGACCAGCGCGTAGACCTCGGCACCGCCGAGAGCGGCCACCGCCGCGCTGATCAGCACCGCGAGGCTCGTGCCCGCGATCCAGGGGATCCGCCTGCTGGGTTCCGGCACCGCACCGCTCCCGCGCCCGTCGTGGCACCGGGGCCCGTCCCCGGTGGCAGGCCGCTCCGCCCGCACCCGGACAGGTCGTGCGCCGGCGGAGGCGAGTTCCGCGCGACGGCTGTGACCTCAGCCCCACCGCACGGCACCGCTCCCCGCTCCGGGCGGGTCGTGAGGAAGTCGCCGGCGGATCGCACCTGGTGGGCCAGCACCGGCCGTCGACCAGCCGAGCGCCGCTGGGCCGTTCGATCCCACTTGACCGACGGCAACGTCACAGGCGGGAACAAGGACCGGTGATCGCCCGACTAGTGGTGCGACCAGTCCGCCGGACGAGCAGGAGCGAGCATGGCGACGGACCCGGGACTCGTGGACCAGTCCTCCCCACCGGACCCCGGCGGGGAGGCGGACCGGCGCTCGTCCGCGCCCTCGACCTGGTCGGTGCTGCGGCCGCTGGTGCTGCGGTTGCACTTCTACGCCGGAGTGTTCATCGCCCCGTTCCTGGTGATCGCGGCCCTCACCGGCCTGCTCTACGTGTTCAGCCCGCAGCTGGAACAGGCCGTCTACGCCCGCGAGCTGCACGTGCCCGCCGCCGCGCAGCGGTTACCGCTGTCCGAGCAGGTCGCGGTGGCGCAGCGGGTGCGGCCGGGCGAGGAGCTGCAAGCGGTCCGGCCGGGCGCGACGCCCGTGGACACGACCCAGGTCCTGTTCGCCGCTCCGGATCTGCCGGAGAGCTACCAGCGCACCGTGTTCGTGGATCCGCACACCGGTGAGGTGCGCGGCGACCTCGTGACCTACGGGTCCGGGCAGGCGCTGCCGCTGCGCGCCTGGATCGACAACCTGCACCGGAGCCTGCACCTGGGCGACGCGGGACGGCTCTACAGCGAGCTCGCGGCGAGCTGGCTGTGGGTGGTGGTGCTCGGCGGCGCCGCGCTGTGGATCGGGCGGACCCGCCGGAACCGGCGCGCGCGGCTGCTCCTGGCGCCGGAGCTGCGGCCCGCCGGACGCCGGCGGGTCCTGTCCTGGCACGGCGCGGTGGGGCTGTGGGCGGGCCTGGGCCTGCTGTTCCTGTCCGCGACGGGACTGACCTGGTCGGTGCACGCGGGCGAGAACGTGACGGCGGTGCGCGAGCAGCTGTCCTGGGAGACCCCGGCGGTGTCCACCGAGCTCCCCGCCGCCCCGGCCGCGGACGTCGGGATCGACCGGGTCCACCGGGCCGCCCTCGCGCAGGGCTTGGACGGGCCGGTGCAGATCACGCCCCCGGCGGACGCCGGGTCCGCCTACACCGTGGCTCAGATCCAGCGGACCTGGCCGACCAAGCAGGACCAGGTCGCGGTCGATCCCGGCACCGGCTCGGTCGTCGAGACGATCCGCTGGGCCGACTACCCGCTGATGGCCAAGCTGTCCCGCTGGGGCATCGACGCGCACATGGGTCTGCTGTTCGGGCTGCCCAACCAGCTGCTGCTGGCCGCCCTGGTGTTCGGCCTGCTGTCGATGATCTTCTGGGGCTACCGGATGTGGTGGCTGCGCAGGCCGACGCGCGGGGGAGCCCGGCTGGGCAGACCCCCGGAGCGCGGGGCGTGGCGACGGGTCCCCGGCCGGATCATGGCCCCGATCATCGTGGCCGCCGCGTTCGTGGCCTGGGCGCTCCCGCTGCTGGGCGCCTCGCTGCTGCTGTTCCTCGTCGTCGACGTCGTGCTGGGCCTGCGCGCCCGGCGGAGCACCGGAGTCTGATCGTGGTCGAATCGATGCTGCTGAGCTGGGCCCTGACGGTGCTGTTCGCGCTGACCGGCGGGTGGTGCGCGCACAGCGCCACCCGGCCCGGGCTGCGGTGGAGCGACCGGCTCAGCTCGTGGAGCCACGTGGTGATGAGCCTGTTGATGATCGCGATGGCCTGGCCGTGGGGCATGAGCGTGCCCGCGCTCCCGCAGGTGGTGCTGTTCGGGATCATCGCGATGTGGTTCGCGGCGCTGACCGCGCTCCGGGTGCCGTGCGCGCACGAGCACGGCTCGCCGCGGCTCGCGCACGCGCACCACGCGGTGATGTCGGCAGTGATGGTGTGGATGGTCGCCGCGATGCCGCTGCTCATGATGGGCGCCTCGGAATCCGGCGGCGGGCACCACCACTCGCTCGGCGGGGGCGGTGGGTCCGGGGTGCTGGCGGCGGCCGCCCCGGCCCCGGGCCCGCCGGGCGCGGTGGTGGCGACCTCGGCGGCGCTGGCGGCGTTCCTGGTGCTGTCCTCGATGGCCTGGATCGCGACGGCCGCCGACACCGGGCGGCACGCCCTCAACACCGCCGAGGCCACCGGGACGCGGCCCGCTCCCGAGGCCACCCGGCTGGCGCTGGACGCCGCCTGCCACGGCGCCATGAGCATCGGCATGGGCGCCATGCTGTTCGCGATGTGCCTGTGAACCGTCCCGCGCGGGAGCCGGTGGCGGGATCTCGACGACGTCCGCGCGACCGATTTCCCGGGCAGCTCGCGGCAGCGCTGTCCTCGCGCGGGAGCCACCGCGCGAGGACAGCGACCGGTCGGGCGGCTCGCCGCTCACCGGACCGGGCGACGCTCGGGCCCCGGCGAGGCACCTGGGGCGGCGACGCGGACGGCCGGCCATCGGGGGCGGCCGGTGGTGGTTCCGGGCGGCCGCGGAAGCGATTGCCGAGCCGTTTCGGCTTCCCACCGCCAGCGGTGCGCTCCGGCGCTCAGTCGTTCCGCGAGGTGTCGCCCCGGGGGCTGCCCGCGCTCCGCCGGTCAGCCAGCCGTGCGCCGTGCAGGCCAGGGCGAGTGATCGTGGCGCTACCGGGGTGCACGACGCGCCCACCCGTGAACGCCGCGCAGCGGGTGCGGGAGGAGCGCGTTCGCCGTACCGCGGCCCACGCCCGACTCGTCGATCTCCCGGGCTGGCGCCCGAGGCGTTCGGCGCACACCTGCGGACCGACGTGGACGTCCGGCCGTCGGCGATCACCGGTGTCGCGGCGGGACCCGGTGTCGCCCGGGTAGTCCTTCGTCGCGATCGTCGCGCATGGCTGGGCGGTTGCCCGGGATCGCCCGGGGCGCGCGGCAGATCTCGGGATGTTCGCTCCCCCTGGAGGGGCGCGAGATCCCGGAGACCACCGCGGGTTCGGACCGCTGGCGGGGTCGACCGAGTGGACGTGGTTCGGGCGTGCGCCCGAAGTGCTGGTGGAGGGTTGCCGCACGAGGCCGCAGCACTGGACTCCAGGTGATGCGCGACGAGTCGTCTCGCCGCTGCTCCCGGCAGCTCGTGCGGCGGACGCGAGACCTCGAACACCTCGACGTCAGGCCGCCCCGGCCCAACGGATACCGGGAGTTCGACGACGTTCACCTGAGCGCGCTGCGCGGGTACCGCCACCTGGCGATCGCCGTCGGCCCCGCGCCGCCCGAGCGCGATGCGCGAGACACGCCGGCTGCCCCCGGCGAAGCCCTCTCTCGACTCGTCGCACTTCACGCCGACCTCGCCCGCTCCCGCTACGAGACGATCGCCCCCCCTCGGCGCTCCCCGGAACCGGGCGACACGACGAGAACCGCCGAGCTCTCCACCGCGCTCGACGCGGGCGGAGTGCTCGCCCCGGAGCCTCGACGCTCCTGTTCGGACGATCCAGCGCGAGCTCTGGGCAGGCCGTGATCGCGAACGTAGGCTCGGTCCGCCGACGAGCCTCGGCGCCCCGTCCCGAGGGAGGAATCGCATGGAACTGCACGACCGCCGGATCATCGTCACCGGGGGAGCTCGGGGGATCGGCGCCGCCGCGGTCCGCGGCTACACCGCCGCGGGCGCGAACGTGATCAGCATGAGCCTGAACCAGGAGCTGGGAGCCGAGGTGGCGGCCGCCGCGACCGCCGAGGGCCCCGGCAAGGCCGCGTTCCTGCGGGTCGACGTGTCGGACCCGGAACAGGTCGCGGCGGGGTTCGACGAGGCCGCCTCGCGACTGGGCGGTCTCGACGTGCTGGCGCACGCGGCGGCCATCCAGCGCTCCGGGGACGCGGGCGGCGTCACGGTGGGGGACTGGGACGCGATGTTCGCGGTGAACGTGCGGGGCACCATGCTCACCAACCAGGCGGCCCACCGCCACATGGCGCCCTCCGGCGGCGGTTCGATCATCAACTTCGGCTCGATCTCCGGCCTCCGCGCGGAACCCGGCGCACCGGCGTACTCGGCGTCCAAGGGCGCGGTGCACTCCTGGACGCGCACGGCGGCCGCAGCCTGGGGCGGAGACGGCGTGCGGGTGAACGCGGTGCTGCCCGCGATGGTGACCCCGATGTACGAAGCGGCGCGCGCGAGGCTCGACGAAGCGGGCCGCACCGCGGACTACTGGGCGAACAAGTCGACGATCGCCCTGGGCCACGAGTACGGGGATCCCGACCGAGACCTCGGCCCGGTGCTGGTCTTCCTCGCCTCCGACGGGTCGCGCTTCATCACCGGCCAGCTGCTGCCCGTCGACGGGGGCCAGGCCGCGGTGCGGTGACGCACTCGGTGCGGTGGCTCAGGGGATGTCGTCCAGCAGCGCGTCGGCGAGGCGCGCCTCGGGAACCGCGGTGCGGTGCTGCCGCATCGCGGGGGCCAGGGCGGCGTCCCAGGGGGCCTCGGTGACCCGGCCGACGTGCGGCCCGGCGGGGAAGTGCTCCACCGCCGAGAGGTAGTCCGCCGCGCTCATCCGCCACGGCAGCGCGCGGGTCTTCGTCAGCACGTGGGCCGCGATCCGCACGCCCTCGCCATCCAGGTCCCCGTGGTAGTGCAGCCGCGCCCCGGCCGCGCCGAGCCGCCGCAGCAGCAGGATCCCCGCCCCGTTCGGCCAGCCCGAGGTGCACACCAGCGGCGGGCAGGTGCTGCCGAAGCGGCGCACCGCGAGCGCCAGCACCTCCGGGTCCGCCACCACCCACACGTCCCGCGCGCCCAGCGCGATCGGCCCGGTGTCCCGCAGCTGGGTGAGGGTGAGCGCGGCGACCTCCCCGGAATCGGCGCAGGCGCGCAGGATCTCACCGCCGAGCCGGCCGCCGCTCGGCCGAACCCCGGCGCTCAGGACCACAGTGGACAGCGGGTCCTCGCCGATCCCGGCCCGCAGCCACAACTCCCGGCGCTGCCCGGGCGCGGCGGGCAGCGGTGTGCCGTGGACCTCGGACAGCGCCCGCAGCACCAGCGCGGACACCGGCCGCCCCGGCTCCAGCGCGCGCGGATCGCCCAGCACCTCGTCCGCGAACGCGGGCAGCGACGCGCCCGGTGCGGGCAGGTTCGCGAGCACCCGCAGCGCGTCCGCCAGCGATTCCCCCGTCGCGGCGGGGGAATCTCCGATCAACCCGTTGCGCCGAACCTGCTCCGCCCAGTCGACCAGCGCCGGCTGCGCCCGCACCTGGGGGTGGCCGCGCAGCCACTCCCACAGCCGCGCCCGCTCCCGCTGCTCGCGCAGCCTGCGCGACGCCCGGTCCGGCACCGGGCCGAGCAGTTCCTCCGCGATGGCGCGGGAGTCCCGCCCGCACAGCTGCCCGAGCACCACGTCGAGGCGGGGCAGCGACACCGAGACGTGGTCACCCGGCAACCGGTCCGCGCCGAGCAGGTCGGCCAGCGCCTCCCGCTGCCGCCGGTCCAGCGGTCCGACCCGCACCCGCCCCACCGGCCGTCCTGCGGAGAGCCGCTCGTGCACCGCCCGCCACAGCGGGGCGAACTCGGCGCGCCGCAGGACGTCAGGGAGCACCGCGTTCCTCCGCGAGCGCCCGGCCGTCCCAGACGAACCGCGCCGTGGTGACGGCGTCGTCGCCGTCCCCGGTGATGAGCTGGTGGATCGCGATGCCGTCGAGCTCCTGGTAGGTGCACCACTCGTGGTCGCTGGTGAGCACCAGGTCCAGGTCCAGCGCGGCGAGCAGGTCGAAGACCTGGCCGCGGTTGGTGGTGTCCACGCCGACGAAGACCTCGTCGAGCAGGATGAACCGGGGGGCCGAGGGCACCGACTGGTAGTGCGCGGCGACGGCGGCGAACAGCGGCAGGTGCAGCGCGATGGCCTTCTCACCGCCGGAGAGCGCCCCGTGCAGGCGCTTGGTCAGCAGCTGCCACCCGGCGCCGCCCGCCCGGTCGATCCGCACCCCGAACCGGTGCCAGGCGGTGTAGTCGAAGACCTGCGCGAGCCTGCCCTCCCAGCCCGCGACGGCGCCTTCCGAACCTGCCTCGGCGAGCCGTTCCCGGAAGAACGCGCGCAGCGCCTCCCGGTCGGCCTCGGTGAGCCGCACCGGGTCGGCCAGCAGCAGGTCCCGCGCGGCACGGGTGCTCGCGGGCAGGTTCGGGTCGACCTCCCACACCAGCTGCACCGCGACCTTCGACGCGGTGCGCACCCGCTTCAGCCGGGTGTTCATGGTGTCGACGAGTTCTCCCGCCTGCCGGATGCGCGCGGCGAGGTGCCTGCGGGTCTCGCCGGTGAGGGTGCGGTCGAACAGGTCGCGCTCGGCCTCGTCGAGCTCCCGCCGGGCGCGGTCCCGCTCGGCGCGCAGCACGTCCCGCAGCGCGCTCGCGCCGACCCGGTCACCGTCCAGCGCGGCGGTGCAGACCTGCACCTCGTCCTCGGGCCGCAGCTCCAGGTCCGCGCGCCCGGCCAGCACGTGCCGCCCGTCGTACACGGCCTCGCCGAGCTCGCCGAGGGCCGCCGCGAGGTCCGCCGGACCGTGCGGTTCCGCCGCCCAGGTCGCGGCGAGCTCGCGGGCCGCCCCGACCGGGTCGTCGTCCACCGCGGAGGGTTCGAGGGCGGCCCCCGCGTCGGCGCCGAAGCCGTCCGCGAGTCGGGCCCGAAGCCGGGCGGTCGCGGTGTCCAGCTCCGCGCGCGCCGCGTCCCGTCCGGTGGTGGCGGCGGCGCGCTCGGCCGCGAGGGCGCCGATGCGTTCCGCGAGATCCAGCAGTTCCCCGGCCAGCCGCGCCCGCTGCGCGTCGAGCTCCACGAGCCGGGAGCTCGCCGCCGCCGACTCCTCGGCGGCCTGCTCCTGCTCCAAGCCCAGCGCGCGCTGCCGCTCGCCCAGCCGCAGCGCCGCGAGCTCCACGTCGGCGGAGTGCTCCTCGGTCCCGGCAGCGAGCTCCCGGGCCAGCTCCGCGAGCCGCGCGGCGTCGGCCGCGGCCCGCCGCGCCTCGGCCGTGCCGGAGCGGGCGTCCAGCCAGATCTCGGCGACGCCGGTGAACGCCTCCACCGCGCGGTCCAGCCCGTCCAGCGCGGCGCGGTCGGCGGGCAGCCCGTGCTCCCCCGCGAGCTCGGTGAGCCGCACGCCCGCGAGCCGCGCGTCCTCGGCGGCGCGCGCCACCTGCTCGACCCGGGCGCTCACGGCGTCGTCGCGGGCGGCGACGGCGGCCTCGGCGACGTCCTCGGCACGGCGCGCCTCCCGCACCGCCGCGTCCGGGGGAATCGCGTCCCACTCCGCGTCCAGGGCTTCCCGGCGGTGGGCGAGATCGGCGGCCTCCGCGTCGAGCGCGGCCAGCTCCCCGCCCAGTTCCCCGAGCTCGCGCTCGACCTCGGCGAGCCGCTGCCGCCGGGCGCGGTCCCGCTCGGTGCCGCCGATGTGCGCGGCCTCGGCCCTGCCCCAGCTGCCCTCCAGCCCGCCGACGCGCCATCGACCGTCCGGCGCGACGGCCACGTCGGGCTCGGGGCCGCGATGCCTGCCGCCGCCCGCGTCGAGCGGCCCGTAGCCGATCCCGTGCAGCACCTGCCAGATCCGGTCCCGGTCGACCGGTCCCGCCGACTCGGGCCGCAGCACCTCCACCAGCGAAGGCCCGTCCACCGGTCGCAGCCGCGCCGGGTCCAGCGCGGAGTCGTGCCCGTCGAACGCGAGGGAACCCGCGAACTCCGGGGACCCGGCGGAGTCCGGGTGCCCGCCCGGCGTCACCCACGCGTCGAGCAGCCCGGCGCCCTCCAGCGCGGCCTCGA
The DNA here is from genome assembly GCF_047200635.1 of Saccharopolyspora antibiotica. Classification (NCBI taxonomy): domain Bacteria; kingdom Bacillati; phylum Actinomycetota; class Actinomycetes; order Pseudonocardiales; family Pseudonocardiaceae; genus Saccharopolyspora; species Saccharopolyspora antibiotica. The sequence continues at coordinate 97,093 of NZ_JBJZOI010000019.1, read as the reverse complement.
CTCCGGCCCGCACCTCGGCGGGAACGCCGTTGCGGAAGGCGACCAGCCGCCACAGCGGCGCACCCGGGCGACCCGCGCGGTCCGCGGTGCGGGTGGCGGGAGCGGCGGGCGGCAGGTCGGTGCGCTCCCGCAGCGAGGCGCGGTGCGCGTCGAGCTCGGCGTGCCGCTCGCGCAGCTCGCCGCGCCGGACGTCGACCCCGGCGGCGCGGCGGTCGAGCTCCGCCGCGGCGGCGAGGTAGCGGGGGCGCAGCCGCTCCAGCAGATCAGCCCGCGACTCGACGGGCTCGGCGAACTCGGCGGGCTCCGCGCTCAGCTCGGCGAGCCGCGCCGCCCACTCCCGCAGCCGCTCGACCCGTTCGGCGACCGCGGCCGCACCGCGCTCGCCGAGCTCCGCCAGGCGCTCGGCGGCCGCGCCCAGCTCGGCCCGCGCCCGGTCCAGTTCCCGTTCGGCGTCGGCGCGGGCGGCCACGGCCCGGTCGCGCCGCTCCAGCCCGGCGCGGACCTCGGCGACGCGATCGTGCCCGCCGCGCACCGCAGCGCGCAGCAGCAGCCTGGTGCGCTGCCGGTCGGTGGTGCCCGCGACCTCCGCGAAGGCCCCGGCCAGGCCGATCCGGTCGGCGTGCCGCCGGGCGTCCCGCTCGGCGGCGTCCTCGGCGGCCGCCGCCGCGCTCGCGCGCAGGCCCGCGCGCTCGGCCAGCCCGGCCGCCTCGTCGGCCCGAGCGGCGCGCTCCGCCGCCAGCGCCCGCAGCTCGTCGGCGCGCCGCCGCGCCTCGTCCGCCTCGGTGCGCACCGGTTCACCGCCGACCGCGAGGCGGGCGCGGAGGCGTTCGGTCTCCCGCACCAGTTCGGTCTCGCGCGCCCGCCCCGCCTCCCGATCCGCCAGCGCGTCCTCGTGCCGCCGCCCGGCGTCCTCGACCGCCGCCTCCCGGCGGTCCAGCTCGGCGCTCGCCACCAGCACGCGCTCGGCAGCCGCGCGCAGCACCCGGCGCGCGTAGTCGCGCTGCCGGCCCGCCACCAGCTCGGCCGCGCCGACCTGCCCGTCCAGCGAGGTGAGCCGCTCCCGCCTCCGGTCCAGGCGCTCGAACCCCTCGGCCAGCTCGGCGATCTCGGTGCGCCCCAGCGGCGGCAGCGCCCGGGACAGCAACGTGGACAGCAGGTTCGGGTCGAGCCGTTCGGACAGCTTCGGCGTGCGCAGCTGCAGCAGCGCGGTGATGAGCGCGTCGAAGCGCTGCTCGGTGAGCCCGGGGAACAGCGCCGCCCGCACGGCCTCCCGGTACGCGGCGGCCGACTCGTGCAGCGCTCCCCGGCCCTCCAGCGCCTCGGCGAGCGCGGCGCGGGCCAGCGGCTGCCCGCTGCCGTTCACCAGCTCGACACCGTCCTCGGCACCGATCCGGGCGGTGGTGGTGAAGAAGTCCGCGCGCACCTCGGAGGTGTGCTTGCTGGCCTGCAACCGGGCACCGCAGCAGAACCACTCGCCCGGACCGCCCCGGAACTCCAGCCACACGTAGCCGACCCGGGTCGCGCCCGCCGCGCCCTCCCCCATGAGGTTCCAGTGCATCGTGCGCTCGGAACTGCCGAAGGTGGACAGCCGGTTCGCCCGCAGGTTCGCGTCGAACAGGAACGGCAGCAGCAGCTCCAGCGCCTTCGACTTCCCGGTCCCGTTCGGGCCGCGCAGCAGCAACCGTCCGCTGTGGAACTCGAAGACCTCGTCGTAGTAGCGCCAGACGTTGAGGATGCCCGCCCGGGACGGTCGCCAGCGCGACGTCGTCCCGGCGCGCCACCGGCCGGCTCGGGGCGAGGTTCGGGGGGCCGTCACGACGGGTTTCCTCCAGCGAGATCGGGAGATCCGGACACGACCGCGTAGCGGGCGGCGGCGGGCAGCGCGACGATCCGGTCCCCGTCGCGGCGGGCCAGCCCGAAGTCGACGAGCACCGCGACCGCGTCCGAGACCAACCGCCCCGGCCCGTCCGAGTAGCGGTAGGTGCGGGCGGCCCCGGGCGAGCGGTCCAGCACCGCTTCCGCGTCGGACCGCAGCTGCTCGGCGGTGCGGCCCTCCGGGGCCGCGCCCAGCGAGTCGAGCAGGTGCAGCGCGGCGACCTTCGCGTTGTCGGCGTCGTCCGGGAACCGCACGTCGGTGGCCAGCCCCTCCGGATCGACCAGCAGCACGCCTTCGGCCCGCTCCTCCAGCGCGAACCCGCCGTGCTCGGCGGCGTCCCGCAGCGCCCGGCGCCCGGCCGACGAGCAGGCCCAGCCGCGCTGCGCCTCGGTGAGATCGGCCCAGTACACGACCGGATCGTCGAGCAGCCTGCGCAGCACCGAGTGCCGCAACCACAGCGCGTGCTGCACCTCGGTGGCGCTTCGCCCGCCGTAGCGGGATTCCGCGGCCAGCGCTGCCACCCGCTCCCCCGGTTCCACCCCGGCCGAGGCGGAAGGCCCGTTCGGCGCGGACAGCAGCCGCAGCAGCAACCCCGCGTCCACCCGGTAGAGCACCTTCGCTCCGGCCGAGTCGGCGAAGTGCTCGGCGCTGCCGTCCAGCGGGTCCAGGACCCCGAACTCCTCCAGAGCGCGCAGCACGTCCACAAAGGCCATCCGCTCCGAGCGCAGTCCCGGGTCGAACGCGGGCAGCACCGGATCCGCCGCGGTGGCGCGCGCGATCCGGTCCGCCAGCAGGCCGATCGTGGTGGCCGGACCGCCGAGCAGTTCCGCCGCGGCCACGCAGAGCAGGGTGTAGCGGCGCCGGTCGAACGGCGCCCGGTTGCCGCGGCTCCGCCGCGCCGGACGGGAGGAATCGGGGTCCGCGCGCACCTTCGCCAGCCGCGCGTACCCCGCGCGGGGCTCCACGGTCAGCGCCCAACCGCAGTAGTGCTCGAACCAGCCGGTGAGGGTTTCGGCGCGGCGACGCACCAGGTCGAATCCCTCCGGATCGGCCTCGGCGGTGAGCAGCGGACGTGCCAGCAGCAGCCTGATGCCGCGCGCCAGGTCGGTGCGCTCCGCGATGACCAGCTGGTTGGCCAGGTTGCTCATCCCGCGATCACCCGCACGTCGACCGCGTAGTCGGCGCTGGTCAGCGTTCCCCGCGAGGTGCGCAGCCGGGCGGTGGCTCCGTCGGCCGGATCGCGCAGCACGATCTCCACCCGGCCGTCCCCGGTGCAGGCGCGACGGCGCCCCCGCTCGTCGGCGCTGCTGGCCAGGGCCCTGCCGAGCAGGTCCAGCAACCGGTCGAACACGCCGATCTCCAGCTCGCCGAAGGAGGACAGCCGCACCTCTCCGCCGGTGCCGAGCCGCTGCCAGGCCGACTCCAGCTCGGCGCGCTCCCGCCGCGCGCGGGCCGCCCGCAGCGCCGCGACGCCCGTCACGTCGCGCACCTTCCCCGTGTTTCCGAAGGTCTCGGTTCGCCCGTTGCTGCGCAGCAGCGCGGACACCCGCACCCGCGGCGCCCGGGCCCAGGGCGTCGCGGTGGCCACGAGCTCGGGATCCTCGTGGGCGAGGTGGGCGTGCCGCGCGGGCCCGAGGCCGAACGCCGCCGACCACAGGCGGTGCAGGTCCTCGTCGCGGTCGGCGGTGGCGAACCACCGCGCCAGTTCTCGGAAATCGGCCGCGGCGCCCGAGTCCTCCCCACGGGTTCCGGTGCCCCGGTCCAGGTCCCGCAGCAGGGCGACGATCGCGCGGCGGACGACGCCGTGCAGCTGCTCGACGCGCGGTTCCGCCCCGTCCTCGGGGAGGAACCAGCAGCGCAGCTCCGCCCACCGCTCCCCGCGTCGCCGCAGCCAGTCCGCCGCATCGCGTTCGTCGGCGGCGGGCGGCAGGTCCGCACCGCGCAGCGCACGCCGGTGCAGCGCGTCGAGGTCGTGCGCGGCGACCCGTTCCAACGCGGTGCGCACACCGTGGCGGTGCTGGTCCAGGTTCGTGCTGAAGTCCTGCAGGTAGGCCACCATCGCGGTGCGGGCCTCGCGGTCGCGCGCGTCGCCGCCCTCGGCGCGCACCGTCCGGCGCAGCTGCGCCTGGAAGGCGACGGCCCCGTCCCGCAGGTCGGCCAGGTGCGCCTCCACCTCGCGGAGCACACCGCACAACCGCCGGTCCTCGGTGGTCGGGGCGTCCAGCAGGTCGGCCAGCGCGGTGAGCCGATCGGCGAGGGAATCGAGCACGGCGGTCCGCAGCGCTCCCGGCTCGTCCAGCGCCGCTTCCGCCGCGCGCACCCCCTCCCAGGCCGCCGTTCCGGCGGGGGTCAGGGAATAGCGCAGGTGCCGCCGCTCGTACTCGGTGGCGGTGCGGTAGTTCTCCGCGTGGTCCTGGACGACGTCGAGCAGCCCCCACTCGGTGAGCTTCTTGAGCCGTTCCGGAAGGTCCTCGTCGGCCACCGCGTCGAACCGGTCCCCGGCGCGCAGCCCGGTCCGGACTTCGTCAACTCCGAGCGCCGCCACCAGCCGGGCCGCCGCGTCGGCGAACACCCGCAGGATCGCGGGGTACGACTCCGCCTGAGCGCCGACCGCGAAGCGGAACATGTCCGGCGGGACCCGCTGCGTCGCCACCCACGGCCTCCTCCCGGCTGGGAACCACCACCACACGGTAGAGGACCCGAGGCGTCAGGCGAACGGGTAGCCGACAGCTACTCAGGGTTCGGATCCGGCACCGAACCCCGGCGCTGGCGGGGGCGATCAGAGGATGTTGCGCGCCCCGATGCCGAGTCCTCGGCAGCTCCAGCAGTCCCCCTCGGCGGGGGCCGGGGCAGCTGAATCGGCCGGGGCCAGGCCGGTGCCCTCGCAATCGGCGCACCAGGACCACTCCGCGGCCAGTTCCGCGGCCGGCGCGTGCGGGTTCGTCATCATGAATCTCCTGTTCCGCCGGTCCGCGTCCCGCGAGCCGGCTTTGGTACCCGTGCACCAGGACTACCCAGCGTGCTGACCCCGTGAACCACACGCGGGTAACGAACTTGGAAATCCGCCGGGCGCGGGAGGGACGACCCCGCTGTCCGGGGGCGGTGTCCCCGCGTTCGCCGGAGCGGCGCCGCGCCCGGACGCGCGGACCGAGCGCGGCCCATTCCGGCGCGGAATACCGGCTCCGGTCTCCGCGCGGAATGAACCGCGCTCGAATTCGGCGAATGCCGCCCGATCCGGAATCAGCGTTCCGGCGGGTGGCGCACTAGCGCACTCCGCGTCCCGCATTGGCCCTGATCCATTTGCGAGCCTGAACCCGTACGTCCTGGTCGTCTATCCAGTCGATGCCGATCTGCACGCAGTCGACCAGGTTGTCGTCGCTGTGCGAGCCCCGGGCGTCGCCGCGGTGCACGGTGATCATCCCGGAACCCCGGCCCCAGCGGAACGTGTAGGCCTCCCGCGCCGAGATGCGTTCGAAGTGCCAGGCCATCGGCAGGTCCTTCTTGATGCTCATCGCCCACCTCCTCGCGCCCGCCCGCCGCGCGGCGCGGGACGGTAGGTGCACCCGCCGGAGCGCGGCTGCGGGATGCGGGAGAGCACCTCGGCGCGGTCCGCCGCGGCGTCCCGCCCTGCTACCGGACTCCGGCCGGAACCGGGCGGGATCCCGAAGTGCACGGGAAATCCCGCCGTCATCGGGGACCCCCGCGCCCCGTGCGCGGGCAGCGCGAGCAACGCCTGCACCACCTCGTCCACCGGCCCGTCCCGGCGCCAGAGCGCGGGTGGATCGGGGAGCCGCAGGTCGGAGACCCGATACCTGGCCGCCACGGCGTCATCGGCCGCGTATGCCAGGTACGTGTCCATCACCCCGTTCCGCACTCGAAATCCCTGGAGCACGAACTCGTCATCCCGCCCGCTGGGCAGGTGCCGGAAACGAAACCCCTCGTGGACGCTTGCCCGAATCGCCACCAGGTGCGAGTGGAAGAGCGCGTCTAAGTCCACAGTGGCCACCTTTCACCAGATCGCCTTGCATGTCGCGGAAAATTCATCTGGCACGACGCGGCACACCCCCCAAAGTAGATCTTGGGCGGACAACGGGCCTGTTCGTTCAGATGATCTTGAGAAGTGGAAGTGAGTCGACCAACGGCCGCTAATTAAGAATGTTAGCCGCACGATAACGACGTCCGCACTCTTTCAATTGGGTGAATATCCGAGCACCGCGCGGACTCGAACTTCCGCACTTTCGTCCACTGCGGACGGTAATGGGCAAGTGCCTCAACCAGCCCGGATCGGCCGCGTCCGGCTTGAAATGTCCCGCTGTGACGGCGAAAACGCGATCACCGTCCGAGCGGTCCCGTCCCCGCGCCCGCAGCACCGCCGCCACGGCCCCGCGACGAAGATCGAACCGCCACCGTGGACAGTCCACCGGCTCCCAGCCCGACACCCCGCCGGGACCGGGATCGGCGCGGGGAGCGGGAAACCGGCCCCGGACGACCCGCGCTGCCCCACCGGCGCCGGGCACCGCCGCCCGCCCGCCTCAGCGCCACGCTGCCGCTGCGCCCGCGCGCTCCCGACCTTTTCCTCGAACCAGCCCCCGAACGACGACGAGCGCGCCGCTGAGCGGGAAATCCGCTCCGCGGCGCGCTCGCCCGGAATTCTCCAGTTGTCCCACCGCCACCTCGGCCCTACCCCGGGCCCGGCGGTGCGTCCCGGTCACCGGCGCGGACGCGCGGTTCCCGGCACCCTCATCACCTCGGAGCCTGCTGCCCGCCCTGCTGCTGCCAGTGCCGCATCGCGTGCTGCACCAAGGCGATCAGCGCCTGCTTGGTGGACTGCTGGTCCCGGGCGTCGCACGGTCCGATCGGCACGTGCGGCCCGATGGCCATCGCCTCCCGGATCTCCTCCATCCGGTGCTGGAGATCGCCGTTGAAGCAGTTCACCGCGATCAAGTAGGGCAGACCGCGGTCCTCGAAGAAGTCCACAGCGGCGAAGGAATCCGCCAGCCGCCGCGTGTCCACGAGCACGACCGCGCCGATCGCGCCGCGGACCAGGTCGTCCCACATGAACCAGAAGCGCTGCTGCCCGGGCGTGCCGAACAGGTACAGGATCAGGTCCGAATCGAGCGAGATGCGCCCGAAGTCCATCGCGACAGTGGTGCTTCTCTTGTCCGGTGTGGCCGCGAGGTCGTCCACGCCCGCGCTGGCCTCCGTCATCACTGCCTCGGTGGTCAGCGGCACGATCTCGGAGACGGAACCGACGAACGTCGTCTTCCCGACCCCGAAGCCGCCCGCGACGACGATCTTCGCCGAGGTGGTGGCGCCGCGCTGGGGGGCAACCGGCCCCCGAGCGCCTCCTTGGGGAGCTCTAAAGCCGACGGAGTCCACTCAATACCCTTTCCATCAACAACAGGTGTGGTGCGCTACCGCTTTCGGTCACCGTCTGGTGCACGGTGACCATCCCCAGTTCCGCCATGTCGGCCAGCAACACCCTAGCCACCCCGATCGGAACGGAGAGCAGCGCTCCGACTTCGGCTACCGACCTGGGATGCCGGCACATTTCGGCGATCGACTCGTGTTCCATCCGCCCCGCCGAACCAGACCGGAAGGTCTCGCTGGTGGACACGAGCGTCTCCATCTGCAGCTCGTAGTTCGACCTGGTCCTACCACCGGTCCAGGTGTACGAGCGGATGGCGGCGGGAACCTCGGCCGGGGGCTCCGGCTCCCAGCCCGGCCCGGCGAACGCCCCCCTGGACTGCTCGCGGGCCGGATCATCACCCCCGCCCGGTCGCTGCCACGGGTGCTGCGGTCCCGTGGCCTCGTCCGCCGCTTCCCGAGTCCACCCGCCGGGCTGCTCGGGAGCCCCCCACCCCTCCTCGGGATCGCGGTAGGTGGGCGCCTGCGTCTCCCACTCGAACTCCTGGGAGTCGAACGGGTCCCGCTGGTCGAAGGGGTCCACCGGCGGTCTGGCGGTCGGGCGCCGGGACGGCGGGGGCTGCGCGGCTGCCTCCCCCTCGGCGGCGGGCTCCTCCGCCTGCTCGCCCTTCCGGCGGCGGCCGCGCCTGCTGCGGCCGCTGTCGAAGGTGAACCCGTTCATCACGTCGGCGAAGGTGTTCGCGTCCGGCTCGTCCCGTCTTCGGTCCTGCTCGCCGAACTCAGGTCCGCTCATCGGTTCACCTCACCGCGGCCGGGCGGGAGAGCGGATTCCCCGCGCCCTGCAGCTGGTGGCGCAGCTCCGGTGTGAGGATCTGGCCGACCCGCTCGACCAGCATCGCCATCTCGTAGGCGATCAGGCCCATGTCGCACTGGGGCGCGGCGAGCGCGGTGAGGCAGGAACCGTCGCTGATGCCCATCTGGATCAGCGTGCCGTACTGCATCTCCACGATGGTCTCCGTGACCTCACCCGCCTCGAAGCACTTCGCGGCGCCGTTGGTGAGGCTGAGCAGTCCGGACGACACGGCGGCGAGCTGCTCGGCGCGGTCCCGGGGCAGGTTCGTCGACGAGGTCAGCAGAAGTCCGTCCGCGGACACCACGATCGCGTGCGCCACTCCGGCTACGCGCTGGGTGAAGTCCGTCACCAGCCACCCGAACCGCCGGGACATCGTCTCCTGGGGAGTCATGCAACCTCCTGGCTTGTGGTCGTGGAATCGCCGAGGTCGTCCGGTCGACTCCGCTTGCCGAATCGGTGGAACCGGGCGCGGCCGGTGGCGACCGCGCCCTCAGTGGTCTGGTTACCGCTCCTTCGTCCGACGAGGCTCATCCGCACCTGAGCAACGCATGCGACCTCCCTACGACTCGTCCGGCAGCCGGTGCCTGCCGCGCTCGACACCGGACTGGAAACTGGACAACCTGCCGCGCAACGCGCTCGCGTCCCGCTCGAAGCCCTTGCCCTCGGACCGCGCCGGAGCGCTGCCCGCGCTGCCCGGTGCCAGCTGGGCGCGCGGAGTGCGCCGGGGCAGCCCCGACTCGGTGAACGAGGTGGGCTGCGAGGCCGCGGCGGCCTCGACCTGGCGCCAGGACTCGTCGGCGGCGAAGCTCCAGCCGCCGTCGCCGTTCGCCGCCGACTCACCGTGCACCGCCGCGTCCCCGTGCACCGCCGCGTCCCCGGAGCCGTTCGCCCAGGAGTCCCGCCGTCCGGCGGTGGCGTCCTGCTCGGCACCGTCCTGCGCCGCCGTCATCGGCCTCCTCCTCCCGAATCGCAGGCCGCCCTGCATGTCGGCGAGGCGGCGGCTGAGCTCCTGCGGGCTGCGGTCCGCGGACGTGCTCGCGGCGGCTCCGGTGTCCCGCGGTTCCGACTCGGCCTGCCCGCCCCGGTGCAGGTCACCGATGCCGAGCGGGTCGTTCTCGTCCACGTGGACCTGCCGCTCGGAGCTGTCACCGCGCGCTTCCCGCCGGGGCAGGCCCGAATCGGTGAACGACGGCCCCCGCTCCGGCTCGGAATCCGGAGCGACGGCGTCCGAATCGGCGGAATCCGAGGTGAACGCCCAGGAACCGGTGTCCATGATGGACGTCGCCTGCTCGTCGTCGGGCCAGCCGGCGGATTCCGCTCCGGGCTCCCCGTCCGGCTCCGCGTCGAAGTCGATCGGCTGGAACCACTGCGTCGAGGCCTCTTCGAAGATCGGCGCGGGGGCGTCCTGCGCGGCCGCCGGGGCGTCCTCGGCAGCGGGCGGCCAGGCCAGGTCCGAGGAGGTCCAGTCGGCGGAGAAGTCGTGCCCGTCGGACTGCTCGGGCAGGTCCACCGGGGTGAACAGGCTGCCCATCGGGGCGGCCGGGGCGTCCTCCCGCTGCGAGGGCCCGACCAGCCCGGCCGCGGGTTCCCGCTTCGGCAGCGGGGTGCTCGCCATTCCGTCCCCGCCGGGGGCGAGGAAGCCGGTGTTGAAGGTGTTCGACTCGCCGGGGACGGCGGTGCTGAACCCGGTCTCGCCCGTGCTGAACCCGGAGTCCGCGGTGCCGAAACCCGTTTCCGCGGTCCCGAACCCGGAACCCGCCGTGCTGAACCCGGTCTCCGCCGTGCTGAACCCGGTCTCCGCCGTGCTGAACCCGGTTTCGCCCGTGCTGAAGCCGGTCTCGCCGCTGCTCCGGGCGAGACCACCGTCCGGTCGCGAACCGGCCTCGGCAGCGGATCCCGCCGCCTGCGGGCCCGTCCCGAACGAGCCCGAGACCGGCAGTTCGTGGTGGGCCACGCCGTTGCGCTGGCCACCCGCGCCCTGCGCGGGCTGCGGGGCCGCCGGCCCGCCCGAGACGACGTGCTCGGCGGGCACGACCACAGTGGCCCGCACACCGTCCACATCGGGGCCGCCGTGCAGCCGGACGGTGACGCCGTGGCGCACCGCCAGCCGGGCCACCACGAACAGGCCCATCCGCCGCGAGGTCGCCAGGTCGTTCTCGTCGACCTGGGCCAGCCTGGCGTTGGCGGCCTCGAGCTCGTGCTCACCCATCCCGATGCCCTCGTCCAGCACGTCCACGGTGATCGACCCGTCACCCGCCTGATAGCTGGAGACGGTCACCGTGGTCTCGGGCGCGGAGAAGTTCGCGGCGTTGTCCATCAGCTCGGCCATCAGCCGCACCAGGTCGCTGGCGGCGTGGCCCAGCAGCCGCACCTGCGGCGGCGGCTGCACGACCACCCTCGGGTACTGCTCGATCTCGGAGACCGCGGCGCGCAGCATGTCGCCCAGCTCGGTGGGCCGCACGAAGCGCCGCGCCAGGTCGCTGCCGGAGAGGACCATGAGGTTCTCGTTGTTGCGGCGCATCCGGGTCGCGAGGTGATCCAGCTGGAACAGCCGGGAAAGCTGGTCCGGGTCCTCCTCGTCTTGCTCCAGCTGCTCGAACAGGCGCAGCTGGCGCTCCAGCAGGCCCTGGCTCCGCCGGGAGACGCCGACGAACGACTCGCTGTAGCCGTGCCGCAGCGAGGCCTGCTCGGCGGCGAGGCGCAACGCCTGGTTCTGCACCTCCTCGAAGGCGCGGGCGACCTGCCCGACCTCTTCGGTGGTGCGCACCGGAACCGGCCGCAGCTCACCGACCTCCTCGCCGGCCCGGATCCCGGCGACCGCTTCGGGCAGACCGTGCTGGGCGGCGTCCAGCGCGCCGTGCCGCAACGAGCGCAGCGAGCCCAGCAGCTGACGGGAGATCAAGAAGATCACCGCGGCGGCCGCGATCAGCGCGGCCAGCAGCATCGCCGAGTCCCAGCCGGCCGCGTTGCCCGCGTCCTCCCGCAACGTCCCCGCTCCGGCGCGGACCTCGGCGGCCAGGTCGTCGTGGCCGTCGTTGATGAGCTCGACGACCTGGTCGGAGATGCCGTTCCACTGCTCCTGGGTGATTCCGGCGGGCCCGGCGGCGAGGGCCTGGGTGAGCAGCGCGTTGCGCTGCAGGATCTCCGGGCCGGTGGTGGTCGTGTCCAGCCGCTCCTGCCAGTGGCGGGCGACGGTGGCGCGGGCGTCGGCGATCTTGGAGATGAGCCGGGCCCGCGAGCCCAGCAGCGCGTCGGTCGACTCCGGCAGCAGGCTGCCCTGGGAGATCCCGCTGAGCACCCAGGCCTGCTGGAGGCGGACCTCCTCCATGATGGAGAGCATGTCCTGCAGCGCGGAGGCGGTGCTGGCCAGCGACGGCTCCGAGACGGTGCTCGTGAGCGCGCGGTCCAGCGAGAGCACGGTGGTGATCACGGCGCTGTAGGCGTTGATGGTGTCCGGTGTCGACAGCGACTCGCGACGGACGGCCTCGCGCGCTGAGTTGAGGTCCTCCAGCGCGGCGTGCAGCTCGTCGTGGCGGTCCGCGACGATCGTTCCGTAGTCGGTGCCGATGTGCCCGGAGTCGTGGCCGAGTTCGTCGTCCACCGCGTCGAAGGCGGTGTTCACCGCGTCGATCCGGCGGTCGAAGTCCTCGGTGTTGTTGACGAGGACGGCGGCGTTGCGCTCGTTCTGCAGCGCGGCCACGAGCGGCTCCACCTGCTGCGCGCTCTCGAGCACGTGCGAGACGCGCTCGTACTCGTTCGCCTGTTCGACCTGCCAGGTGATCTGGGAGATGCCGAGGCCGACCGCGAAGACCACCGGGATCAGGACGACGGCGGTGAACTTGACCGGGAGGCTCCAGTTGCGCCACTCGGTGACCGAGGCTCGCCTGCGCGGAGGAGTGGGCGCGGTCACGCGCACCACCCCGGCATCGGCCGGCTGGCCCAGCTCGGCAGGCGATCTCTTTCGAGCGAACTTGGCGTCGGGGAACGGCGCATGCGTGTGATCCCGCAATCGTCGTCTGGGTTGTCGGGGGATAAGCGGTCCGGCGGCGGGCAGGCTCGCAGTCGAGGGGGCGGGCTGGCAGCACAGAACCGTATCGGTGCGGCGGCTCCAGCGAGACCGAGCGTTACCGAACCGATCGCTACGGGCTGTGCCAGGACTGACGGCATTCCGGACACGGACACCTAACCGGGGGCGAAGGAAGCGGTCTGCTTTCGGGTGCCTGCACTATAAACCCTGCCCCCCAGAAACAGCGGGGGGCGTTTTCAGCCGAATCCACTGCGGGGAACGCCGCACGTCACGACTCGCGGACACCGCCCCCGGGGGGCCGGAACGAGGAATTTTTCACTGCGCGGAAGGGCGCGCAGGTCCCCGCGAGACCGAGTGGCGTCGGCCGAAAACCTTCACCGGAACGCGCGGCCGAGTGGTCGAAGTTCAACCGGTCGTGGCGCACTCCCGCCCACGACCCCCCGTTTCGTCACGCTCCGCAGTTGCTTCGTCATCCTGTGTGGCGACATCTCTTTTCTTGGACTCGGGACAGGTGGTTAACTTCGCCGCCGCCAAGCCTCGACATCGCATCCACCGGGTCCCCCGAGTTCGACCGACCCGAACGCAGAGAAATTCCGGGAAGGAAGCATGAGCGACGCTACTCGAACAGCGATACGCGCGTATCCCCAGCACCGCGCCAGGAGGAAAGTCCCGAAACCCTTCGCCGGAATCGAACGCAGCACCGACACCACCCTGCGCGGGCCCGATTACCCGGCCATCGCGGCCAGCGCGGAATTCCACGCACTGCGCCGACGGGTGATCACGTTCGTATTTCCGATGACCGCGTTATTCCTGCTCTGGTACCTCGGGTACGTGCTGCTCGCCGCCTACCGCGCCGACCTCATGGCGCAGCCCGTCCTCGGCGAGATCAACGTCGGGCTGCTGCTCGGCGTCGGGCAGTTCGCGTCCACAATGCTCATCACCACCGCCTACGTCCACTTCGCGGAGCGCTCCGTGGATCCCCGCGTCGAAGCCCTGCGGGCCGAAGTGGACTCCCCGGGGCCCGCGGGCGGTGACGACCGGTGATCCACCAGCTCACCGGTGCCGCCCAGGACCCCGCTGGAGGTCCGGCGCTGCCCGCCGACGGCCCCGCGGTGAACACCGCGATCTTCGCGGGCTTCGCGCTGCTCACGCTCTTCGTCGCCTACCGGGCGAGCAGCCGCAGCACCGCGGCCGACTACTTCGCCGCGGGCGGCTCCTTCAGCGGGGCCCAGAACGGCATCGCGCTGTCCGGGGACTTCCTGTCCGCGGCCTCGTTCCTCGGCATCGCGGGCGCCATCGCCGTGCACGGCTACGACGGGTTCCTCTACTCGATCGGGTTCCTGGTCGCCTGGCTGATCAACCTGCTGCTCATCGCCGAGCGGATGCGCAACACCGGCCGGTTCACGATGGGCGACGTGCTCAGCTTCCGGATGCGCGCGCGCCCGGTGCGAGCCGCGGCCGCGATCTCCACGCTGGCCATCACCTTCGTCTACATGATCGCGCAGATGGCGGGTGCCGGCGGGCTCGTCGCGCTGCTGCTGAACGTGCACAGCTCGGGCGGGCAGGCCCTCGTGATCGCCGTCGTCGGCGTGATCATGGTGCTCTACGTGCTCGTCGGCGGGATGAAGGGCACCACCTGGGTGCAGATCGTCAAGGCCGCGCTGCTGTTCCTCTGCGTGGGCATGATGACCATCTTCCTCATCGGCAAGTTCGGCTACAGCCCGTCCAAGCTGCTCACCTACGCCGCCGAGAACAACCCGCACGGCCGGGAGATCTTCGCCCCCGGGGTGCAGTACGGGCTCTCCGACATGACCAGGCTGGACTTCGTCTCGCTCTCGCTGGCCCTGGTGCTCGGCGTGGGCGGCCTGCCGCACGTGCTGATGCGCTTCTACACCGTGCCCAACGCCAAGGAGGCGCGCCGCTCGGTGGTGTGGGCGACCTGGACGATGTCGCTGTTCTACCTGTGCACGCTGATCATCGGCTTCGGCGCGGCGGCGCTGGTGGGGACCCCGGCCATCCTGGACGCGCCCGGCGGGGAGAACTCCGCGGCTCCGCTGCTGGCCTACGAGGTGGGCGGCACGCTGCTGCTCGGCATCGTCGCCGCGGTCGCCTTCGCCACCATCCTGGCCGTCGTCGCCGGGCTCACGCTGACCGCTTCCGCCTCGTTCGCCCACGACGTCTACGCGAACCTGCTGCGCGGGGGCCGCGCCGATTCGCGGCAGGTCGTGCGGGTCGCGCGCTACACCGCGCTGGCGATCGGGGCGGTGTCCATCCTGGGCGGGATCGCCGTGAACGGGCAGAACATCGCGTTCCTGGTCGGACTGGCGTTCGCGTTCGCGGCCTCCGCGAACCTGTCCACCCTGCTGTACTCGCTGTTCTGGCGGCGGTTCAACACCGCGGGGACCTTGTGGGGCATCTACAGCGGACTGGTGTCCTGCCTGCTGCTGGTGCTGTTCTCCCCAGTCGTCTCCGGGGCCCCGGACTCGATCTTCCCCGGGGTGGACTTCGCGCTGTTCCCGCTGCGCAACCCCGGCATCGTGTCCATCCCGGTCTCGTTCCTGTTCGCCGCGCTCGGCACGCTGTTCAGCGAGGAGTCGACCGACGAGGACCGGCGGGCCGAGATGGAGGTCCGCTCGCTCACCGGCATCGGCTCCGAGCGCAGCTGACGGACGGTCCCCGGGTCGCTCCGACGCCCGGGGACCGGTCCCGCCTTCGCGGGGGTCGTCCCGTTTCGCCAGGTCACCTCGATCAGCCCTCGGAACGCGAATCGGCGGGCCCGCCGTTCCGGGGCTCGAAACCGACGCACTCCGCGACCGGGAGGCCCGGATAGCGTGGAATGCGCTCATCCCATCCGGCCCGGGTGCAGCGCAGGTACGTGACGCCGTGTCGCGTCCGGTTCAACGACGGGTGACGGCAGTACCGGCACAATCCCGGTGGCACCGCCAGCCCTCGCCACAGGTCCTGCTCGCTCATCGATTCCTCCGGTCCGCCGTGCTCCTGCGCCGGGCAGCCTAACGGCCGCTCCAGATCGCTAACGACATCACGCACCGCGAGAAACATCCGTTCGTTCACCGTTCCGGAACCACAGAAGTGGGTAAAGACGAAACGCACCGCGATCCGGCCGCGAATCCTTTTCATGGTTCCGCACGGCGGGGCGCTTTTTCCGGTGCACTCGATCGGACACTGCCGGAAGGCCGCTCGTGGCCGATAAGATGATGCCCGCGTTCGATTGATTCGGCTACGGGGAAACGTCGGAACGATCTATTCGCGAAACTCCCTGCCGGGGGCGGTCGACCCGGTCACGAGGGAGACGGGGGAACTCATGCACACGATCCGGAATGCCGTGCTCGCCGGGGTGGCCGCACTCGTGCTGCCCATCAACGGCCTGGGGTCCGGCGTCGCGCACTTCATGTTCGAGTTCGGGCACCGGCTGGCGGAGCTGCGCCACGAGGACCGGCCCGACCGCTACGGGGACTTCCGGGTCCCCGGGGTCAACCTGCGGGCCGAGCCCGGGACCGCCTCGGCGGTGGTCGGCGTCGGCAACCCCGGCGACCGCTTGCGGCTGCGCCGGGAGGTCGCCGGGGAGCCGGTGACCTGCGTGGACGGAACGCGCAGCAACACCTGGTGGCAGGTGCTGGACCGGCGGACCCGCGTCACCGGCTACGCCAGCTCCTGCTTCCTGTGACGTCCGGGTTCCGGGAGCGTCCCCGTGGCCCGCTCCCGGAACCCGGACGGGAAGTCATGCCGTGGCCCGCGCCGCGGCCCGCCCGGCGGCCCGCCCGGAGAACAGGCAGCCGCCGAGGAAGGTCCCCTCCAACGAGCGGTAGCCGTGCATCCCGCCGCCGCCGAAGCCCGCGACCTCACCGGCCGCGTACAACCCGGGCAGCGGGGAGCCGTCGGCTCCCAGCACCCGCGCGTCGAGGTCGGTCTCCAGCCCGCCCAGCGTCTTTCGGGTCAGCAGCGACAGCCGCACCGCCACCAGCGGCCCCGCCTCGGGATCCAGCAACCGGTGCGGCGGAGTGACCCGCACCCACCGGTCCACGCTGTAGCGGCGCGCGGCCCGGATGAGCCCCACCTGCGCGTCCTTGCCCAGCCCCGAGGTGACCTGGCGGTCTCGCGCGGTGATGTCGCGCTCCAGCCGCTCGGCGTCGATCGAGTCGGAACCGGTCAGCTCGTTCATCCCGCGCACCAGCTCGGGCAGCGTGCGACGGGTGACGAAGTCCGCGCCGCGCTTGACGAACTCGGCCACCGGCCCGGGGGTCACCTCGCCACCCCGCCGCAGCACCTCGCCGATGCTGCGGCCGGTGAGGTCGGGATTCTGCTCCGAACCCGACAGCGCGAACTCGCGGCTGATGATCCGCCGGTTCAGCACGAACCAGGTGTGGTCGTGCCCGGAGGCGTTGATGTGCGCCAGGGTGGCGAGGGTGTCGGCCCCGGGGAACAGCGGCGGGGGCAACCGGCGTCCCTCGGCGTCGATCCAGTACGACGACGGTCCGGGCAGGATCCGGATGCCGTGCCGGGTCCACACCGGATCGTAGTTCTGGATTCCCTCGGTGTAGTGCCACATCCGGTCCGAGTTGATGACGCTGCCGCCCGCGTCGGCGACGATCCCGAGCATCTTCCCGTCCACGTGGTCGGGCACTCCCGAGATCATCCGCCGCGGCGCGGGCCCCATCCGGGCGGGCCAGTTCCGCCGCACCAGGTCCAGGTTCCCGCCGATGCCGCCGGAGGTGACCACCACGGCCTGCGCCCGCAGCGAGAACTCCCCGGTGGCGGTGCGGGAGCTGGGCTGTCCCCGCAGCGCCGGGCTGGGTTCCAGCACCTCGCCGCGCACTCCGTCCACCGCGCCCCCGGTGGTGGTCAGCCCGGTGACCCGGTGCCGGAAGCGCGTCGAGACCAGCCCGCGCTCCTCGGCGGCGCGGACCCGGCGCAGGAACGGTTCGAGCACGCCCGGGCCCGTCCCCCAGGTGATGTGGAAGCGCGGCACCGAGTTCCCGTGCCCGGTGGCCTGCGATCCGCCGCGTTCGGCCCACTGCACCGCCGGGAACAGCCGCAACCCCTGCTCGCGCAGCCAGGCGCGCTTCTCGCCGGCGGCGAAATCCACGTAGGCCTCGGCCCAGCGACGCGGCCAGCGGTCCTCGGCGCGGTCGAACCCGGCGGTGCCCTCCCAGTCCTGCCAGGCCAGCTCCGCCGAGTCGCGGACGCCGAGCCTGCGCTGCTCCGGGGAATCCACCAGGAACAGGCCGCCGAAGGACCAGTGGGCCTGACCGCCCAGCGAGGATTCGGGCTCCTGGTCGAGCAGCAGCACGCGGCGACCGGAGTCGGCGAGCTCGGCCGTCGCGACCAGGCCGGCGAGCCCGGCCCCCACAACGATGACATCTGCGTCGAACGCCACGTGCGTCTCCTCGTGTACTCCTCGGCGGGAGGCTTTCCGGAACTATAAGGGTCCGCACCACCCCGGCCGGGCTCGTGGCGGCGGCGAATTCGCCGCACCGGGCCGCACGGTCCGGCGGCCCGGTCGGACGCGCGGCCGAACCTCGCCCGCTGACCAGCTCCGTCCCCGGACCGACCGACGCGGCGCGCGGAGGCTCAGGGGGCGCCCGATCGCGAGGGCCGGAGCGGCTCCCCGGGAGGCACGATCCCGCACCGCGGACCGACCGCCCCGGTTTCCGGCACCGGGGCGCACCGCGAGCCCGGATCGGACCGCGAACTCCGGTGCGGCGGGCCGGAAATCCACTCGGTCGGGGTGTATCCAGCCGAAGTGCTGGCGCTCGGATCGCGGTTTCGGGAATCTGGATCTCGCCGGGGCACGGTTCGGCCCGCTGGCTTTCGATCCATCCTCATTTCCCTTGCTACGTAAGGAGTTCCTCATGTCGCACGCCATCAGCACGAAGTCGCACCGGACCCCGCGGGGATTGCGTCCTCTGTGGACTCGACGGCGATCGGTGCTCGCTCCCGCGCTCGCGCTCGGCATCGCGGTGGCCGGTCTCGGCGGCGCCGCCCAGGCGGGTCCGGCGGCGCCGATCCCCTGCCAGGACGGGGCCTTCTGCGCCTATCCGCACGTGGACTTCCGCGGTGAACCGCACCGCGCCGAACTGCGCACCACGGCGCTGGAGGAGTGCGTCGCGCTACCGCCGGAGCCCGAGGCGAAGTCCTTCGTCAACCGCACGGACAAGCCGGTGACCGTGTACCAGGACCCGGACTGCGACACGCACGCCGACTTCGCGACCTACCCACCGGGTTCCACGGCGCCCCGGCCCGACTACGTCGCACGGGCCATCAAGGTCTGGCCGCGCTGACCGGGCCTAGCCCGCTTCGGCCGCCTCGACGGCGTCGTCCCGGCCCGGCGCGAGCACGTCCAGCAACCGCCGGGCCGAGCGGGCCCAGGTGAATCCCGCCGCCTGCTCGCGGCCGCGGCTCACCAGCTCCGCCCGCTGCTCGGGGTCCGCCACCTCGCGGACCGCCGCGGCGAAGGCCGCGGCGTCGCCCACCGGGAAGAACCGCGCGTGTCCCCCGGTGACCTCGCGGAAGATGTCCAGTTCGCTGCACACGACAGGAGTTCCGGAATGCATCGCCTCGATGACCGGCAGTCCGAATCCCTCGTCCCTCGACGCGGTGACCAGGGCTTCCGCCCGGCGCAGCAGCGACCGGTAGGCGTCCTCCTCGATGCCGTTCCAGAACACCACCTCCGCCCCGCGCGGCACCTGGGCGCGCAGCTCCGCCTCCCGGGCGGGCGCGATCCGGCTCAGCAGGTGCAGCCGGTAACCGGGCAGCGAGCGCATCCCCGCGAGCAGGGTCTCGACGTCCTTGTAGGGCATGAAGGAACCCATGTAGACGAGGTCGCGCACTGGCCCGGTCGGGGACGGCTCCGGCTCCCCGTGCTCGGGCAGCCCGGAAGGGGCGTTGGGCACCACGGTGACGGGCCGCCGGGTGAGGCGGTGCCGCTCGATCAGCCGCTTCGTCGTCTCGCTGACGGTGACCACGGCGTCCCCGCGGTTCAGCAGCACCCGCTGCGGCCAGTAGGCGCGGTGGTACAGCCGCCAGATCGCCCGAACCGGCGCGGGCAGGAAACCAGGAGGTCGCGGATGCCGGTAGTAGATCAGGTCGTGCAACGTGAGCACGAGGCGGTAGCGGCGGCCGAAGCCCCCGATGACCTGCATCGGGCTGAAGACGACCTCGGCCCCGAGGGCGTGCAGCCTGCGCGCCACGAACAGCTCCCGCACCGAGAGCGGACTGTTGATCTTCACGTGCGGCACGCCGTCGGGCAGCAGCGCGAGCTGCCGGTCGTCGTGCACGAGCATCGTCACCGGGTGCAGCGCGTGGAGCTCGCGGATCAGCTCGGCCCCGAACCGGCTGATCCCGTCGTGGGCGTCGGTGCGAGTCCAGCGGGCGTCCACGAACACCCGAGGGGACCGCCCCGCCGCGTTCACGACCGCTCCAGGAAGCGGTCGATCGCGGCCGCCGCCTCAGCCGGGGTCTCGTAGTGCACCAGGTGCCCCACGCCCGGGATCACCACCAGCTCGGCGTCCGGCAGTCCGGCGACCAGCTCGCGCTGGCCCTCCACCGGCGCGATCTCGTCGGACTCCCCCGCGATGACCAGGGTGGGCAGCACCAGCGCGGCGAGGTGGTCGGCAACGGTTCCGGTGACCGAGGCCGCGTAGGTCTCGCTGAGCAGGCCGGGGCTGTGGAACCGGCTGAAGTGCCGCTGGTGGCTCTCGTGGACGAAGCGGCGCACCCGAGGATCCCGGGTCCGCAGCATCGCCTGGCCCGCGCCGCGCACCACCAGGCGGTTGGCGAGCAGGGCGCGGCCGAGCCGCGGCGGCAGCGCCGTGCCGAGCGCGTAGTAGAGCGACGTCAGCCGGGACAGCACCACCCTCGGTCCGCGCAGCGCGGGCGTCGAGATCGGGTTCACCAGCACCAGCCGCCGCACCAGCTCCGAATCGAGGGAGACGACGTGAGCCGCGACCATCGAGCCGAAGGAGTGCCCGAGCAGCACCACCGGCCGCTCCCGGCCGCCGAGCCGTTCGATCAGCTCGACGATCGCGGCGGCGTAACCGGCCACGTCGTGCGGGCGCCCGGTCATCGGGCCGGAATCCCCGAACCCCGGCAGGTCCGGCACCACGGCGGTGCGGCCGGGCAGGTGCCGCACTATCGGCTCCAGGCCGTGATGGGTGCCGCGCAACCCGTGCACCATGACGATCAGCGGCTCCCCGGGCGAGTCCGGGGCGGAGTCCGCCCCGGGCCGGTAGGTCCAGAAGTGCAGTTCGGAGCCGTGGATCCGCTCGACCCGCTGTTCCGGGAGCAGGCTCGGTTCCGGAGTGGCGGAACCCGGTGGACGACTGGTCACGGCCGCTCAGCTCGCCAGCTCGGCGGGCAGCTCGACCGGTGTCACCCCGTCGTTCTCCGCGAGCGCGTGGCGGTAGATCGACTCGAAGCGGCCCAGCACCGCGTCGATGTCGTGCTTGCTGCTGACCAGCCGCTCCCCCGCGGCGCCCATCCGGTCGATGGTCGCGCGGTCCTCGATCACGTCGTCGATCGCGTGCGCCAGCGCGTGCACGTCGCGCGGCGGGTACAACCAGCCGTTCCGCCCGGCCTCGACCAGGTGCGGCAGCGCCATCGCGTCCGCGAGGACGACGGGGGTGCCCGCCGACATCGCTTCCATGGTGGCCAGGCTCTGCAGCTCGGCGATGCTCGGCATGCAGAACAGGTCCGCCCGTGCGTAGGCGTCGAGCAGCTCCTGCTCGTCGACCAATCCCGCGAAGTGCACCCGGTCCTCGATCCCGAGCTGCGCGGCGAGCTCGCCCAGCGGCTCCCGGCAACTGCCGTCGCCGACGATCTCCAGGCGGGTCGCCCTGCTGGTCTCCAGCAACGCCATCGCCCGCAGCAGGTCGTCGATGTGCTTCTCCTCGTCGAGCCTGCCGACGAACAGGATGGTGCGGGTGGCCGGGTCCGGGTCCTGCTCGCGCACCTCCTGCGCGCGGCGGCGGTACAGGCCGACGTCGATGCCGCAGGACACCGGCATCGCGGGACCGGAGAACCCGTTCTCCTGCAACAGCTGCACGGCGCGCGGGGTGGGCGCGGTGACCAGCCGGGCCTTGCCGTAGTGGCGGATCAGGTTGTGCCAGAGCAGCCGGGTGGCGGCGTTCTGCAGCACCTTCGGGACGCGGACGTAGCCGAAGATGTTCTCCGGCATGAAGTGGTTGGTCGCGATCAGCCCGATGCCCTGGCGGCGCGCGGCGTTGATCAGTCCTCGCCCGATGAAGAAGTGCGACTGGACGTGCACGATGTCGGGCTGGATCTCCCTGAGCAATCGGTCCGCCACCGAAGAGGCCCGCCACGGCGGGCAGGCGCGGAACGTCGGGTGCGCGGGAGTGCGGTACGAGGCGACCCGGTGCACGGTCACGCCGTCCTCGACGCTGGTGCTCTCCTGCCGGTCCACCGAGTGACAGATGACGTGCACGTCGTGGCCCCGGCGCGCCAGTCCGGTCGCGAGCCGGTGGCCGAAGTTCGCCGCGCCGTTCACCTCGGGCGGGTACATGACCGCGCCGATCACGATGCGCAGCCGATCTCCGCCGAACGGTTGCGAAGTCAAGTTGAACTCCCGTCAGAACGTATCCGCCGCACGCCGGCGTCGCCGTCGTCGGCCGCGGTTGCTTGCACTTCTCGATCCTGGGTCTCCGGGTGGTGTCGCGCGAGCGCGAACACCCCGGCGCACGCGATCACCGCGCACAGCACTTCGCCGGCCGCCGTCGCGCTGCCCACCGCGTCGGCCTCCCCCAGCAGTCCGATCCCCAGGCCGACCGCGACCAGCGGATCGATCACCGTCAAGCACGCCACCACCAGTTCGGGAGGCCCGCTGGCGTAGCCGTGCTGCAACAACCAGCCGCCCACCGCCATCGCCGCCACGATCGCCACCAGCGGCAGCGGGTTGATCTCCAGCAACGGGGTGCTGCCGAGCTGCTGCACCAGCGCCCGCACCAGCACCGAGACCAGCCCGTAGGCCACCGCGCATCCGGCCGCGTAGGCCATGCAGCGAACCTTCGACCTGGTCAGCAGGCCGAACACCCCGAGCGCTAGCACCGCGCCCGCGACGAGCTGGGTCGCCAGCAACTGCTCGTCCGGCAGGACCGGGGTCGAGGTCGCGCTGCCCGCGGCGAGGAACACGAACGCCCCGACCCCGCCGGTCGCGGCCAGCACCGCCAGCACGACGTTGATGTTGAGCTCCCGGGTGCGCAGGCCCTGCTGCCGCGCGCTGAGCAGCACGGTGATCGGCAGCGCCAGCACGCCGACCGGCTGCACGACGCTCAGCGGAGCGAGGCCGAGCGCCGTCGCGTGCAGCAGCGCGCCGCTGCCGAGCGCGGCCAATCCCAGCAGCCACAGGGGGTTCCGCAGCAGCTGGACCTGGCTACGGACCTTCAGCCCGCCATCACCCATCTCGGCGCGCACCGCCGAGTGCTGCATCCGGGCGCCGACCGCGTAACCGCACGCGCCCAGCGCCGCGAGCACCACCGCCAGTGTGGTCACGTCGCATCCCGCCCCACGAAGATCACCTGGTCACCGGGGCCGCTCCCGGGCACCCCGCCCGCGAGCGCCGCCCGGTCCGCGCGAGAGGCGACCGGCCGCGCACGGGACGTGACGGCGACCGGGACGCGCGGGCCACCGTCTCCACCCCGGGTTGCCGTCACCGGCAGCCTGTGCTGTTCGTCCACACCGCTCAATCTCGCGCATCGCGGGCTCACCCACATCGGGGTGCACCCTCAATTTCCCCGACCTCGATCAGCGACCGGGGCGTACCGGGCCAAGCACCCGGCGGCACCGGACCGGCCCACCCCATGATGCTCCGGCCCCGGCAGCGGACGGGTGCGAATCCGACGATCCGGCGCGTCCGCGCAGCGCAGCGCCGCACGTCCCCATCGCGGGCTCGCCACCCGATCCCGGGGTCCGCTGACCGCACCCCTGGGCGACGCCACCGATCCCGTCCCGCCGCGCGGTGGAACCAGCGGGGAAACATTCGCCGAATAGCCGCGAACACGGGGCTCCCGGGAAACGCGGCGAAGCCTCTCGAAGCCGCGGGCCGGATAACGAGAATGCGCGCGGTGAACGGCCGAACGCGGCCAGTGCCGGTTCGGCCGCGGCACCGCATCCCTCCTCCGCGAATCAGCGGACCTGAGCGACGACGAGGTACGCGCCACATACCCCGCCCACTCATTACCGCCCGCCTGATCCACGTGCACGACTGTAGAACAAGTCCCCTGAGACCTTTGTCAGCAACACAGGGATCGGCGGTTTCCCCCGCTCGTCCGGTGCGGGTTCGAAACGAGCGGCAATCGCCGCACGGCGGGGATAACCGCACGCCAGCGGACGGCGGAGCCCGATTCAAGATCAACTATTCGAAGTCGAATGGTGATCGGGTCAACACGCTGAACCGTTCCGCGCCCGGCGGACCGACCGGATCCCGCCCGAACGGGTGAGACGATGCCGGGATGCCCGCCGACCCCGGATCCGGTCCCGCGCGCGCAGACCGGCGTGCCGGGATGTTCGCGCCGGCGATCCTCGTGCCCGGGTTGCTCGCGGCCGTCATCGCGACCGCGCTGCTCGGCGCCAGCACCGCTCCCGGTGTGCCGGAACCCTCGACGGTGGTCCGCTACGGCGGCCCTCTGGTGCGGGCCGCGCTGGACCTCGCCGCCGTCGCCACCGTCGGCCTCGCCCTGCTGCCCCGGCTGCTCCCTCCCCGGGCGCGCGGGGTGGCGGCGCTGCTCGCGCGCTCCCGGCGAACAGCGGTCATCACCGCGCTGGCCTGGCTGCTCGGTGCGCTGCTGCTGCTCGTGATCCACACCGCCGAGCTGGTGGGCGGTTCGCCCAGCGCGCAGGACGTCGCCCGGTACGTCACCGGTGTCCCCGCCGGAACTGCCCTGGCGCTGAGCCTGGGGTGCGCGGCGGGGTGCGCCGCCCTGGGGCTGGCCGGGCTGGTGCGCTCCCAGCGAGCGCCGGCGCGGGACGTGCTCACCGACGACCTGGGGGCGGTGCTCGCCCTGCTCGGCCTGCTGCCGATGCCGCTGACCGGGCACGCGGTGGGCTGGGAGCACCACGAGCTGAGCATGATCTCGGCGCAGCTGCACGTGCTCGCCGCCGCGATCTGGGCGGGCGCACTGGCTTCGATCGCGCTGTTCGTCGCCCCGCGCCGGGGCCTGCTGGCGACGGCACTGCCGCGCTGCTCCAAGCTGGCGACCGCCGCGATCGTCCTGGTCGCGCTCTCCGGCGCGGTGAACGGCCTGACCGAGCTCGACGCGGCGGGCAGCGGCCCCGGGGGCCTGCTCACCACCGGATACGGCCGGATCGTGCTGGTCAAGGCGGGACTGCTGGTGCTGCTGGCCGTGCTCGGCGGGCACGCGCGCTACCGCCTGCTGCCGCTGATCGAGCGCCACCGGCGGACCGCGCTGGCCAGCTGGGCCGCCGTCGAGCTCACCGTGATGGGCCTGGCCTACGGCCTCGGCGCGGTCCTGGCCCGCGCCCCCGTGCTCGGCTGAACGGCTCCGGTCCGGAGACACCGCCGCCCACCCCGTGCGGGATGGGCGGCGGCGAAGCGCGGATCAGCGCGGGACGCGCAGCACCTGGCCGACGTATATCAGGTTGGGGTCCGTGATCCCGTTCGCCTGGGCGATCGCCTGCCAGGCCACGCCGACCTTCGCGCCGATCCCGGAGAGCGTGTCGCCGGGTTGCACCACGTAGGTCTCCGGAGCGGGCGGGGCGGGCGGAGGCGGAGGCGGTGCGGTCCCGCCGGTCAGCACCGGGAGGTCCACCAGCGCGACGTTGAGATCGGTGTCCCCGCCGATGCCGGGCACCTTCCCGTCCGAGGCGTGCTGGTGGATCGCGACCCGATCGGTGAGGAAACCGGGCTGGCCCGCGGGCCTGCCGTAGTGCGCGACCCACAGGAAGACCCCGGGGTCCACCCAGGAATCCGTGGCGAGCTTGTCGCTGAACCAGGTCGAGGAGGCGTACACCACGACCTCGTTGCGCCCGGTGTGCCCGCGCAGCGCGTCGACGAAGCCCTTGATCCAGGCTCCGAGGTCGGCCGCCTCGGTCTCCATGTCCAGGCAGGGCGGGAGGTTCCCCGGCGCGGCCGAGTTCGTCCGCGCCAGCTGGCCGGCGAAGTCGGCGGCCTCGTCCTGCGGCGAGTTCGTGTCCGGCCGCGCGAAGTGGTAGAGCCCGGTCACCAACCCGGCGCCGCGGGCCCCGTTCAGTTGCGAATCGAGCGTCGGGCTCACATAACCGACGCCCTCGGTGGCCTTGATGTAGGTGAACGCGAATCCGGCTCCGCGCACCGCGGCCCAGTCCGGTTCTCCTTGATATCGAGCGACGTCGATTCCTGGAATGCTCGCCATCCCGAACCCCCTCCCTTCACCGGATGCGGCCCGGTGCGCGAGTCGCGTCACGCGAACCGGATCGGCGGTCTCGTCTGCGTGTGCTGTCCGCCCCCGGCACCGGAATTCCTTCCGGAAAGCGAGGAACGTGGTTCCGCGGCGTACCGAGGACAGTTCTCGGAGCCAACGTATCGAAGGTCGACGATCACGGAGTTCCGCCGTTCAGGTCAAGAGCGCCACCCGATCGGTCCTGTTCTCGTGCTCGTGATCATGTCGTGCACTCAAATGGTCCGGTCGTCGATCGAGAACGGTGCCCTCCCGCCGCGCGGGTCGCGGCGCCGGTCGGCCGGCGGCACAGTGGGGTCGGCCGCACGGCCGCACCTCCATCCGGGGGAACTCCCGGACGGGCCGCGCTTGACGTGCAACCACCTGTGGCGCCAGACGTCTTTCACCACAGCGGACCGGACAGCGAAGAGACGGGCCGCATGAGGCGGCCGATGGAGGTGGTCAACCGTGTTCTCGCAGCGATGGAACGACCGGATGCCGACCGGGACTCGCCGGATGCGCACGAGGTTCTACCAGGTCACGGCGGCGGCGTTGGGCGCCGCGCTGCTCGGGGGCTGCGGCTCGATGGCGGGGCAGCAGCCCGTCCCGCAGGTCTCGGACTCGATGCCGAGCGTTCCGGTGCCCGGCCCGCCCACCAGTCAGCAGGAGGCGCCGAGCTCCGAGCAGGCGGCGTCCCCGGCGGCGGAGTCCTCGGCCTCCGCGACCGGGCAGGCCGCGGCCGATCCGGCGCAGGTGGAGCGCTGCCACACCTCGATGCTCTCCGGGTCCGTCGAGCACGGGGACTCGGGCGCGGGCCAGCGCTACGCGGAACTGCGGCTGACCAACACCAGCGGCGAGACCTGCACCCTCTACGGCTACGGCGGGATGCAGCTGCTCGGCGCGGGCGGTGAGCGGCTGCCCACCCAGCTGGAACGCACCCCGAACCCGGGGCCGGCGGTCGTCCGGCTCGCTCCCGGCGAGTCGGCGAGTTCCACCCTGCACTGGACCGCGGTCCCGCACGCGGGCGAGCCGGAACGGGGCGACTGCCAGCCGAAGCCGACGGGCGCGCTCGTCACGCCGCCCGACGAGGAGGACCCGCTGACGGTGAGCTGGAACCTCGGTGCGGTCTGCGGCTTCGGATCGATCGACAACAGCGCCTACCACGGCTGAGCCGCCCCGCGCGGGTGCTGGCCTTGCGAGGTGGGTTGTGCTGGGGTGGGAGCCATGATCGAGGCGAGTCAGCGCACCGTGGAGGGACCCCGCGGCGAGCGCGCCGCACGCGAGTGGGCGGGGCGCGATCCCGGGTGGATCGCGCTGCTGCTGCACGGCTACGGCGAGCACGCGGGCCGGTACCAGTGGCTCGCCGAGCAGCTGGTGGCGGCGCGGGCCCTGGTGATCGCACCCGACCTGGAGGGACACGGCGACTCCCCGGGTGAGCGGGTGCTGATCGACGACGCCGAGCACGTCGTCGGGGACGTCGAGGCGGTGCTCCGGGACGTCACCGCCCGGCACCCCGAGCTGCCGGTGGTGCTGATCGGGCACTCGCTGGGCGGCCTGTTCGCGACGCGCTTCGCGCAGGAGAACCCGGACTGCCTGGCCGCGGTGGTGCTGTCCAGCCCGGTGCTGGGCACCTGGCACGTGCTGGACCTGCTGGAGTGCGACGAGCTCCCGCAGACCCCGATCGATCCCTCGACGCTGTCCCGCGACCCGGAGGTGGGCCGCGCCTACGAGGCGGACCCGCTGGTGTGGCACGGCTCGTTCAAGCGCCCGACGCTGCGGATGATCGACAGGGCGCTGGAGGCCGTGAACGACGGCCCGGTGCTGCGGGTGCCGACGCTGTGGGTGCACGGCGAGGACGACGAGCTCGTCCCGGAGGCCGACACCCGCACCGGCATCGACCGGATCCGCGGCCAGGACTTCCACGAGCACGTCTACCCCGGCGCCCGCCACGAGCTGTTCAACGAGACCAACCGCGCAGAGGTCGTCGACGAGGTGCTCACCTTCATCGGGCGCCAGCTCAACACGTAATCCCGACACGCCCGGATCCGCCTCACCCACAGGTGTGAAGTGCGCACCGGAACCGATTGCCGCCCCCCGCGACCGGGGCATCACCTTCGTACGCGGCACCGCACAGCGGTCGGCGCGCCGAGCGCTCTTCCGCGTTCCCGGGTGACGTGACGAGCCCGAGCTGCGACCCAGCAGACGAGTGAGGCGGTAGTCATGAAGGACGTCAAGCGCGCACAGGACCTCATCGGCAGCGAGGTGTACGACCGGGAAGGCGACCGGATCGGCAAGGTGGGCAACGTCTACGTCGACGACGCGAACCACCAGCCGGAGTGGGTGACGGTCCGGACCGGCTTCTTCGGCACCAAGGAGAGCTTCGTCCCGCTGTCGGGCGCCGAGCGGGGCGACAAGGGCATCAACGTCGAGGTCACCAAGGACAAGGTCCGGGACGCGCCGCAGGTGGACGCCGAGCACGGGCACCTCTCCGACAAGGAGGGCCACGACCTCTACAGCTACTACGGCCTCCAGCAGGGCTCGGCCTCGCCGCAGCCCCGGGACGTTCCGCGGCAGCAGAGCGGCGCCGAGGAGACCGAGCAGCGCGAGGCCGGTGGCGCGGCGGGCGGCGCGGCAGCCGGTGGCGCGGCGGGCGGCCGGATGGCATCCGGGCAGGCCACCTCCGGCTCGACCACCTCGGGCACCGGCACCGGCACGTCGGGCACGACCACCTCGGGCACGACCACCTCGGGCATGACCACCTCCGGCACGACCACGTCGGGCACGACGACCTCGGGCACCGGCACCTCGGGCACGACGACCTCCGGGGCCGCCACCGCGGGGACTGGCACCTCCGGGATGACCTCCTCCGGCGCGCGGGGGACGTCCAGCACCTCCGAGCGGAGCTCCCGGGCCGGCACGAGCGCGGGTTCGGCCACGGCGGGCCGGGGCGGCGGGTCGACCGGCGCGAAGTCGATGGTCCGCTCCGAGGAGCGGCTGCGGATCAACACCGAGCAGGTCGAAACCGGCCGGGTCCGGGTGCGCAAGTACGTGGTCACCGAGCACCAGACCGTCACGGTGCCGATCAGCCACGAGGAGATCCGCATCGAGCGCGAGCCGATCACCGAGTCCGAGCGCGGCTCGATGCGGGCGAGCTCCGCCCTCGGCGAGGAGGAGCAGGAGATCGTGCTGCACGAGGATCGGCCGACGGTGTCCAAGGAGACGGTCCCGGTGGAGCGGATCCGGATGCACGCCGAGCTCGTGACCGAGGAGAAGACGATGCAGGACGAAGTCCGCCGCGAGCGGTTCGACGTCCAGGACCGGACCGAGGGCGGCAAGCACGAGCGCGCCGACGACTCGGGCGGCGGTACCAGCAGCTGACCTGCGACACGGCCCCTCCGCTCCGGTGGAGGGGCCGTCCGCTGCGCCGACCGGGTGGAGCAGCGGACGGCCCGGGGGACGAACGGCGACGCGGTTCACCTGATCAACCCTTCGTGCCGGGGCGGTGGATGCGCGACAATGCCCCGGCGATGGTTGAGAACTCCGAGCTGGACCTGCACATCACCGTCGTCGTCGGGGCCGACGACGACCGCTCAGCGCGTGAGGCGTGCCGCCCGCTGCTGCACCGGGTCGGCGGCCGGATCACCGAATCCGGTGACTGCTCCGACGAGGAACCGGGCTGCTGGTCGGTGACGATCGGCCGCTCGGCCGGTGAACCGGGGGTGCCCGCGGGCCCGGCGGCGCTGGCGCGCGCGGTGCGCACGTTCCTGCGCGAGCTCGGTCCCGCCTGCGCCGGGCACCGGGTGGCCTGCGAGCCGCCGACGGCGTGGACGGTCCTGGACGATCCGGACCTGGTCGAGGCCCTGGTCCCGGGCGGCGAGCGCATCCTGGTCGAGGCCTGGGCCGGGGCGGTGCTGCCGGGCGGGTCCGGCCTGCTGCTCGACGACCCGGACGAGCCCGCCGTCGAACCGGAACCGGAACTCAGCCCCGTGGACGAGTTCGGCAGGCCGCGACCGCGGCTGGAGTTGCTGGTCGACGTGGTGACCGAGCGCCGGGCGGGCGCGGAGTGGCCGGCCAGGGCGCTGGCCAGCAGGCTGGCCCGGCGGTCGACGATCACCGGCTGGACCGAGCGCCCGCCGGTGGTGCGCGTCGCGATGGACCTCGGGCCCTCGCTCGGCGATCCGGCGGAGGTCGTGCTCGACGCGGTGCGCGCGCTCGGGGGCAGCGGCTGGTCCCGGTTGCGGGTGCGCGAGCAGGTCGCGATGTCCCGGTGGTCGGCGGCTCCGACCCCGCCGTCGGGCATCGCCGCGGTGGAGCTGAGCGCGGTCACCCCGGCCGCCGGTGCGGCGCCCCGGGAGCCGGTGAGATGACCGGGCCGAGCTCGCCCCCGAACCCGGCCCGAGGCCCGCGGCACGCCAGGCTGGAGGGGCCGCGCCTCGGCTGCCACCCCTGATCAACATCATCCGCCCTGCCCGCGATCGGGCTAGTGGCGGACGCTAACTTGTGGATCGACATACCCCGATCGGCTCCCCGGAGGGTTGGCTCCAGATGGCAGGCGTGGACGATGTTCGCGATGGAATTGCTCGCGCCAAGGTGAAGGCCGAGGAGGCCTTGACCGCGATCCAGCAGGCGGGCCTGGCGCTGGACGAGGCGCAGTCCATGCTGGTCGAGGCGACGCAGGGCAGCGGCCAGGACGAGATCCTCCAGTCCCGGAACATGCTGGTCGACGCGACGCAGAACCTGCAGCTGGTGCAGGGCACGGTCCGCAACAGCATCAGCTCGGCCGAGGGCTACGCGGGACGGTTGTGACGTGTCGGCGCTGACGGAGTTGCTGGCGGCGGTGCGGGCCACCGAGGCCAAGCTCGACGAGGCCCGGCGGCAGCTGTCCACGGGTCGGCGGGCGCTCTCGGAGACGCAGGCCGCGCTGGCCCGGCTGGACCCGGACAACCCGGAGACCGTGGTACCGCCGGAGCTGCGCCGCGCCGACGATCAGCTCGAACGCACGCTGACCCAGCTCGCGCAGGTGGCCGAGTCGCTGCGCGCGTTCGCCACGCGGCTGTGAGCCGGGTGCCGGGAGGGCCGCCGGGCGGCCCCGCGCGGCGGTGCCCCGCGCCACCGCGCACCGCTTCCAGGAACTTCCGGGTGGTAGTTTCCTCACGTTCCGTGACACCAGGTGCCGAGGTGGGGTGTGCGCAAACGCAACGAGCGGCGTAGCAGCATCGAAACGGCCTTCGAGCACCTGCGGAGCACCGTCGCGACCGCCCTCGGCGCCGCCGAGAACGAGCTCGACCGGGTGCGCGCCGGATACGCCCAGCAGGAGTTCTCCCAGCGCATCGCTGCCGCCGGGCTCGCCAAGGCCGAGCAGGAACCGGCCTCGGTCGGCGGCGAGCCGGGCCCGGCGTTCGACGGCGCGCTGCGCGAGGCCCGGGCCGAGCGCGAGCGGCTGTTCACCGACTGGACCGGGCAGGGCCCCGACCAGCTGGCGGCGCTCGTCGCCGAGGCCGCACCCGGCACCGCGAGCCGCCCCTGGCAGGAGTGGCTCGGCGCACCGGGCGATGCCGAGGCGAGCGCGCTGCCGCCGCAGCTGTGGCGCATCGGCACCGGTCACGTCCCCGCCTCCCCCGATCCGCGCTCGTTCCCGGTGGCCGTGCCGATGATCGACGAGGCGCACCTGCGGATCACCTCCGGCAGGCAGGGCGCCGATGCCCGCGAGGCCCTGGTGCAGAACCTGCTGCTGCGGGTGCTCAGCCGCTACAAGCCCGGGCTGGTGCGGATCCACGTGTGGGACGTGGCCCAGCTGACCGGGACGCTGCCCGGCCTGTACCCGCTGACCAACGCGGGCCTGCTCACCGCGCACGACCCGACGCGGCTCGGCGAGATGCTGGAGGAGCTCTCCGACCACATCCGCCGCATCCACACCAGCGCGCTCAACGGCGGGCACATCTCGCTGCGCGCGCTGGCCGAGGACACCGGGCGGCGCGAGGAACCCTGGCGGATCGCGGTGCTGTTCGGCGACGGCGAGGCGCTGCGCGAGGAACAGCAGCAGCAGTTGCAGCGGGTAGCGCGCAACGGCCTGGCCTGCGGCGTGCAACTGATCGTCGCCGACCTGCCGATGACGGTGAACAGCTCGGTGGAGTCGGTGCACCTGCACGCCGAGGACGCCCGCACCAGCATGACCGGCCCGGAGGCGGTGGTGCGGCTGGACGCCTCCCCGCCCCGGGAGGCGGTGACGAAGGCCTGCTCGGCGATCGCGGAGGAGTTCATCACCCGCCGTTCCCGGGTCCGCACCTTCCAGGACCTCGTGCCCGCCGAGCTGTGGACGCAGCGATCGGCCTCCGGCCTGCACTCCCCGGCGGGCTTCCACGAGGGCGATCCGATCAACATCACGCTCGGTGACGCGAGCCCGCACACGCTGATCGGCGGGCCGAGCGGCTCGGGCAAGACGAACTTCCTGTACTCGATGCTCGGCGGCATGGCGGCGCGCTACTCGCCGGACGAGCTGGAGCTGTACCTGCTGGACTTCAAGGAGGGCGTCTCCTTCGCGCAGTTCACCCCGGGCCGCCGGGACCCCACCTGGCTGCCGCACGCGCAGCTGGTCGGGGTGAACGTGAACGAGGACCGCGAGTTCGGCCTGGCGCTGCTGCGCTTCCTGTCGACCGAGATGCGGCGCCGCGCGGACGCGGCCAAGGAGCACGAGGTCACCAAGCTGGAGGAGCTGCGCGCCGAGGACCCCGCGGGCCGCTGGCCGCGCATCGTGGCGGTGATCGACGAGTTCCAGTACCTGTTCGCCGAGCGGGACACGGTCTCGGCGCAGGCCACCTCGCTGTTGGAGGACGTCGCGCGACGCGGCCGTTCGCAGGGCATCCACCTGGTGCTGGCCAGCCAGGACGTCTCGGGCATCGAGGCGTTCTGGGGCAAGCCGGCGATCTTCGAGCAGTTCATCCTGCGGATCGCGCTGCCGAAGGCCCGCCGGGTGCTCGCGGACCAGAACGACGCGGCGCTCGCGCTGCCGCGCTGGCACGCGGTGATCAACCACGAGTCCGGCGTCAAGCACGGCAACGAGGTCGCGCGGATCCCGGACGCCACCGCCAAGGGCACCTTCGACGAGCTCCAGCGCAGGCTGTGGGAGCGGCGGCCGGAGGGATCGGCCCCGCCCCGGCTGTTCGACGGTTCGCTGCTGCCCGCGCTGCCGGACCGTCCTGCCCCGTCCGGGCCCTCCCCGGCCCCGGAGGCGTTGCTGGGCCAGGTGATCGACGTGAACGGCACCCCCGCGTCGGTCCGGGTGGACCGCTCGCCGGGGCGGAACCTGGCGGTCATCGGTTCGGTGCGGGTCGACGCGGTGAGCGTGCTCGGCGCGGCCGCGCTCTCGCTGGCGGCGGCGCACGAGCCGGGAGCGGTCCGGTTCACGGTGCTGAGCCTGGTCGAGGAGGTCACCGCCGACGTCTCGGCACTGGTCGGGGCGTTGGAGCGGCAGCACGAGGTCGAGGTCCACTACGGCGTGGACGCGGCCACGGAGGTCGTCCCGCGGCTGGCCGCGAAGATCGCCGACCGAGCCGCCGACAAGGGCGGGGACACCCGGCCCGAGTACGTGCTCTGCTACGGCGTGGACGCTGCCCACTCGGCGATGGAGGTCAAGGACCCGTCGACCTTCACCAGCGGGCTCGACCACCTGCGCAAGCTGCTCAAGCAGGGTCCGGAGCAGCGGGTGCACGTGCTCGGCTGGTGGCGCAGCGCGCAACGGCTCAAGACGACGCTGATGGGCCCGGTGGACGAGATCGGCGCGTGGGTCGCCTTCGACGTGCACGGCCAGGAGCTCTCCAGCTTCGCCGCGGGCCAGCTGGTGCACTGGTCGCCGCGAGCCCGGCGCGGCCTGTTCTTCGACCGCTCGGTGCACGCCCAGCCGGAGGTCGTCCTGCCCTTCGACCTCACCGGCGCGCTCGGCGCCGGGGTTCCCCGCCCCCGGGCGGAGGCGGCGGTACCCCTGGACGACCGGAAGGACGCGGAATGAGCGAGGTCCCGGCGGCGGCCCGCTACAAGGAGATCATCGCCGCCGCCAGCGGCGCGGCGGAGCGGATGCGCGAGCACGAGCGGGAGAAGTCGGCCCGGCTCGCGCCGGAGGTCGCCGCGGCCGAGCAGCGGATCGCCGCGGCGGCCGAGAGCCGGGACGCGGTGCGCGCGAAGGTCGACCAGACCTGGAAGGAAGCGATGGCCGCGCTCTGGAACGAGCGCTGGATGCGGGTCACCCCGATCCCCGACCCGGACCGCCGGGTGGCGGCCGGGCGCGCGGAGACGTTGATCGCCTCGGTGCAGGAGGCCTGCGACGCGCTGCAGCGCTCGCTCGGCAGGTCCCGCTGGTCGCCCTCGCTGCGGCGGAGCCGGAACCCGGAGTGAGCCCGCCGCCGGGGCCCCTGCCGATCGCTTCGGCGGCGACAGCGTCCCGGGAATGATCCGCGCGGTGGGTTGGTTGCGGGGAGGGGACGCCGTCGTCGCGCACGGGTAGTCGCGCGCCACCATCATGGAGTCGGCGAACCACCTGTGCACCCTATTTACGATACGAACCAGTTCCACATATGGAGGCCGACGTGACGAACCAAGGACTTCCGGAGACCGGCGTCGAGATCCGGCTCGCGAGCCGCCCGAACGGTTTCCCGGTCAGGGAGAACTTCGAGATCGCGGAGGCACCGGTGCCCGCCCCCGGCGAGGGCGAGATCCTGGTCCGCAACGAGGTGATGAGCGTGGACCCGGCGATGCGCGGCCGGATGAACGACGTCCAGTCCTACGTGCCGCCGTTCCAGCTCGGCAAGGCCCTCGACGGAGGCGCGGTCGGCGAGGTCATCGCCTCGAACTCACCGCGGTTCCAGGTCGGCCAGCACGTGCTGCACGGCCTCGGGTGGCGCGAGTACGCGACGCTCGACGCCGAGCGCGCCGCCCCGGTCGACCCGGACGCGGCCCCGCTGAACGCCTACCTGGGCGTGCTCGGGATGCCCGGGATGACCGCGTACGTGGGCCTGTTCGAGATCGCGAAGTTCCGCGAGGGCGACACCGTCTTCGTCTCCGGCGCGGCAGGCGCGGTGGGCTCGCTGGTCGGCCAGCTCGCCAAGCAGAACGGGGCCGCGAAGGTCATCGGCAGCGCGGGTTCGGCGGAGAAGGTCCGCTACCTCACCGAGGAACTCGGGTTCGACGCGGCCTTCAACTACAAGGACGGTCCCGTCGCCGAGCAGCTCGCGCAGGCCGCGCCGGACGGCATCGACGTGTACTTCGACAACGTCGGCGGGGACCACCTGGAAGCGGCGATCGACCAGCTCAACGACTTCGGGCGCATCGCGGCCTGCGGAGCGATCTCGGTCTACAACGACACCGACCCGACGCCGGGCCCCCGGAACATGTTCCAGATCGTGAAGAAGCGGCTCAACATCCGCGGCTTCATCGTGATCGACCACGTCGACCTGCGCGAGCGCTTCCAGACCGACGTCGCGCCGCTGGTCCGCGACGGGCGGTTGCGCTACACCGAGACGGTGGTGGAGGGCCTGCGCAACGCGCCGGACGCCTTCTTCGGCCTCCTGCGCGGGGAGAACACCGGCAAGATGCTGGTCACCGTCTGACCCCGGACCGGGCGGTCCGCTCGACCGGACGGGCCGCCCGACTCCACCGCGGCACCCCTCCGCGCCCGGGGCAGGAGTTCCGCCCAGCTCCCGGGGCGGCCGCCGGGCCGTCGTTCGGGCGACCGGGATCGCTGGAGCGCGGGCCCGTCTTCGGGAGGCTTGCGCGGCGCCCCTGCGAGATCGCCGGGGCCGGGAGGCGGTCAGCCGATGAGCTTGCCCGGGTTGAGGATGCCGGTGGGATCGACCGCGCCCTTCACGGCCGCGAGCACCGAGGTGCCGATGGCGCCGATCTCCGACTCCAGCCAGGGCCGGTGCTCGGTGCCGACGGCGTGCTGGTGGGTGAGCGTGCCGCGCCCCAGCTCGTGACCGGGCACCCGCTGCGTGATCGCCTCCGTCGCGGCCGCCTTCGCCCGCTCCCACTGCCCGACCGGGTCCTGCGCGCTGCGCGCCGCCAGCACCGTGAAGTGCAGCGAAGCTCCCGTCTCGTAGGCGTGCGCGAGGTGGCACATGACGATCGGCGGCTGCCCGTCGCGCTCCAGCTCGCGCACCAGCGCCGCGCGCACCGCCGAGCGCAGCTCGCTGAGCCGCGACCAGCACGTCGCTGTCTCCAGCGTCTCCACGCACACGCCGAGGTCCAGCAGCGCGTCCCGCTGGCGCGGGCCGGCGAACCGGTTGGCCTGCCAGGCCTCCCCGCCGCGCGGCCCCAGCCGCAGCGCGCGGAACCCGCCGAGCGCGCGCAGCGTCGCGGCGCGGCGCTGCTTGAGCTCCGCCGCGCTCGACGCCTCCCAGCCGAGCACCAGCAGGCAGGGCTCGTCGATGCGGCTGCCCAGCAGCAGGGTGCGCAGCGCCCGCGACTTCACCCCGCCCGCCAGCTCCAGCTGCGCCGTCGTCTCGTCCACATCGGACAGCCGGGTGACATCGGCGAGCACCCGGTGCTGCGCCAGCGCGCGCACGGCGTCCGCGGCGGCCTGCCACCCGTCGAGCACCAGCGCCTCGCAGCGCAGCTCGGCGGGCTTGGGCCGCACCCGCAACGCGACCTCGGTGATCACGCCCAGCGCGCCTTCCCCGCCGATCGCGAGCTGCCGCAGGTCGGGCCCGGCGGCCGAGGCGGGCCCGGAACCGAGCCGCCACTCCCCCGCCGGAGTCGCCACCCGCACCCCTTCGACCATGTCCCCGAACCGCCCGTAACCCGCGGAGGCCTGACCCGCGGAGCGCGTCGCGGCGAACCCGCCGATGGTCGCGCGCTCGAACGACTGCGGGAAGTGCCCGAGGGTGAAGCCGTGCGCCGCCAGCTCGGATTCCGCCTCCGGCGCCCGGACCCCGGCCTGCAGCACCACGAGCCTCGACACCGGGTCCACCGACACCAGCCGGTCCAGGCGAGCCAGGTCCAGCGCCACCACCGCCGGTTTGTCGCCGCGCAGCGCGGCGACCCCGCCGACGACGGAGGTCCCGCCGCCGAAGGGCACCACGGCGACGTCGTGGCGCGCGCAGACCTCCAGCACCCGCTGCACCTGCCCGGGATCCGCGGGCAGCAGCACCGCGTCCGGCACCGCCAGGTCCGCGCCGTCGCGGCGGCGCACCAGGTCCACGTAGGACAGACCTCCGGCACGGCCGAGCCGCGCGGTGTCGTCGGTCCGCACCTGGTGCTCGCCCAGCAGCTCCCCCAGCTCCGCGCGGGCTGGTTCCGGCAGCGCGCTGGCCGGCACCTCCAGCAGCGAGGGCGGGGCGGCCGGCGTGGTCTCGCCACCGAGGCCGAGCCGGGTGGACAGCCAGCGCAGCGCATGGGCGGACAGCGGGGCCGCACCGGCCCCGGAGGCCGTCCAGCCACCGCGCAGGGTGTGGTCGATCAACTCGCTCACCAGTACAGTGTTACACATGGCGTCGCAACGTCACAGCGCCGCGGGCTGGCCGGGACTGCCGTCCCGGACCGCGCCCAACCGCGTCGAGGACACCGAGATCCTGCGGGCCGCGCGGGACAGCGTGCTCGCGCACGGCGTGCGGCGCACGACGCTCACCGAGATCGCCCGGCGGGCCCGGATCAGCCGGATGACGCTGTACCGCCGCTACCCCGACGTCTCGGGCCTCGTCAGCGCCCTGATCACGGCCGAGCTCACCGCGGTGCTGCGCCGCGCGCGGGAGCACGAGGGCACCGGCACCGCCCGCGAGCGGCTCGTGCGGGCCGCCTCCGCAGCCGTGCGTCAGCTCCAGCGCTCGGCGCTGCTGCGCCGGGTGCTCGACACCGATGCCGAACTGCTGCTGCCCTACCTCGTGGAGCGCTTCGGCAGCGCCCAGGTCACCGCCGAGCGCTTCGTGCTCGGCTACCTCACCGAGGGTCACGCCGACGGCTCGGTCCGCCGCACCGACGCCACCGCGCAGGCCAGGACGCTGCTGCTGCTCGCGCAGTCCTTCACGATCTCCGCCCGGCCCGCCACGGCGGGCACCGACGCCGACGCCCTGCGGCGGGAGCTGGCCGCCGTGCTCGACGCGGCGCTGCGTCCCGCCACCCGACCAGCCTTCCCGGAGGCCCCATGAGCACGACTCCGCTGCCCGCAGGATCGCTGCGCGCCACCTCGCTCAACGCGGCCCGCCGCGAGACCGAGCTGGACGCGGTCGCCGCGGAGCGGCTGGACCTGCTCGTGGTCGGGGCCGGGCTCACCGGCACCGGTGCGGCGCTGGACGCCGCCTCCCGGGGGCTCCGGGTGGCGCTGGTGGAGGCAGGGGACCTCGCCGAGAGCGACGCGGGCTGGCCCGGTCCGATCGGCGGCGGACCGCGCGCCCTCGAACCGGCCGAGCTCGTCCGCGCCCGGGAGCGCGCGGCGGAACGCGCGGTGCTGCTCACCCGCACCGCACCGCACCTGGTGCGCACGCTGCCCCAGCTGCTCCCGCTGCGCGAGGGCACGTCCCGCCGCACCGAAGCCGCCCGCACCGCTGCCGCGCACGCCGAGGACGCGCTGCGGCGCGCCGCGCGCACGCCGACCGCGCTGCTGCCCGCACCGCGCCGGGTCCCGGCGGTGGAGGCCGCCGCGCTCATCCCCGGCCTGCGCACCTCGGGGCTGCGCGGCGGGCTGCTCAGCTACGACGCCCGGCTCGTCGACGACGTCCGGCTGGTCGTCGCGCTCGCCCGCACCGCCGCCGGGTTCGGCGCCCGGGTGCTCACCCGGGTGCGCGCGGTCGGCCTGGACCGGGACGGCGCGGACGCCGTCGACGAGCGCACCGGCGAGGCGCTGCGGCTGTCCGCCCGGGCCGTGGTGAACGCGACCGGCGCGCGGGCCGGGGAGCTCGCGCCGGAGTTCCGGCTGCGCGCGGTCCGCGAGTCGCACCTCCTCGTCGACGCCGAAGCCGCCGGGATCACCGGCACCGCGCTGGTGCCGGTGGACGGCGGGATCGCGCTGCTGCCGCCGGGCGACGAGCCGCACTTCCCCGCCACCGCTCACCTCGGCCCGCGCACCGCGCCGGAGGCCGCGACCGGGCAATCCGATGTGGACGAGCTGCTGGCGGCGGTCCGCACCGAGCTCGGGGCCCCGCTCGGCCCCGAGCAGCTGCTCGGTTCGGCCGCCGCGCTGCGCCCGGCGCTGGACGAACCCGGCGGGAAGCTCCCCGACCTGTCCCGCGCGCACCTGGTGCGCGCCTCGCCGGACGGAGTGGTGACCGTCGTCGGCGGCGATCGCGTGGGCTACCGGCGGCGCGCCGCCGAGGCCGTGGACACCGCCGTGCGCGCCGCGGGTCTGCCCGCCGGCCCGTCCCGCACGGCCGCCGTGCCACTGGTCGGCGCCGCCGACCGGGCCCGGCTCGACCAGGTCGAGGCGCCCGCCAGGCTCGTCGCCCGGTACGGCACCGAGGCCGCCCGGGTCGCCGCGCTCGCCGAGCTGGACGCCGACCTCGCCGAACCCGTCGCGGAGGGCACCGGGCTCACCGCGGCCGAGGTGCTCTGGGCGGTGCGGCACGAAGGCGCGCTGGAGCCCGAGGACGTGCTGGCCCGCCGCGGCGGCCTCGGCGCGCGCCGCGACCTGAGGGAGGCCGCCGCCCCGGCCGTCACCGAGATCGTCGACAAGGCCCTGCGCGGCTTGCTCGACTGACGCGCGGGCGTGACCCGTCCCACCCGGCCCCGAGCACCACCCCGGCCCGGCGCCCCGCGCTCATCGGGCACGATGACCCCGGAGCGGACCACCGGAGGAGGCGTCGCGATGGACAGCGGCCTGGAGATCGATCGAGTCTCCAAGCGCTACGGGCGGACCACCGCCCTGCGGGACATGACGTTCACCGTGGCGCGCGGCGAGCTGTTCGGCTTCGTCGGCAGCAACGGCGCGGGCAAGACCACCACGATGCGCATCGCGCTGGGGGTGCTCGCCGCCGACTCCGGCGAGGTCCGCTTCGGCGGCGCCCCGCTGGACCTCGCCGCCCGCAGGCGCTTCGGCTACATGCCGGAAGAGCGCGGCCTCTACCCCAAGATGAAGGTCGGCGACCAGCTCGCCTACCTCGGTGAGCTGCACGGCATGAGCCGACAGCGGGCCCGCGAGGCAGCCGTCCGCTGGACCGACCGGCTCGGGCTGGGGGAACGCCGCGACGAACAGGTGCAGCGGCTCAGCCTCGGCAACCAGCAGCGCGTCCAGCTCGCCGCCGCGCTGGTGCACGATCCCGAGGTGCTGGTGCTCGACGAACCGTTCTCCGGGCTGGACCCGGTCGCGGTCGGCGTGATGAGCGACGTGCTGCGCGAGACCCGGGACCGGGGCATCCCGGTGCTGTTCTCCAGCCACCAGCTCGACCTGGTGCAGCGGCTCTGCGACCGGGTCGGGATCGTCGCGGCGGGTTCGCTGGTCGCGTGCGGCACCGTCGACGAGCTGCGCCGGCGCGGGCCCGCGCGGCTGCGGGTGCACGCGCCGCTGGCGCCCGCGAACTGGGCCGACGGGCTGCCCGAGGCCCGCGTGCTGTCGCTGCGGGAAGGGCGCACCGTCCTCGAACTCGCCGAGGGCGCCGACGATCAGGCCGTGCTCCGCGCCGCGCTGGCGACCGGCCCGGTGCACGAGTTCCGCCGCGAGCGCCCCGACCTCACCGACCTGTTCCGCACCGCCGTCACCGAGGAGGGCACCGCGTGAGCCCCGCCCGCACCGTGTGGACCGTCGCCCGCCGCGAGGTCACCACCCGCATCCGCACCCGGTCCTTCCTGATCAGCACCGGGGCGATCCTGGCCGTCCTCGTCGGCTACGCCGCGCTGGTGCTGTTCATCGGGCAGCAGGGCCGCACGGCCGAGGTCGGCTTCACCGGGCAGGCCAACGCGATCGCCACCCCCTTCGAGAGCACCGCCACCCGGCTCGGCACCGAGGTCCGCACCAGCCAGGTCCCGGACCAGGCCACCGGGGAACGACTGCTCGCCGACGGCGAGCTGAACGCGCTGGTCACCGGGGCTCCCGACGCGCTGAACCTGGTGGTGCGCGACACCCCGCCCCCGCGGATCCGGACCGCGCTGGACGAGGTGGTGCGCCAGCAGGCCCTGGACGCCGAGCTCGCGATGGCCGGCCTCGAACCCGCCGAGGTGCACGCGGTCCTCGCGGGCGCGCACGTGCAGGTGCGGAGCCTGGAACCGGCCGACCCGCAGCGCGGCCAGCGGCTCGGGGTGGCCATCGGCGCGGGAGCGGTCCTCTACTTCTTCCTGATCTCCTTCGGGCAGGCCGTGGCGCAGGGCGTGGTGGAGGAGAAGACCAGCCGCGTGGTGGAGATCCTGCTCTCCACGATCCGACCCGCCCAGCTGCTCGCGGGCAAGGTCCTCGGCATCGGGCTGGCGGGGCTGGTGCAGTTCGCGCTGGTCGGCGGGATCGGGATGCTCGCCGCCGTCGGCACCGGAGCGCTCGCGCTGCCCTCGTCCGCGCTGCTGGGCACCGCGCTGTGGACGCTGGTGTGGTTCCTGCTCGGCTTCGCCCTCTACGCCACGGTGCTCGCGGCGGCGGCCTCCCTGGTCTCCCGGCAGGAGGACCTGCAGGGCGTGGTCACGCCGGTGATCATGGCGTTGGTGGTGCCGTTCGTCGTCGGGGTGAGCCTGCTGCCGTCCGATCCCGAGAGCCCGGTCGGCGCGGCGCTGTCGCTGGTTCCCGGCTTCTCCCCGGTGCTGATGCCGATGCGCACCGCGCTCGGCGTCGCCGCGCCCTGGGAGGCCGCGCTGGCCGTGCTGCTCGATCTGGTCGCGCTGGCGGTCCTGATCCGCGTCGGCGGCCGCGTCTACGCCGGGGCCGTCCTCCGGTCCGGCGCCCGCACCTCTCTCCGCGACGCCCTCCGCCGCTCCTGATCCCGGGAGCCGCGGGACCTCAGAGGGAGCGGAGGGCCCGGGTGCTCTCCGCCCGGGCGGCCAGCTCGGCGTCGTCCGGGTAGTCCACCCCGACGAGGCTGAGGCCGTGGGCGGGGGCGACGGCGCTGGTGCGCTCGGTCGAACCCGCGAGCTCGGCGGGCCAGGCCCGGCCCCGCCGCCCGTCGCCGACCAGCAGCAGGGCGCCCACCAGGCTGCGCACCATCGAGTGACAGAAGGCGTCCGCGCTCACCCGGGCCACCACCAGGTGCTCGGCGACCCGCTCCCACTCGAAGCGCTGCAACTCGCGCACCGTCGTCGCGCCCTCGCGCGGCTTGCAGAACGCGGCGAAGTCCCGCAGCCCCAGCAGCTCCCGCGAGGCCGTGTTCAGCGCGCTCACGTCCACCGGCCGGTTCCAGGCCAGGGTGTCCCGCCGCCGCAGCGGATCGACGCCCCACGGGGCGTCGGAGACCTGGTAGCGGTAGTGCCGCCGCAGCGCGGAGAACCGCGCGTCGAAGCCCTCCGGGGCCACCGAGGCGGCCAGCACCCGCACGTCGCCGGGCAAGATCCGGTTCCACCGGTGCCGCATCCGCTCCAGGTCCGGGACGCCGTGCTCGTCCACCGGCAGCCGACCGGGCGCGGCGGGGTCGAAGGGCACCACGTCCAGGTGCACCACCTGGCCCTCCGCGTGCACCCCGGCGTCCGTGCGGCCCGCGACGACGACCGAGCGCGGGATCTCCCGGCCGGGCGGCTGCTTGGCGAGCGCGTCCTCCAGCAGTCCCTGCACCGTCCTCCTGCCGGGCTGCTTGGCCCAGCCGGAGAAGTCCGTGCCCTCGTAGGAGACGCCCAGGCGAAGACGAACGAGCCCGCCCTCCCCGGAGGGAGCGACGGGCTCGTTCGCAGCGTCAGCAGCCGGAATCAGGACTCGTCCTTCTTCTCGGCCTCCTCGGCCTTCGCCTCGGGGGCGTCGTCGGCCTTGGCCTCGTCCGCCTTCGCCTCGGTGGCCTCGGCCTCGACCGCGGGGGTCTCCTCGGCCGGGGTCTCCTCGGCGGGCTCGGCGTCCTTGGCGAACTTGGTGCCGCGAGCGGCTTCCGCCTCGGAGGTGACGGTCTTCTCCGTCACCAGGGCGATCACGGCCATCTTGGCGCTGTCACCGCGACGCGGCATCGCCTTGATGATCCGGGTGTAACCGCCCGGCCGCTCCGCGAAGTGCGGACCGATCTCGGCGAAGAGCTTGTGCACGACGTCCTTGTCGCGGATGGTCTTCATGACCTCGCGACGGTTGTGCAGGTCGCCCTTCTTGGCCTTCGTGATCAGGCGCTCGGCGAGCGGACGCAGCCGCTTCGCCTTCGCCTCGGTCGTCGTGATCTTGCCGTGCTCGAACAGCGATGTGGCCAGGTTGGCCAGCATCAGCCGCTCGTGCGCCGGCGACCCGCCGAGACGCGCTCCCTTGGTGGGGGTGGGCATCGCTTGCTCCTCTCAAGGCGCGGATCGGGTGGCCCTCCCGCGCAACACAGCTACAGCTGCTCTGTCTCCGCGTAGTCCTGACCGTCGTCGTAGCCGTTGTCCTCGGCCACCGACAGGGAGCCCAGCGGGGTGTCGTCGTCCGCGGACCAGCCCTCCGAGGCGTACTCGGCGGCAGCCGCGGACGGGTCGAACCCGGGCGGGCTGTCCTTGAGGGACAGGCCCAGGCCCACCAGCTTCAGCTTGACCTCGTCGATGGACTTCGCACCGAAGTTGCGAATGTCCAGCAGGTCCGCCTCGCTGCGCGACACCAGCTCGCCGACGGTGTGGATCCCCTCCCGCTTGAGGCAGTTGTAGGAGCGCACCGTCAGGTCCAGGTCCTCGATCGGCATCGCGTAGGCCGCGATGGTGTCGGCCTCCGCCGGCGACGGCCCGATCTCGATGCCCTCGGCGTCGACGTTGAGCTCGCGCGCCAACCCGAACAGCTCCACCAGCGTCCGACCGGCCGAGGCCACCGCGTCGCGCGGGGTGATCGACGGCTTGGTCTCGACGTCCAGGATCAGCTTGTCGAAGTCGGTGCGCTGCTCGACGCGGGTCGCCTCGACCTTGTACGTCACCTTCAGCACCGGCGAGTAGATCGAGTCGACCGGGATGCGGCCGATCTCGGCACCCGTCTGCTTGTTCTGCACCGCCGGGACGTAGCCGCGACCGCGCTCGACGACGAGCTCGATCTCCAGCTTGCCCTTGCCGTTGAGCGTGGCGATGTGCAGGTCCGGGTTGTGCACGGTGACCCCGGCCGGCGGCACGATGTCGGCCGCGGTGACCTCACCGGGGCCCTGCTTGCGCAGGTACATCGTGACCGGCTCGTCCTCCTCGGAGCTCGTGACGAGCTCCTTGAGGTTCAGGATGACGTCGGTGACGTCCTCCTTCACGCCCGGGATGGTGGTGAACTCGTGCAGCACACCGTCGATCCGAAGGCTGGTGACGGCCGCACCGGGGATGGAGGACAGCAGGGTCCGGCGCAGCGAGTTGCCGAGGGTGTACCCGAAGCCGGGCTCCAGCGGCTCGATGACGAACCGGGAGCGGGTCTCGGTCACGGCCTCTTCGGCCAGTGAGGGTCGCTGGGAGATGAGCATGTGAATTTCCTTTGCCTCACGACGCCCGCTATTTGACGTCGATGGAATGGCTGCCCGCGGCGGACCGCGGGCGGACGGCGGAATCCGGCTCCGCCGCCCGGACGGCCACCGCCGGCGACCTGGTCGGGCCGCCGGCGGGAAGCATCACTTCGAGTAGAACTCGACGATGAGCTGCTCGGTGACCGGG
This sequence comes from Saccharopolyspora antibiotica, assembly GCF_047200635.1. Classification (NCBI taxonomy): domain Bacteria; kingdom Bacillati; phylum Actinomycetota; class Actinomycetes; order Pseudonocardiales; family Pseudonocardiaceae; genus Saccharopolyspora; species Saccharopolyspora antibiotica. Next base: position 52,904 of record NZ_JBJZOI010000019.1, on the reverse strand, counting down.
GTGTCGATCTGCGCGCGCTCCGGGAGCTGGTGCACCAGGACGCGGAGGTTCGACGGCACGACCTGCAACCACGCCGGGACCGGGCGCTCGCCCACGGTCTCCTTGGCGATGATGAACGGAGTGGTGCCCACCGACTTCGGCTTGACGTCGATGATGTCGAACTTCGAGACCTGGAAGCTCGGAACGTCCACCTTGGTGCCGTTCACGAGGAAGTGCCCGTGGCTGACCAGCTGGCGGGCCATCCGCCGGGTGCGGGCCAGGCCCGACCGGTAGATGACGTTGTCCAGGCGCGACTCCAGCAGCTGCAGGAGGTTCTCGCCGGTACGGCCGGTGCGGCGGTTGGCTTCCTCGTAGTAGGAGCGGAACTGCCGCTCCAGGATGCCGTAGGTGAACCGGGCCTTCTGCTTCTCCTGGAGCTGCAGCAGGTACTCGGTTTCCTTGATGCGCGCGCGGCCGTGCTGCCCCGGCGGGTACGGGCGGCGCTCGAACGCCTGGTCCCCACCGATGAGGTCAACCTTGAGACGGCGGGATTTGCGGGTCGCGGGACCGGTGTAACGTGCCATCTTCTTCTACTCCTCTCCCGCGATCAGACCCGGCGCCGCTTGGGCGGCCGGCAGCCGTTGTGCGGCTGCGGGGTCACGTCCTGGATCGTGCCGACCTCGAGGCCGGCGGCCTGCAGCGAGCGGATCGCCGTCTCGCGGCCCGAGCCCGGGCCCTTCACGAAGACGTCGACCTTCTTCATGCCGTGCTCCGCGGCCTTGCGGGCGGCGTTCTCAGCGGCCATCTGCGCGGCGTACGGGGTGGACTTGCGAGAGCCCTTGAACCCGACGTGGCCCGCGGAGGCCCAGCTGATCACCGCACCGGTCGGGTCCGTGATGGACACGATGGTGTTGTTGAAGGTGCTCTTGATGTGCGCCTGTCCGTGCGCGACATTCTTCTTTTCCTTGCGCCGCACCTTCTTGACGGCGCCGGTGCGAGACTTGGGTGGCATAGCGGTAGTGGTCTCCTAGCGAGGCTTACTTCTTCCCGGCCTTCTTCTTGCCGGCGACCGTCTTCTTCGGCCCCTTGCGGGTACGGGCGTTGGTCTTCGTCCGCTGCCCGTTCAACGGGAGGTGGCGGCGGTGCCGCGTCCCCTCGTAGCAACCGATCTCGATCTTCCGGCGGATGTCGGCCGCGACCTCGCGGCGCAGGTCACCCTCGACCCGGTAGTGGTTCTCGATGAAGTCGCGCAGCTTGGCGAGCTCTTCATCGGTGAGATCCTTGGCGCGGGCGTCGAAGGAAATCTCCGTCGCCTTCAGGATCTCCTGGGAGCGGCTGCGGCCGATCCCGAAGATGTAGGTCAGCGCGACCTCCATGCGCTTGTCGCGCGGGAGGTCGACACCGGTGATCCGTGCCATTGCGGCAGGTCTCCTTCGTGTCGTTCCAGGTCTGCAGCCCCTGCCACCCCCGCACCGGATCCGGTGCGGAGCCCCGGCCTGGAACCGGAGGTGGACCGGCTCACTCACGAGCCAGCAGGTCAGGGGAGTTCCCTTGGGTTGTCTTTGTCAGCTATCCGTCCGCGACGGGAGCGATCAGCCCTGGCGCTGCTTGTGGCGCTGGTTGTCGCAAATGACCAGAACCCGCCCGTGACGGCGGATGACCTGGCACTTGTCGCAGATTCTCTTCACACTCGGCTGGACCTTCACGGTCGTGCTCTCCTGCTCGGACGCGTGCCCGGGTCTCCCGGACACCGTGGAGGTCACTTGTAGCGGTAGACGATGCGCCCACGGGAAAGGTCGTAGGGCGAGAGCTCCACGACGACCCGGTCCTCGGGCAGGATGCGGATGTAGTGCTGACGCATCTTGCCACTGATGTGCGCGAGGACCTTGTGCCCGTTCTCCAACTCGACGCGGAACATCGCGTTGGGGAGCGGCTCGATCACGCGACCCTCGACCTCAATGGCCCCGTCTTTTTTGCCCATGTCCTCCGCGTTTCGTGACGGTGACGGTTGTTAAGGCTTGCGCCTTCGCCCACGTGCCCCGGAGACTTCACCCGGGAGCCGTGGCGGACGCGCTCGAACCGATCCGGCACGGCCTCCGGCTGACAGCCGCGAGGTGCCTGCGGGATCCGACCGGCGGATCCTGAGCGGAACCCCCGGTGTTCGCCCGCGAGCACGAGGCACGACGAACCGGCGCGACGAGTGCGCCGTTGCTCCACTGTACGCGCCACCGCTTCCGCCCCTCACCCGGGGCCTCGGCAACATCCCTGGTCGGCGGCCCGCCGAGGGATCCGGTACCACGGCGGGCCCGGGATCCGACCCCCCGCGCGCGTCCGGGCACGGTCCGCTACCAGGCCCTCGGCGCCCCCGCCACGCCCTCTCGGGCGGTTGCGGTCCCGCTCGCGGGCTGTCTACGTTCGATCTCATCCGCCGGAACGACGACGACGTCGACCGGCGCGGCTGCTGGAACTCCGGCGACCGGGCACCACCCCGCTCCGCCGGGTACCGGCGCGAGCGGCCCTGCCCCGGCTCAGGAGCACCGGCGGTCCCCGAACCGACATCCGCGCTTCGAGGAGAGCAGTGACCGCCCAACAGCACCACGCATCCACGCCCCGGAACCCGGCGAGAAGGCTCGGCGAGTACCGCACGTTCTTCACCGGTGCCGTGCGCAACCCGCGCGAGGTCGGCGCCGCCACCCCGACCTCGGCCGCCGTCGCGGCGACCGTCGCGCAGGTGGTGCCGACCACGGGCGCGCCGGTGGTCCTGGAACTGGGCCCCGGCACGGGCTCGCTCAGCAGCGGGATCCGGGAGCGGCTGCCCGCCGGGGCCCGGCACATCGGCATCGAGCTCGTCGACGAGATGGTCGCGCACCTGCGCGAGAACGCCCCCTGGATGGAGGTCGTGCACGGCGACGCGGGCGACCTGGTCCCGCTGCTGGCGGAGCGGGGCGTCGACCAGGTGGACGCGGTGATCAGCAGCATCCCGTGGTCGCTGCTCGACGACCCCGACCAGGCGCGGATCCTCGACGAGGTCGTCAAGGCGCTCGCCCCGCGGGGGGCGTTCACCGCGCTGACCTACGTGTCCGCCGAGCGCAGCTCCGGCGGCAGGCGGTTCCGCAAGCGGCTGGAGGAGACGTTCGACGAAGTCCTCACCCTCACCACCTGGCGGAACCTCCCCCCGATCCTGCACTACATCTGCCGCCGCCCCCTGGACCGAACCATCGGGTGATCGACTCCGGGTATTTCCCCCAGGACGCGTCGGGGCGGCCCGGGCTCCGCTCCCGGGTCGCTACCGTGCCAGCACCACACCCCCGACCGATCCAGGAGCGCCGCGTGAACATGCAAGCCAAGTTGCGGGAGTACCGCACCTTCGTCACCCGCGCAGTGCGGCAGCCCGGGACCGTGGGTGCCGTGCTGCCCACCTCGGCGCACGTGGCGAGAGCGGTCGCGGAGGTCGTGCCCACCACCGGGTCTCCCACCGTGCTCGAGCTCGGCCCCGGCACCGGGGCCCTCAGCGGGGCGCTGCGCGAACGACTCCCGGACGAGGCGGATCATCTCGCCGTCGAGATCGACCCGGAGATGGTGCGGTACCTGAACTCGACGAAGCCGTGGCTGGAGGTCGTGCACGGCGACGCCCGCCACCTCCCCGAGCTGCTCGAAGCGGCGGGCCGCCACCGGGTGAACGCGGTGATCAGCAGCATCCCCTGGACGCTGCTGCCCGTCGACCAGCAGCGCGCGCTGCTCGACCAGGTCTCCGAGGTGCTGACCGAGGACGGCGTGTTCACCACGGTCACCTACGTGACGACGCTGTGGCGGGCGAACACGATCGCGTTCACCGGGTTGCTGCGGGAGACCTTCGAGGAGGTGCTGCCCCGCAGCACGGTGTGGCGCAACGTCCCGCCCGCCCGGGTCTACGTGTGCCGCCGACCCCGGCGCTAGGTCCCGGACAGCACTGCGCCGCGGGGCCCAGCGGGCTCCGCGGCGCGTCTCGGTCGTGGCGGCGAACCGTCTTCCGGACCGATCAGCTCTCCGGGGCGGTGAGCACCCAGGGGCCGTCCTCGGTGATCGCGACGGTGTGCTCCCAGTGGGCCGAGCGGGAACCGTCGGCGGTGACCACGGTCCACTCGTCGGCGAGCTCCTCGGTCTCCGCGGAGCCCAGCGCGAGCATCGGCTCGACCGCCAGGGCCATCCCGACTCGCAGCTTCGGGCCGCGCCCCGGCTTGCCGAGGTTCGGCAGGAACGGCTCCATGTGCATCTGGGTGCCGATGCCGTGCCCGCCGTACTCCTCGATGATCCCGTACTCGATGCCGTCCGCTCGGCCCGCCGCTTGGGCGGCCGTCTGCACGGCGTGCGAGATGTCGGTGAGGTGGTTGCCGGCCTGGGCCTTCTGCAACCCGGCCCACATCGCGGCGCGCGTCGCGTCGGACAGCGCCTGGTCGCGCTCGCCGACCGCGCCGATCGACAGGGTGACCGCCGAGTCCCCGTGCCAGCCGTCGAGGATGGCGCCGCAGTCCACCGAGAGCAGATCGCCCTCGGCCAGGACCTCGGCCTTCGACGGGATGCCGTGCACGATCTTCTCGTTCAGCGAGGCGCAGATCGACGCCGGGAAGCCGTGGTAGCCCTGGAAGGACGGCACCGCGCCCGCGTCCCGGATGGTCTGCTCGGCGATCTCGTCGAGTTCCCCGGTGCTGGCGCCCGGCACCGCCTTCGCGGAGACCGCCGCGAGCGCGCTCGCGACGACCAGGCCGGCCGCCCGCATGGCCTCGATCTCACCGGTCGACTTGAGCTCGATGCCCTTGCCTCGCCGAAACACCCGTGCTCCGCTCCTCGGAATTCCTGCGCGCCCGTCAGGCCTTCTTCTGGCCCAACGCGTCCAGCGCGCGTTCGGTGATCTCTTCGACCGAACCGAGGGCGTCGATCTTGACGACCTTGGGCCGGTAGTAGTCCAGCAGCGGCTCGGTCTCCGAGTGGTAGACCGCGAGCCTGCGCCGGATCACGTCCTCCGTGTCGTCCGAGCGGCCGCGGTCCAGCATCCGCCGGACCAGCTCCTCCTCGGGCACGTCGAACTGGAGGACGGCGGTGAGCTCCATGCCGTTCTCGGCGAGGATGTCACCGAGGACGTCGGCCTGCGGGGTGGTGCGCGGGAAGCCGTCGAGCAGGAAGCCTTCCTGCGCATCGGGCTCCGCCAGCCGCTCGCGGACCATCTCGTTGGTGACCTCGTCGGGGACCAGCTCGCCCGCGTCGATGTACGACTTGGCCTTCTGCCCGAGGGGCGTGGAGTTCCCGATGTTCGCCCGGAACAGGTCGCCGGTGGAGATGTGCGGAACGGCGAGCCGTTCGCCCAGCACGGCCGCTTGGGTGCCCTTGCCCGCTCCGGGCGGGCCGACGAGAACCAATCGCACCAAGGGTCTGCCTCCGAATCATTGCGGTGGTCTGCCGCCACCTTCGTCGAGCGCTCCGCACTGCACCGGAGTGCGGATGCTGATCACCGCGCGAGCTGCCCGGCGGAATCGACGCCGGGCGACCGGGCCGGTGCACCGGCCACAGCCGCCCGCAGCGTCGTCACGGTCGAACACCATAGTGCACGCGGCCAGCGGACCTCCGCCCGCTTCCGCGATGCGAAACGACGGGTCCGCCATCCGTATCCGGCGAGTTTACCGGAGGAAACCCTCGTAGTTCCGCTGCGTGAGCTGGCTCTCGATCTGCTTCACCGTGTCCAGACCCACGTTGACCATGATCAGCACCGCGGTGCCGCCGAACGGGAAGTTCTGGTTCCCGCCCTGGCCGGTCAGCCCCAGGAAGAAGTTCGGGAGGATCGCGATGATGCCCAGGTACAGCGAGCCGGGCAGCGTGATCCGGGAGAGCACGAAGCTCAGGTACTCGGCGGTCGGCCGCCCCGGGCGGATGCCCGGGATGAACCCGCCGAACTTCTTCATCTCGTCCGCCCGCTCCTCGGGGTTGAACGTGATCGAGACGTAGAAGTAGGCGAAGAAGATGATCATCGCCATGTACAGCAGGATGTGCACCCAGCTGGACGGGTCGACGATGTAGGTCTGGATGAACCGCGCCCACCAGGAGTCCTGGTTGCCCGCGAGCTGGCCGAGCAGCTGCGGCAGGTAGAGCAGCGAGGAACCGAAGATCACCGGGATGACACCGGCCTGGTTCACCTTCAGCGGCAGGTAGGTCGAGGTCCCGCCGTACATCCGGCGGCCGATCATGCGCTTGGCGTACTGCACCGGGATCCGGCGCTGCGCCTGCTCGATGAAGACCACCGTCGCGATGATGGCCACCGCGAACACGCAGACCACCCCGAACACGAGGCCGCCGTGCGTCTGCAGGATCTTGCCGCCCTCGGCGGGGATGCGAGCCGCGATCGAGGTGAAGATGAGCAGCGACATGCCGTTGCCGACACCGCGCTCGGTGATCAGCTCACCCATCCACATCAGCAGCGCGGCGCCCGCCGTCATCACGACCACGATGGTGATGAGGTTCAGCACCGAGCTGTCCGGGATGACGTCCGCGGAGCAGTCCGGGAACAGCTGGCCGCGCTCGGCGAGCGCGACGATGCCCGTCGCCTGCAGCACCGCCAGGGCGATCGCCAGGTACCGGGTGTACTGGGTCAGCTTCGCCTGGCCGGACTGGCCTTCCTTCTTGAGCTGCTCGAAGCGCGGGATGACCACCTGCAGCAGCTGGACGATGATGCTCGCCGTGATGTAGGGCATGATGCCCAGCGAGAGCACCGAGAGCTGCAACAACGCGCCACCGCTGAACAGGTTCAACAGCGAGAAGACGCTCTGACTGCCCTGCAGTTCCTGATAGCACTGCTGGACGTTCGGGTACGACACCCCCGGAGAGGGAATCGTGGCGCCGAGCCGGTACAGCACGACCATGCCCAGTGTGAACAGGATCTTGCGGCGCAGGTCCGGCGTCGCCAGAGCCGAGCGGAAGGCGCCGAGCACGCGAACCTCCTGGTGCGCAAGCCGGGAGTACCGGCCGAACGATGGCCGGCTTCCCAAATCCTCGTACGCGGGGCCGGCACGGCTGGAAAATCCGCAGCACCGTGCCTGGCACGGTGCTGCCTGGGCGACTCTAGCAGGTCGCCGAACGCGCTCCGGCGGTCGGCGGTGATCCGCCGCACTCCCCGATCCTTCCCGTTCGGAGATCATCGCTGGGAACGTCCCGGGCGCGGCGCGATGACCCCGGGCGACGGGGCGGGGCGACGCCGGAGCGGACCCCGCCCCGCGCTCCGGCTCACTCGCAGTTGGCGGCCTTCTCCTCGTCCGTCATCGGGCTGGTGTCCTGCACGACCGTGCCCTGCTGCTCATCGGCGGGGCCGGTGACCTCCATGGGCACGTACCAGATGTAGTGGTCGTAGAACTTGTCCTCGAAGTGCAGCTCGTAGGTGCCCGTCACCCTCTGCATCCGCGGGCCGTGGTAGACCCGGCCGGCATCGCCCGGGTTCACGTCGATGTTCGTCGTCTGGCTCTCGGTGTGCGATTCCTTCCACTCGTGGCCGTAGCTGGCCTTGAAGGTCACCTTGAACACCTCGCCGAACGTGGTGGCCATCGACAGCCCGAGACTGTTGCTCTCCGCGGTGGTGTCCGACCAGGTGACGCCCATCCGCTGCGGCAGCTCCGTGCAGTTGAAGGTGGGGCTGCCGACCTGCTCGCTGGTGTTCTGGAAGTACTCCGGCTCGCCCTCCGGGTGGAAGACGCAGCTGTCGGTGCCGTTGTCGCACTTGTCCAGCAGCTCGCGCGCGGTGGGCTCCTCGGCGGCCGAGGCGGGCGGGGCGATCAGCAGTCCGGCGGCGGCGGTCGCGGCCGCGGCGGAGGCGATGCGGCGGATCATCGGTGGGCCTCTTCTCGCTCGGCGGGACTCGTCGTGGGCGGCAGGGTGCGGTTCCGGGACATCACGGGCACTGGGAGATCTCCTCCTCGGTCATGTCCCGCACGTGCTGGCTGACCGCGCTCGTCGGGTCCGGGGCCGGGCCGGTGACCTCCATCGGCACGTACCAGATGTAGTGGTCGTAGAACTTGTCCTCGAAGTGCAGCTCGTAGGTGCCCGTCACCTTCTGCATCCGCGCGGCGCGCTCCACCGTGCCCACCTGGTTCGGTTCGGTGTCCACGTAGGTCGCCTGGGATTCGGTGTGCGACTCCTCCCAGGTGTGCTGGTAGCTCTGCTCGTAGGCCACGGCGAAGACCTTGCCGAACCCGGCCTCCGTGGTCATCGACAGCCCGACGCTGTTGCTCTGCGAGGTGGTGTCCGACCACTCCACCGAGAAGCGCTGCACGCCGTCGGTGCAGTTGTAAACCGGATCGCCCACGGTGTGCCGGTCCTCCGCGTAGTGCTCGGGCTGCCCTTCGGGGTGGAAGACGCAGCTGTCGGTGCCGTTGTCGCACTTGTCCATGAGCTCGCGGACGGTCGGCTCGTCGGCCGCCGAGGCGGCGGGCGCGAAGGCCAGGGCGGTCAGGGAGATCGCGGAGACGAGCACCGCGCTGGTTCTGCGTGGGGACATGGCTTCTCCTCGTTGAGAGCGGATCCCGCGGCGAACTCGCTTTCCGCACGACCGGGCTTCGCCGCGGGGGCCCCGGCCGCGCGGACGTTCAGCTCAATCCCACCGACTGCGCGCGGTCGTTCATGAGATCGCCGACGTAACCGGTGTTCTCCTCGAACGGGCCGTCCCGGTCGCCACCGAGGTCCGGCTCGGGGTAGAGCCAGACCCAGCAGTTCGCCCAGGGCTGCACCGAGCTGACGCGGTTCTTCCAGTCGTCCGGGAGGTCGAGCTGGTACTCGACCTTGCCGTCCTTCTCGCACAACCCGGCGCCGTAGATGGTGAAGCTGGCGCCGCCGTAGTTCTCCTCGTCGAACAGCGTGGCCTGGACGACCTCGCCGTCGCGGGCGTCCGCGGTCCGCCGCTCGGCGCTCGCGGTGGCCTCGGCCAGGCTTCCGAAGCAGTGCTGCTGCCCGCTTCCGACCTCGAAGGTGCAGTGGCTCGGCGCGTCCTCGGACCGCTGCGGGGCCGCCGGTGCCTCGGCCGCCGCGAGGCCCGGAACGGCGGCGACGGCCAGCGACGCCGCCACCCCTGCTAGCCGCGTTCGATAGCGCATGTCCCGCTCCCGGTGCTCGTGGGGGCGCCGGGTGGCCCGGCGCGCTGACCCGATCAACCTAGAGCGGTACGCGAAAGGTCTGCACCACCCGTGGGAGCGCTTCCATTCGGCGGAACGGCGGTCATCACTCACACCTTCCGCTGCGACCGAACAGCGCAGCGACACTGCGCTGAACGCCCCGGCCGACGCGCGCCGGAATCCGCCAGGCCCCGGCCGGGGGCGGATCGTCGCAGCGCAGCAGGGCCCCGCTCGAATTCGGGAGGGGCGCCGCGAGCCGCCTGAGCGGGACCGCGCCGGTGAGCACCGGGGGAATCACCGCCAGGAACCGGGAACTCGCGTTCCCCGCCGAGACCCCGACCGGGCGCGAGTCGACCCACCGGAGGTCCGGGCGGTACGGGAGGCGCGGAACTTCCCGGCCTCACCCGCCCGATGACAGCAGAAGGGCCGGCCGACCCTGAGGTCGACCGGCCCTTCCGAGCGGAATCACCGGAGCGTTCAGCTCTCCAGCTTGGTGGCGGAGCCACCCGCGGCGGTGATCTTCTCCTGCGCGGAGCCGGTGAAGGCGTGCGCGGTGACGTCGAGCTTGACGCCCTCCAGCTCGCCACCACCGAGGATCTTCACGAGCTCGCCCTTGTTGGCCAGCCCAGCGGAGATCAGCTCGTCGATGCCGACGGTGCCACCGTTCGGGAACGCGGCCGCCAGGCGGCCGAGGTTCACGCCTTGGTACTCCACCCGGTTGCGGTTCTTGAAGCCGCGAAGCTTCGGAAGCCGCATCTGGATCGGCATCTGCCCGCCTTCGAAGCGCGGGGAGACGTTCTTGCGAGCCTTGGTGCCCTTGGTACCGCGGCCCGCGGTCTTGCCCTTGGAACCCTCACCGCGGCCGACCCGGATCTTGTCCCGGTTCGACCCCGGCGCGGGCCGCAGGTCATGGATCTTGATGACCATGCTCAGTCGACCTCCTCGACCGTGACGAGGTGGTGCACGACCCTGACCAGGCCACGCGTGTTCGCGTCGTCCGGGCGCACCACCGTCTGGCGGATCTTGCGCAGGCCGAGGGTGCGCATGCTCTCGCGCTGGTTGCGCTTGGTGCCCACCAGACCACGCGTCTGGGTGATCTTCAGCTGTGCCACGTCACGCCCCCTGACCGGCACGGGCACGCAGCATGAACGCCGGAGCCACGTCCTCCAGCGGCAGACCGCGGCGGGCCGCGACCTCCTCCGGACGCTGCAGGCTCTTCAGCGCCGCCACGGTGGCGTGCACGATGTTGATCGGGTTGTCGCTGCCCAGCGACTTGCTCAGCACGTCGTGCACGCCGGCTCCTTCGAGCACCGCGCGCACCGGGCCACCGGCGATGACACCGGTACCGGCGCTGGCCGGGCGCAGCATGACGACGCCCGCGGCGTCCTCACCCTGGACCGGGTGCGTGATCGTGCCACCGAGGCGGGGGACGCGGAAGAAGTTCTTCTTCGCCTCCTCCACGCCCTTGGCGATCGCCGCGGGCACTTCCTTGGCCTTGCCGTAACCGACACCGACCATGCCGTCGGTGTCACCGACGACCACGAGCGCGGTGAAGCTGAAGCGCCGGCCGCCCTTGACGACCTTCGCGACGCGATTGATCGTCACGACGCGCTCGAACTGCATGCTCTTCTCTTGGGCCGCCCCGCCACGGCCACCGTCGCGGCGGTCCCGGCGGTCTTTGCCGCCGGACTCCGAACCGCCGTCACGCCGAGTGCGTCCAGGCATCAGGCGTCCCTCTCGATCGTTGTCATCTCAGTCGTACGCATGTCAGAACTCCAGGCCGCCCTCGCGGGCGGCATCGGCCAGCGCCGCGACGCGGCCGTGGTAGGCGTTGCCACCCCGGTCGAACACGACCTTCTCGACACCGGCTTCCTTGGCGCGAGCCGCGACGAGCTCGCCCACCTTGGTCGCCTTGGCCTTCTTGTCGCCCTCGAGGGTGCGCAGGTCGGCTTCCATGCTGGAGGCCGACGCCAGCGTGTGACCCGCGACGTCGTCGATGACCTGCGCGACGATGTGCCGCGTGGACCGGGTCACGACCAGGCGCGGACGCGCCGGCGTGCCGCTGATCTTCTTGCGAAGCCGGAAGTGCCGGTTGGCACGGGCGATCCGACGCACGGTCGAGATGTCCTTGCCCACGGGCTTGCGCTTCGTAGCAGTGGTTGTCTCGCTCATGGTCACTTACCCGTCTTTCCGACCTTGCGGCGGATGGTCTCGCCGGCGTACCGGACGCCCTTGCCCTTGTACGGGTCGGGGCGGCGCAGCTTGCGGATCCTGGCAGCGATCTCGCCGACCAGCTGCTTGTCGATGCCCTTGACCGACAGCTTGGTCGCGCCCTCTGTCGCGAACTCGATGCCCTGCGGCGGCTCGATCACGATGGGGTGGCTGTAGCCCAGGGAGAACTCCAGGTTCGATCCCTTGAGCAGCACGCGGTAGCCGACGCCGTGGATCTCCAGGTCCTTCTGGTAACCCTTGCTGACGCCGAGCACCATGTTGTTGACCAGGCTGCGCGACAGACCGTGCAGCGAGCGGCTCTCGCGCTCGTCGTCCGGCCGCTTGACCAGAACGGACCCGTCATCGTCCTTCTCGACGATGATCGGCTCGGCGATGCGCTGCTCCAAGGTGCCCTTGGGGCCCTTGACCGTCACCGCCTGGCCGTCGATGGTGACCTCGACTCCGGAGGGCACGGTGATCGGAAGCTTCCCGATGCGCGACATGCTCCTCCTCCCTTACCACACGTAGGCGAGGACTTCTCCGCCCACGCCCTGCTTGATGGCCTGCCGGTCGGTCACCAGACCACCCGACGTCGAAATGATCGCGATGCCCAAGCCGCCGAGAACCTTCGGCAGGTTCGTGGACTTCGCGTAGACCCGCAGACCGGGCTTGGAGACCCGCCGCAGGCCGGCGATGCTGCGCTCCCGGTTCGGGCCGTACTTGAGCTCGACGACGAGGTTCTGCCCCTTTTCGCCCTGCTCGGCACGGGAACCCGTCACGTAACCCTCGCGCTTGAGGATTTCGGCGATGTTCGCCTTGAGCTTCGAGTGCGGCATCACGACCTCGTCGTGGTATGCCGAGCTTCCATTCCGCAGACGCGTCAGCATGTCTGCGATGGGATCGGTCATCGTCATGGTGACCTGGTCCACCTTTCTCACCCGGTTCCGACGGACCCGGACGCACCCCGCGGTGCGGGAGGTCTGGATCCTGGCCTAGGCGAAGTCGGATCACGCCTGCCGATCGGCAGGCCACGTCAGTGGCGCGCAGCAGCGCGCCGACCCGCCGGAGCGGGTGAAAGTCCTGGTGATGCCCGCCGAGCGTACCCGTGACCGGGAAGAGCTCGGCGGGCGGGCACTCACCAGGAAGACTTGCTCACGCCCGGCAGCTCGCCGGCGTGCGCCATCTCGCGGAGGCACACGCGGCACAGGCCGAACTTGCGGAACACCGACCGCGGACGCCCGCAGCGCTGGCAGCGGGTGTAACCGCGCACCTTGAACTTCGGCTTGCGCGCGGCCTTGTTGATCAGCGCCTTCTTGGCCATCGGCTCAGTTCTCCTTGTTTCGACGCCCAGCGATACCCGACATCACTGCTCCTTGAACGGGAAGCCCAGGTGGCGCAGCAGCCGCCGGCCTTCCTCATTGGTGGTGGCCGTGGTCACCACGGTGATGTCCATACCGCGAGGACGGTCGATCGAGTCGGGGTCGATCTCGTGGAACATCGACTGCTCGTTGAGCCCGAAGGTGTAGTTGCCGTTGCCGTCGAACTGCTTCGGCGACAGACCGCGGAAGTCCCGGATGCGCGGCAGCGCGATGGTGACCAGGCGGTCGACGAACTCCCACATGCGGTCGCCGCGCAGCGTGACGCGCGCACCGATCGGCATGCCCTCGCGCAGCTTGAACTGCGCGATGGACTTGCGGGCCCGGCGGATCTCGGGGCGCTGACCGGTGATCGTGGTCAGGTCGCGGACCGCGCCCTCGATGAGCTTGCTGTCCCGCGCGGCGTCGCCGACACCCATGTTGACGACGACCTTGACCACGCCGGGCACCAGCATCGGGTTCGGGTACTCGAACTCCTGGAGCAGGGCCGGGCGGATCTCGTCGCGGTACCGGGTCTTGAGCCGGGGGACGATCTTCTCCGTGGTAGTCATGATCAGATGTCCTTCCCGTTGCGGCGGGAGATGCGGACCTTCTTGCCGTCCTCGCCGAACCGGTAGCCCACGCGGGTGGGGGTGCCGTCGGAGTCGACCACCATCACGTTGCTCACGTGGATGGGCGCCTCCTGGGTGACGATGCCGCCGGACTGGGCACCACGCTCGGTCCGGGAGACCTTCGTGTGCTTCTTGATCCGGTTCACGCCCTCGACCAGGACGCGCTCGCGCTGCGGGTAGGCCGCGATGACCTTGCCCCGGGCACCCTTGTCCTTGCCGGAGATCACGACGACGGTGTCGCCCTTCTTGATCTTCATCACAGCACCTCCGGCGCGAGCGAAATGATCTTCATGTACTTCTTGTCGCGCAGCTCGCGGCCGACCGGGCCGAAGATGCGGGTACCGCGGGGACCCCCGTCGGTCTTGAGCAGCACCGCGGCGTTCTCGTCGAACCGGATGTACGAGCCATCCGCGCGGCGCTTCTCCTTCTTCTGCCGGACGACGACGGCCTTGACCACATCGCCCTTCTTCACGCCGGCACCCGGAATGGCTTCCTTGACGGTGGCGACGATGACGTCACCGATACCCGCGTAACGCCGACCAGAACCACCGAGAACCCGGATCGTGAGGATCTCCTTGGCCCCAGTGTTGTCGGCGACGCGAAGTCGCGACTCCTGCTGGATCACGTCTGACTCCTGACCCTAAGTGCCCGCACCCTGCTGCGCGGGCACACTCTGGCGCGCCAAATTTCCGACCTGACGCGCGCGGTCACCACCGGCAGCGGGCCGGTCCCCGAAACCGGCGACCGGCCCGCGTCCGATGTCCTTACTTGGCCCGCTCCACGACCTCGACGAGGCGCCAGCGCTTCGTCGCCGACAGCGGACGGGTCTCCATCAGGAGGACCCGGTCGCCGACACCGGCCGTGTTGGACTCGTCGTGCGCCTTGACCTTGGTGGTCTGGCGCATGACCTTGCCGTACAGGGCGTGCTTCTTGCGGTCCTCCAGGGACACCACGATCGTCTTGTCCATCTTGTTGGACACGACGTAGCCCTCGCGGGTCTTGCGGTAGTTCCGCGCGACACCCTTGCTCTCGGTCTCGCTGCTCATGCCGCGCCCTCCTCGGTCGCGTCAGGGGACACCGTCAGCCCGAGCTCGCGCTCGCGCATGATGGTGTAGATGCGGGCGATGTCCCTGCGGACCACGCGCAACCGGCGGTTGTTCTCCAACTGCCCGGTCGCCATCTGGAAGCGAAGGTTGAACAGCTCTTCCTTCGACTCCCGGACGCGCGACAGCAGTTCGTCGTCGCTCAGTTCCCGGAGCTCACCAGCGGTGACACCAGCGGCCATCAGAAGTCACCACCCTCGCGGGACACGATCTTGCACTTCATCGGCAGCTTGTGCGCCGCACGGGTCAGCGCCTCCACAGCCGTCTTCTTGTTCGGGAAGTTCAGCTCGAACATGACCCGACCGGGCTTGACGTTCGCCACCCAGGACTCCGGGGAGCCCTTACCGGAACCCTGACGGGTCTCCGCCGGCTTCTTGGTCAGCGGGCGGTCCGGGAAGATGTTGATCCAGACCTTGCCACCGCGCTTGACGTGCCGGGTGATCGCGATACGAGCCGACTCGATCTGGCGGTTGGTCACGTAGCCGTGCTCGATCGCCTGGATGCCGTACTCGCCGAAGTTGATCCGGGTGCCGCCCTTGGCGAAGCCCTTGCGCTTCGGTGCGTGGCTCTTGCGCCACTTCACCCTGCGTGGGACCAGCACTGCTCAGCCCTCCGTCTTCTGATCGGCCTGCGGCTCGGCCACGGCCGGGGCGTTGGCGGTCGCCGCGTCGCCCGCGGTCTGCGCCTGCTCCGGGCTCTCCGCCGATCCGCCCTTGGCTGCGGCGCGGCCGGCCTCGGTGCCTCCGGCACCCGTGGTGCCCGAAGCGCCGGAACGGCGACGGCCACCGCGCTCGGCACGGCCACCGCGCTCACCGCGGCCGCCGCCCTCGCCGCGAGGCGCGCGCACCTCGGACTCCTGCTGCTTCTGCTTCAGGCCGCCGACCAGCTCGCCCTTGTAGATCCACACCTTGACGCCGATGCGACCGAACGTGGTGCGGGCCTCGAAGAAGCCGTAGTCGATGTCCGCGCGCAGCGTGTGCAGCGGGACGCGACCCTCGCGGTAGAACTCGGAGCGGGACATCTCGGCCCCGCCCAGACGACCGCCGCACTGCACCCGGATGCCCTTGACCTGCGGCGAGCGCATGGCCGACTGGATGGCCTTGCGCATCGCGCGCCGGAAGGACACGCGGTTGGACAGCTGCTCGGCCACGCCCTGCGCGACGAGCTGGGCGTCCGCCTCGGAGTTCTTGACCTCGAGGATGTTGAGCTGGACCTGCTTGCCGGTCAGCTTCTCCAGCGAACCGCGAATGCGGTCCGCTTCGGCACCACGGCGGCCGATGACGATGCCCGGCCGGGCGGTGTGAATGTCCACCCGGACCCGCTCGCGGGTGCGCTCGATCTCCACCTTCGAGATCCCGGCGCGCTCCATACCGCGAGAGAGCCGACGGCGGATCTTGACGTCCTCCGCAACGTACTCCGCGTACTGCTTGTCGGCGTACCACCGGGACTTCCAGTCCGTGGTGATGCCGAGACGGAAGCCGTGCGGGTTGATCTTCTGACCCACTACCGGGCACTCCCCTTCTGGCTCTTCGTCTTACCGGCCGCCTTCGGCCGCGACTCCACCTCGATGGTGATGTGCGCGGTCCGCTTGCGAATCCGGTACGCACGGCCCTGGGCACGGGGCTGGAACCGCTTCAGCGTCGGTCCCTCGTCCACGTACGCCCGGTGCACCCACAGGGTGTCGGGGTCGAGCGACTGGTTGTTCTCCGCGTTGGCGACGGCACTGGCGAGCACCTTCGACACCGGACCGCTGGCGGCCTGCGGCGCGAACTGGAGCACTGCCAGGGCTTCGCTGGCGCTACGGCCCTTGATGAGCTCGACCACGCGACGGGCCTTCATCGGCGTCACGCGGACGAAGCGGGCCCGCGCCACCGCGCGGTCGTTCGCCGCCGCGGTGTCGTCGGAACGGGCTGTCATCCTGCTACCCCTTGCTCTTGGTTCGCCCCCGCTCAGCGGCGGCGCGACTTCCGGTCATCCTTGACGTGGCCCTTGAAGGTCCTCGTCGGCGCGAACTCGCCCAGCTTGTGGCCGACCATCGACTCGGTGACGAACACCGGGATGTGCTTGCGGCCGTCGTGCACCGCGAAGGTGTGGCCCAGCATGTCCGGGATGATCGTGGACCGGCGGGACCAGGTCTTGATCACGGTCTTCTTGCCCGACTCGTTCAGCGCGTCCACCTTCTTGAGCAGGTGGTCGTCCACGAACGGGCCCTTCTTCAGGCTGCGTGGCATGTGCTTCTACCTCCCTGCTCAGCGCTTCTTGCCGGTGCGACGGCGCCGGACGATGAGCTTGTCACTGGGCTTGTTGCGGCGGGTGCGACCCTCGGGGCGGCCCTTGGGGTTGACCGGGTGGCGACCACCGGAGGTCTTGCCCTCACCACCACCGTGCGGGTGGTCGACCGGGTTCATGACGACACCGCGGACGGTCGGGCGCTTGCCCTTCCACCGCATCCGGCCGGCCTTGCCCCAGTTGATGTTCGAGTGCTCGGAGTTGCCGACCTCGCCGATGCTGGCGCGACAGCGGACGTCCACGTTGCGGATCTCGCCCGAGGGCATCCGCAGCTGGGCGTACGGACCGTCCTTGGCCACCAGCTGAACCCGGGCACCGGCGGACCGCGCGATCTTGGCGCCGCCACCGGGGCGGAGCTCGATCGCGTGGATCACGGTGCCGGTCGGGATGTTGCGCAGCGGCAGGTTGTTGCCGGGCTTGATGTCAGCCCGCGGCCCGCTCTCGATCCGGTCGCCCTGCTTCACACCGTTCGGCGCGATGATGTAGCGCTTCTCGCCGTCCAGGTAGTGCAGGAGCGCGATGCGCGCGCTGCGGTTCGGGTCGTACTCGATGTGCGCGACCTTGGCCGGCACACCGTCCTTGTCGTTGCGGCGGAAGTCGATGACGCGGTAAGCGCGCTTGTGGCCACCGCCCTGGTGCCGCGTCGTGATCTTGCCGTGCGCGTTGCGACCGCCGCGACCGTGCAGCGGGCGCACCAGCGACTTCTCCGGCTCCGACCGGGTGATCTCGGCGAAGTCGGACACGCTGGAACCGCGACGGCCCGGCGTCGTCGGCTTGTGCTTGCGAATGCCCATCTCTGTAGAAACCTCGTCCTAATCAGCGCCGGTCAGGCGGCCGGTCCGCCGAAGATCTCGATCGGCTTGCTCTCCGGGGACAGCGTCACGATCGCGCGCTTGGTGTCCTTGCGCTTGCCGTACCCGGTGCGGGTGCGCTTGCGCTTGCCCTCGCGGTTGATCGTGTTCACGTTGGTGACCTTGACATCGAAGATCTTCTCAACGGCGATCTTGATCTCGGTCTTGTTCGAGCCGGGGCGCACCAGGAAGGTGTACTGGCCCTCCTCCAAGAGCGCGTAGCTCTTCTCGGAGATCACCGGCGCCAGGATGATGTCTCGCGGGTCGGGGATCACTGCTGTGCCTCCTCAGCGCTCGCGGCCTTCGCCGAGCCCTGCCGCTCACCGACGAACCGCTCGAACGCGGCCTTGCTGAACACCACGTCGTCGTTGACGAGCACGTCGTAGGTGTTGAGCTGGCCCTGGTCGATCAGTTCGACGTGCTGCAGGTTGCGCAGGCTCAGCCAGGAGTTGGCCTCTTCCACGCGGTTCAGCACGACCAGGACGCGCTTGGCCTCGGTCCAGTTGCGGACCGCGGTCTTGGCGGCCTTGGTCGAGGGCGACTCACCGCCGACGACGTGCGTCACGACGTGCAGCTGCCCGGCGCGAGCGCGGTCGGACAGCGCACCGCGCAGCGCGGCGGCCTTCATCTTCTTCGGGGTGCGCTGGGTGTAGTCCCGCGGCTGCGGGCCGTGCACCGTGCCACCACCGGTGAACTGGGGGGCCCGGATCGAGCCCTGACGGGCGTTGCCGGTGCCCTTCTGCCGGTACGGCTTCTTGCCGCCACCGGAGACCATGCCGCGAGTCTTCGTCGAGTGCGTGCCCTGGCGGATGGCGGCCAGCTGGGCCGTCACCACCTGGTGCATCAGGGCCACGTTGGCCTGCACGTCGAAGATCTCAGCGGGCAGCGTCACGCTGCCATCGGTCGCGCCGTCCGGGGTACGGACGTCCAGCGTCGCGCTCATCACGCACCACCCTTCGCGGGGCTCTTGACCAGAACCAGGCCGCCCTTGGGGCCGGGAACGGCACCCTTGATCAGCAGCAGGCCGGACTCGCCCTCCACCCGGTGAACCTTGAGGTTCTGGGTGGTGACGCGGTTCGTGCCCATCCGGCCCGCCATGCGCATGCCCTTGAACACGCGGCCCGGGGTGGCGCAGCCACCGATCGAGCCGGGCTTGCGGTGCACGGCCTGAGCACCGTGGCTCATCGGCTGGCGGTGGAAGCCGTGCCGCTTGATCGTGCCGGCGAAGCCCTTGCCCTTGCTGGTGCCGACCACGTCGACGACGGTGCCGGCCTCGAACACCTCAGCGGTGATCTCCTGGCCGACCTCGTACTCACCAGCGTCGGTGGTGCGCAGCTCCACCATGTGCCGCCGCGGCGTGACCCCGGCCTTGGTGAAGTGGCCGGTGCGCGGCTTGTTCACCTTGCGGGGATCGATGGCGCCGAACGCCAGCTGCACGGCGGCGTAGCCGTCCTTGTCGGGGGTACGGATCTGGGTGACCACGTTCGGCCCGGCCTGCACGACGGTCACCGGGACGACCCGGTTGTTCTCGTCGAAGACCTGGGTCATGCCGAGCTTGGTGCCCAGAATCCCCTTGATCTGCCTGTCAGACATCAGTCTTGTTCTCTCCGCACTACGGCCGGCCCGCGAACGGGCCGTCTCAAGATGGGCCGACCCTTACTGGATGTTCACGTCGACGCTGGCCGGCAGGTCGATGCGCATCAGCGCGTCCACCGTCTTCGGCGTCGGTTCGAGGATGTCGATGAGCCGCTTGTGCGTCCGCATCTCGAAGTGCTCCCGCGAGTCCTTGTACTTGTGCGGAGAGCGGATGACGCAGTAGACGTTCTTCTCCGTCGGCAGCGGCACCGGCCCGACGACCCGAGCGCCGGTGCGCGTCACGGTCTCGACGATCTTGCGCGCGGACGCGTCGATCGCCTCGTGGTCGTAGGCCTTGAGCCGGATGCGGATCTTCTGTCCCGCCATAGTGGCTTGCCGTTCCTCTAGTCTCGTGCCGCCAGTGGTCGGCGCTGCGGCGATCCGCAGCTGGTGCTGCGGACGGCGCCTGCGCGCCCGTGGGCTTCGGGTGCCCGTCGCGGCCTAGGCCGGTGAACTCCCGGCGGAATCACTTCCGCGCGGTGGGCTCAGCCCTCGGTCCGCCCCTGTTCAGGTTGCTGGTGCCCGGTACACGCGGTCGGGCGTGTCGCCCACTGCGCACAGACCGGTCCCATCGAACTCCGCCGCTGGGATGAGTCCGAGAGCTCCTCGCGAGGCTCCCTCGAAGACCCGTACACCTCTTGCTTTGCACCCTGCCGGACGGCGGTGCGGGAGAAATCCCGTCACAACGCCAAGGCCCGGTCGAAACCGGTCCTGCTCCGAAACTCCAGGGCGCAGGGCTTCTCGTGGCGGAGCGGCCGGGGTCCCTCCGAGGCGTTCCACGGAGAACCGGCCGCTCCGAACGAGCAACCCATACAGGATGACACACGTCGTGCGCCAGCCCGAATCCGGGGGGTGGGTTCCGGGCTCAGCGCTCGGCACCGAGCCCGGAAACCAGCGAGGGCCCGCCCCTTCGGAGAAGGAGCGGGCCCTCGCGTCAGATCACTTGATGATCTTGGTGACGCGGCCGGCACCGACGGTGCGGCCACCCTCGCGGATCGCGAAGCGGAGGCCGTCCTCCATCGCGATCGGCTGGATCAGCTGCACCGACATCTCGACGTTGTCGCCCGGCATGACCATCTCGGTGCCCTCGGGGAGGGTCACGACGCCGGTCACGTCGGTGGTGCGGAAGTAGAACTGCGGCCGGTAGTTGTTGAAGAACGGCGTGTGACGGCCACCGTCCTCCTTCGACCGGATGTAGACCTGGCACTCGAACTCGGTGTGCGGGGTCGTGGTCTTCGGCTTGACGACCACCATGCCGCGCTCGACGTCCTCGCGCTTGATGCCGCGGACGAGCAGACCGACGTTGTCACCGGCCTGGCCCTCGTCGAGCAGCTTGCGGAACATCTCGACGCCGGTGACCGTGGTCTTCAGCGCGGTGTCCTTGATGCCGACGAGCTCGACCTCTTCGTTGACCTTGACGATGCCGCGCTCGATCCGGCCGGTCACCACGGTGCCGCGACCGGTGATCGAGAAGACGTCCTCGACCGGCATCAGGAAGGGCTTGTCGGTCTCGCGCTCCGGGTCCGGAACGTTCTCGTCGACCGCGTCGAGCAGCTCGACGATCTTGTTCGACCACTCCGGGTCGCCCTCGAGCGCCTTGAGCGCGGAGACCCGGACGACCGGAGCGTCGTCGCCGTCGTAGTCCTCACCGGACAGCAGCTCGCGGACCTCCATCTCCACGAGCTCCATGATCTCCTCGTCGTCGACCATGTCGGCCTTGTTCAGCGCGACGAGGATGTAGGGCACACCGACCTGGCGAGCCAGCAGCACGTGCTCACGCGTCTGCGGCATCGGGCCGTCGGTGGCGGCCACCACCAGGATCGCCCCGTCCATCTGGGCGGCACCGGTGATCATGTTCTTCACGTAGTCGGCGTGACCGGGGGCGTCGACGTGCGCGTAGTGACGCTTCTCGGTCTGGTACTCGACGTGCGCGATCTGGATCGTGATGCCGCGCTGCTTCTCCTCGGGAGCCTTGTCGATCTCGTCGAACGGCGTGAAGGGGTTCAGCTCCGGGTACTTCTCGTGCAGCACCTTGGTGATGGCCGCGGTGAGCGTGGTCTTGCCGTGGTCAACGTGACCGATGGTCCCGATGTTGACGTGCGGCTTGTCCCTCTCGAACTTCGCCTTAGCCACTGGATTGTCCTCCTGGACTTAGTTCTCTTTCCGCCGTACGACTAGCCAGTCCCCGCGTTGCGCGAAGATTCAGTGCCAGGCGGAGTCCTGTCGGGTTTGGTAGCGGACGGCCGCGGCCTCGAGCACGAGGCCGAGCCGGCCGCCGCCGAACTACAGGGAATTACTCGCCCGTAGCCTTCGCGATGATCTCCTTCGCCACGTTCGCGGGAACCTCGGCGTAGGAGTCGAACACCATCGAGTAGTTGGCGCGCCCCTGCGTCTTGGAACGCAGGTCGCCGACGTACCCGAACATCTCGGACAACGGCACCTGCGCCTTGACGACGCGCGCACCGCTGCGCTCCTCCATGGCCTGGATCTGGCCACGGCGGGAGTTGAGGTCGCCGATGACATCGCCCATGTAGTCCTCGGGCGTGATCACCTCGACCGCCATCACCGGCTCGAGGATCGCCGGGGAGGCCTTCTGAGCGGCCTCCTTCAGCGCGATCGAACCAGCGACCTTGAACGCCATCTCCGAGGAGTCGACCTCGTGGTACTGGCCGTCGAGCAGGGTCATCTTGACGCCCACCAGCGGATAACCGGCCAGCACGCCGTACTGCATGGCGTCCTGCGCACCCTGGTCCACCGACGGGATGTACTCGCGCGGCACGCGACCACCGGTGACCTTGTTCTCGAACTCGTACGTCGCACTGTCCGCGGTCTGCTCGATCGGCGCGAGCGCGATGATGACGCGGGCGAACTGACCGGAACCACCGGTCTGCTTCTTGTGCGTGTACTCGTACTTCTCGACCGGCTTGCGGATGGTCTCGCGGTAGGCCACCTGCGGCTTACCGATGTTCGCCTCGACCTTGAAGTCGGACTTCATCCGGTTGACCAGGACTTCCAGGTGGAGCTCGCCCATGCCGGACAGGACCGTCTGACCGGTCTCCTCGTCGTGGTGGACGCGGAAGGTCGGGTCCTCCTCGGCGAGCTTCTGGATCGCCGTGGACAGCTTCTCCTGGTCGGCCTTCGTCTTCGGCTCGACCGCCACGTCGATGACCGGCTCCGGGAAGGTCATCGACTCCAGCACGATCGGGTTCTGCGGGTCGCAGAGGGTGTCACCGGTGGTGGTGTCCTTCAGACCGACGACCGCGTAGATGTGACCGGCCTGGGCCTCGTCGACCGGGTTCTCCTTGTTGGAGTGCATCTGGAAGAGCTTCCCGATGCGCTCCTTGCGCTCGCGGGTCGAGTTCATGACCTGCGAACCGGAGGAGAGCTTGCCGGAGTAGACGCGGATGTAGGTCAGCTTCCCGTAGAACGGGTGCACCGCGATCTTCGACACCAGCGCGGCGAACGGCTCATCGGTGCTGGGCTTGCGCTCGGCGGTGGTCTCGCCGTCCAGCAGCAGGCCCTGCACCGGCGGCACGTCCAGCGGCGCCGGCAGGTAGTCCACGACCGCGTCGAGCATGGGCTGCACGCCCTTGTTCTTGAACGCGGTGCCGCACAGCACCGGGAACGCGGAGCGCTCCACGGTCAGCTTGCGGATGCCACCCTTGATCTGCTCGGTGGTCAGCTCCTCGCCGCCGAAGTAGGCCTCCATGAGGGCCTCGTCGGTCTCGGCCACCGCCTCGATCAGCTGCTCGCGGTAGGACGCGGCGATCTCGGCGAGGTCCGCCGGGATCTCCTCGACCTCGTAGCTCTCGCCCTTCTTCACGTCACCGCGCCAGGTCAGCGCCTTCATGCTGACCAGGTCGACGACGCCCTGGAAGTCGGACTCCGAGCCGATGGGGAGCTGGAGCACCAGCGGAGTGGCGTGCAGCCGCTCGCGGATCGTCTTCACGGTGAAGTAGAAGTCCGCGCCGAGCTTGTCCATCTTGTTGACGAAGCAGATGCGCGGGACGTCGTACTTGTCCGCCTGCCGCCAGACCTGCTCGGACTGCGGCTCGACGCCTTCCTTGCCGTCGAACACCGCGACGGCACCGTCCAGGACGCGCAGCGAGCGCTCCACCTCGACCGTGAAGTCGACGTGCCCGGGGGTGTCGATGATGTTGATCTGGTAGTCGCCCCAGAAGGTCGTGGTAGCAGCCGAGGTGATCGTGATACCCCGCTTCTGCTCCTCTTCCATCCAGTCCATCGTCGCGGCGCCGTCGTGAACCTCGCCGAGCTTGTAGTTGATCCCCGTGTAGAAGAGGATGCGCTCGGTCGTGGTGGTCTTGCCCGCGTCGATGTGGGCCATGATGCCGATGTTGCGGACCTTCGTGAGGTCCGTCAGCACGTCGCGTGCCACGAGTTTCTTCCCCGTTCCTACAGCAGATGCAAGCCGTCGAATCGGTGGGCCGAGGCGGGCAGGAGCCGACCCGACGTCACCAGCGGTAGTGCGCGAAGGCCTTGTTGGACTCCGCCATCTTGTGAGTGTCTTCGCGCTTCTTGACGCTCGCGCCCAGACCGTTGCTGGCGTCGAGCAGCTCGTTCATGAGGCGCTCGACCATG
The DNA here is from genome assembly GCF_047200635.1 of Saccharopolyspora antibiotica. Taxonomy (NCBI): domain Bacteria; kingdom Bacillati; phylum Actinomycetota; class Actinomycetes; order Pseudonocardiales; family Pseudonocardiaceae; genus Saccharopolyspora; species Saccharopolyspora antibiotica. The sequence goes on along the minus strand of NZ_JBJZOI010000019.1, from coordinate 29,128 downwards.
GTCTTCTCGCGGCGCGCCCGCGAGTAGGTGACCAGCCAGCGCAGGGCCAGCGTCGTGGAGCGGCCGGCGCGGACCTCGATCGGCACCTGGTAGGTCGCGCCACCCACGCGGCGGCTGCGGACCTCCAGGGTCGGCTTCACGTTGTCCAGCGCACGCTTGAGCGTGACCACCGGGTCGGTGCCGGTCTTCTCCCGAGCGCCTTCCATCGCCGCGTACACGATCTTCTCGGCCAGCGAGCGCTTGCCGTCGACGAGGACCTTGTTCACCAGCTGGGTGACCAGCGGCGATGCGTACACGGGATCGGCGTTGAGCGGCCGCTTCGGGGCCGGACCCTTGCGGGGCATCAGCTCTTCTCCTTCTTCGCGCCGTACCGGCTGCGAGCCTGCTTGCGGTTCTTCACACCCTGGGTGTCAGCGGACCCGCGGATGATCTTGTAGCGCACGCCGGGGAGGTCCTTCACGCGGCCGCCGCGAACCAGGACGATCGAGTGCTCCTGGAGGTTGTGCCCCTCGCCCGGAATGTAGGCCGTGACCTCGATGCCGCTGGTGAGCTTGACACGGGCGACCTTGCGCAGTGCCGAGTTGGGCTTCTTCGGGGTGGTGGTGTACACGCGGGTGCACACGCCACGCCGCTGCGGGCTCCCCTTGAGCGCCGCGGTCTTGGTCTTCGCGACCTTGTCCTGGCGGCCCTTACGGACCAGCTGCTGGATGGTGGGCATGGACCGGCTTTCTCTTGAGCGTTCGCGTCTTCGTGGTTGCTCTCGCCCGGCGGCGCTCGCACACGTCGGCGTCCGGGCACGTGCCCTGGCGCCGAGCACCTGGCAGGCACTGTTTACTTGGGACTCCCCCGCACCACGAGGTCGGGCGTGTCGCCCACTCCCCGGCCTTGCGGCGCTGGTGGGGCCCCGCGGGAGCGCACCGACAGGAACGAACCCGATGGTTGTCAGGAGAGTTCCGCACGGCCCATGTCCGCGATCACGACCACCGGAGCGGTCACTGGTCACGCACGGGCATACGGACCGACCCGATAGCTTTCGGGTCCGATAAGCAAAGATACCCGCCCCGTTCTGAGGGGGTCAAAACGGGGTCCCCAAGACCTGCTCGATCTTCCCCGCAGCCGCCGCGGACCGAGCTAGTGGTGTGGTGTTCTTCGCGACCTTACCGGCGCTGGCAAGCGCCGTCAGCGCACGATCGGGCGGCCCGCGCAGCGCCTCCCCGCGCACCCCGGACGACCTGCCGGTCCCGGTCCGGCCAGGTCCCCGACCGGGGGCCGAGCGCGGCGGGGCGGTCGTCCTCGGCCGGGCATGCCTCGCGCGGCCTGCCCCGGTCGCCCGGAGGCGTCCCGGGCGTGACCGCGACGACAGCGCTCCCCCCGGGTCAGCCCTCGCCGTCGTAGGCGGGCTGCGGGCTCTGGATGCGGCGCGGCGCGGGCTTCGGCGCGGGGAAGGCGGCCAGCGGTTCCGGGTCCGCGTCGGGCGCCCGAGGCGGAGCCGGCTCGGCCCGCTGCGGTTCCGCCCCGACCGCGGGCAGCAGCGCGGTCGGGGGGTCTCCCGAATCGTGCTCGGCAGCGACCGGCGCGGACCCGGGCAGCGGGCGCACCGGGTAGCGCTCGTCCCACTCCTCGTCGGCGGGCCGTTCGCTCATCGGCTCCGGGTCGTCGGGGTCGCGGACCAGGGAATCGCCGAACTCGGCCACGCAGTCGAGCGCCATCTGCTCCACCACGTCGCGCAGCTCCAGGTCGGCGAGCCAGCCGACCGGGAGTCCGCTGACCCCGATCAGGGCCCCGACGATGTTGCCGCAGATCGCACCGGTGGAGTCGCTGTCGCCGTCGTGGTGGACCGCGATGCGCAGCGCCTCGCTCACGTCGTCCCCGCCGGCCAGCGCCCCGCAGACCGCGATCGCCAGGGCCTGCTCGCCGACCCAACCGCCGCCCAGGTTCTCGGCGATGTCAACCGGGCTCGGCCGGCCCCGCTCGGCCAGCTCCACCGCCTGCTTGAGCAGGGCGCTCGTCTCCTCGTGCCCCTCCCAGGTCTCCAGCACCTGCAGGGCCAGCCAGACGCCGTCGTCGAGGGTCTGCCCGAGCAGCGCCTGCTGCACGATCACCGCCAGCGCACCCGCCGACAGGTAGCCGGAGGGGTGGCTGTGGGTGAGCGCGGCGGCCCGCGCGGCCAGCTCGAAGGCCACCGGCGGATCCGGCGAGTACAGCGCCATCGGGGCCGCGCGCATCACGCCGCCGCAGCCCTTCGAGTCGTTGATCGGCTCGCTGATCGACCCCGCCGCGTGGCCGTCGCCGAAGCGCGTCAGCGCGCGGAAGATCGTCTTGCCGGGCGCGCGGGTGGCGAACAGCCCGGGGACCTCGACCAGCCAGCCGTCGGGCTCCGGGTAGACCGATCGGAACGGGCCCGCGGCCGCCTCCCACTCGACGCCCTGGGTGTGCAGCCAGCGCTGGTAGGCGAGCTGGAGCTCCGGCAGCGGATCGGTGGCGCCGAGGGTGCGCCGGGCGATGCCGCCCCGGATCAGGCCCTCCGCGCCGAACAGCGTCATCTGGGTGTCGTCGGTGATCGCACCCTGCACCCCGTACGCCTCGCGCAGGCCCTGCGGGCCCGCCGGACCGAACCGCTCGGTGATCTTCTCGGCGGGGACGAACTCCAGGTCGGATCCCAGCGCATCGCCGAGCGCGCCGCCGAGGAAGCAGCCCAGCACCCGCTCGGTCAACGAGGGCGCGACCTCGTCGACGGCCTCGGACTTGGCGTGTCCGCCGGGCTTCGCGGTGCGGGGCTCGGGCGCGGAGTGCTCCGGCGCGACCGCGCGGTGCGCCGGTTCCTCGTGCTCGGCGGCCGGGTCGGACCGCGCGGCGGTGTCCACCTCGTCCTCCCCCGCGTCGCCGCCGACGGGGAACCGCCCGGTGTCCTCGACCGCCGGGTGATCGCTGTCGGCATCGGGGAACTCGGCGAACTCCTCCGCGGTCTCGGTCGGCCAGGAGTCGCCCTCCCCGGGAGATCGGTCGGAGGGCTGCTCCGGCGGCTCGTGCGGCTCCGGCGGCTCGGGGTCCTGGTGCTCGGCGAGCTGCGGCCCGTCCGACCGGACGGCGCCCGACTCGGCGACCTCGGCCGAGGCGGTCTCGGACGGGAGGGGCTCGGGCGGGAGCGGCTCGGGCGGGAGGGGCTCGGGCGGGGAGGCGGGGATGCGGCCCGCCTCCTCCGGGCGCAGCGAGACGAGCTTCGCCAGCCGGGCGAGCTCCTCGCGGTCGGTGCGATCGGTGGAGAGCGCGAACCCGCCCTTGCCGAAGTCCGGCATCGGACGGGCCTCGTCGGCGTCCGACGCCCGCTCGTCCTCCGGCTCGCCGCGCTGGTGCCCGTTGAGCAGCGAGAGGTCGGTGCGATCGGTGACCTGGCCGAAGGCGTCCGCGGGCCGCGCGGGCTCGGGCCGCTCCTCGACCGCACCGGTCTCGGCGAACTCCAGGGCGTCCGCGCGGGTCTCGATCCGGCTCAGGTCGATGATCATCGTGGGGTCGTTGCTGCCGTCCACCGGGCGCACCGGCTCCGGACCCCGGCCGCTGTCCACCGTGGTCACCGGCTCGGGCCGTGCGGTGCCCAGCTCCACCGGCCCGGCCGCGCCGCGGCGCGGATCGCCGACGTAGCGCTGCGCCCACTTCGGCAGCGGCGGCGGAGGCGGAGGCGGCGCGAAGGCCTCGGCGGCGTCCGCGCACAACGTCTCGATGATGTCGCCGAGCTCCAGCTCCTCGCGCCACCGGACCGGGATCGCGTCCGGCCCGTGCAGGGCGCCCGCGAGCTGCCCCGCCATCGCGCCGGTGACGCTGCTGTCCGCGGACACGTTGACCGCCATCACGACGGCCTCCGCGAAGCTCCCGGTCGCCGCGACCGAGGCCAGCGCCGTTCCCAGCTCACCCGGCTTGTGCTCGGTGTCGAACTCGGCGTCCAGCTCGGCGGGGTGCGGGCGGCGCCCGTCGCGCGTCGCGAACATCGCGGCGTGCACCGCGCGGCGCACCGCGGCCGGACCCTCCGCCCCGGTGTGCAGCGAGCTCAGCCGCGCGTCGGCGAGCCCCACCGCGTCCCACAGGCCGATGTCCCCCTGGATCAGCTGCGCCAGGACGTCGGCGTGGAAACCGGCCGCGCCCTGCACGTTGAGGTCGTCGGTGAGCAACCGGGCCACGTCGGCCCCGGCCGCGAACACCCGGTCCTCCGAGGTGCTCCACACCATCGTCGGCGCCGCCCACACCGCGCAGTCGGCGAACCCGGGGCGCACCAGCGGGCCGAACCGGGAGTCGTGGGTGGTCTGCGCGGGCGGCTGCGCGGCGAGCCTGCCCAGCCCGGACAGCGCGCCACCGGCGGGATTCCTGGTGGAGAACAGCTCCGGCGTCTCCAGCAGCCAGCCGCTCGGCTCCGGGTGCGTCTGCAGGTGGCCCGACATCGCGTACTCCCAGGGCACGCCCTGGGTGTAGAGCCAGCGCAGGTGGTTCGTGCGGACCACCGGGGTCGGCAGCCACTCCGCGGACTCGCCGTTGACGGCCCGCGCGCGCAGCAAGGCCTCCAGGGTGAACACCGCGAGCTGGGTCAGCTCGGTGGCCCCGCCGCGGCTGCCGAACACCGGCAGGTAGTCCGCGACCCCCTGCTTGCCGAACCAGTGCTGGATGTCCCAGGCCGTGCGGGTGCGCACCCCCGCGCCCAGCGCGTCGCCCACGGCGCCGCCGAGCAGCGCGCCGCGGAACCGGTCCGCCCAGTTCAGCGGGCGCGGCTCTCGTCGCGAGACGGCCGAGCCGTGCCTGTTCGCGAACCACGAGGTGTCACCGGTCATCCCCAGTCTCCTGTCGGGTCACCGTGCGGGGCAGCCACCCCGCGACGCGGCGGTCGCGGGAGGTCGGTCGCCGGGGCCGCCGCGTCACCGCGGCGAATCCGTCCGAGCACCTCCCGGACGCGGCGACGCTCCGGTGGAGCACCGCTGATCCCGTGGACCGCACTCGTCAATGTTGCCGCACCTGGCCGACGGTCCGGCCGACTCCCCCGGATGATCCGACGACCGGACGGCGTGCTCCCGTGAACACCGGTGGCCACGAGGGGTGCGACCACCGCCGAGACCTTGCTCACGGGGCCGGCGATCACCAGCCCGGGTAGCGACCCGACCAGCTCTCGGACACCGGCGGTGACGGGCTGAACTCGGCGAGGGCGTCCCGCGCCAGCTCCACCACGACCTCGCGCAGCTCCACCACCTGCGTCCACTCCGGCGGGATCGCCCGCAGCCCGTGCAGCGCGCCGACGACGTTCCCGCACACCATCCCGGTGGAGTCCGAGTCGCCCGAGTGGTTGACCGACAGCAGCAGCGCCTCCCGCGCGGTCGGCACCGCCATCGCGGCGTACAGCCCGATCGCGAGCGCCTCCTCGCCGACCCACCCGCCGCCGAGCCGAGCCTCCAGCTCCTCCGGCTCCACCGGCCCCCGCTCCGCCAGCTCCACCGCCGCGTCCAGCGCTCGCAGCTGCTCCTCGTGCTCGCGCCACCGCAGCAGCAGCTCCCGGGCGAACCGGACCGCCTCGGGCAGCGGGACTTCGCGGAGCAGCTGGTGCACGACCACCGCCAGCACCCCCGCCGAGAGGTAGCCGCTCGGGTGGCCGTGCGTCAGCGCCGCCGTGCCGACCGCGGCGTGGAAGACCTCCGCCGGGTCGTGCGACCACACCGCCACCGGGGCGGCGCGCATCACGCCCCCGCAGCCCTTGGAGTCGTTGAGCCGGTTCTCCGGGGAGCCCTGCCGGTGCGATCGGGCGAAGCCGATCAGCGCGGTCATGCAGGTGTTGCCCGGCGCCCTGACCGCGAACAGCTCCCGCCGCCCGATCAGCCAACCGTCCGGTCCCGCCAGGTGCGCCGCGTAGGGGCCGGCGACCCTGGCCCAGTCCCGGCCCTGCGTGTGCAGCCAGCGCTGGTAGGCGTGCTGCACCTCCGGCACCGGATCGTTGTCCACCGGCCGCAAGCGCCGCGCCACGTGCGCGCGGATGAGTCCCTCCAGCGTGAACAGCATCATCTGCGTGTCGTCGGAGATCTCCGCCCGGGCGTCGTCGACGACCGGGCCGGTCAGCCCGGCCGGGCCGTGCCGCTCCCGGATCGCCTCGATGGAGCGGAACTCCACGGCGAAGCCCAGCGCGTCGCCCACCGCCCCGCCGAGCATGGCGCCGAGGAACCGCTCGTGCGCATCGGGCCCCGCTGGCTGCACGTCCCCACACTCCTCTGGTCACGTCCGCCGCGGTGCGCCACCGCGCCGCGGCGAAGAATATCAACGCCGACATCCCGCCGGAGCCGTTGCGGCCGGGCCGTTCGGACCGGACCCGCGGGGGGCCGCGTTCGATAGGGTCCGGTGCTGTGACCCGCGAACGGTCCGGGCCGCCCGGTTCGGGGCTTGACCTGCACCTGGACTGGTCCGGGCGACCGGACAGCCATGCGCTCGCCGAAGCGCTCCGCGCGGCGATCCGCGACGGGCGGCTCGCCGCGGGCAGCCGCGTGCCCTCGACCCGAGCCCTCGCGCACGACCTCGGCGTCGCGCGCGGCACCGTGACCCGCGCCTACGCGCAGCTCGGCACCGAGGGGTTCCTGCTGTCCCGCCAGGGCGCGCCGACCACCGTCGCCGACCGGCTCCGCAGCGGCGAACGCGCCGACCCACCGGCCCCCCGGCCGGAGCCCCGCAGCCCGCGCTGGGACTTCCGACCCGGCAGGCCGAACCTGAGCGCGTTCCCGCGCAAGGACTGGCTCGCGGCCAGCCGCCGGGTGCTGCGCTCCATGCCCGCCGACGACCTCGATTACGGCGACCCGCAAGGCCCACCGGCGCTGCGCGAGGCGCTCGCCGAGTACTTGCGGCGGGCCAGGGCCGTGCACACCTCGCCCGAGCGGCTGATCGTCTGCAACGGCTACAGCGAGGCGTTGTCGCTGATCAGCAGGGCACTGCGCGCGAACGGCGTCCGCTCGGTCGACTTCGAGGACCCCTCGCTGCCGCACTTCCGGACCATCGTCGAGGACGACGGCATGCGGGTCCACGGCATCCCCGTCGACGACGACGGCATCGACGTCGGCGCGCTGCGCAGCCCGGCCGCCGTGGTCACCCCGGCGCACCAGTTCCCGCTCGGGGTGACCATGCGGGCGCAGCGACGCGCGGCGCTGATCCGCAGCGCCAAGACCGAGGGCAGGATCATCGTCGAGGACGACTACGACGGGGAGTTCCGGTTCGACCGGAAACCAGTCGGCTCGCTGCAGGGGATGGCCCCGGAAGCCGTGATCTACGCGGGGACCGCCAGCAAGACGCTCGCCCCGGCGCTGCGGATCGCGTGGCTGGCGCTGCCCGCCCGGCTCGTCGAACCGGTCCGCGCGATGCGCACCCACGGTCGCTACGGGCCCGTGTTCGATCAGCTCGCCCTGGCGGAGCTGCTGCGCTCCGGTGCCTACGACCAGCACGTCCGCCGGTCGCGGGCCGCCTACCGGCAGCGGCGCGAGCAGTTGCTGCGCGGCCTGGACGGGCTGCGCTCGCGGCACCGCCGCTACCCTGCCGGGATCTCGGCGGGGTTGCACCTGACGCTGCGCCTCGACCCGGACGGTCCGGACGAGCGGGAGGTCCTCGCGCGGGCGCGCAGCCGGGGCGTGGCGCTCGAGACGCTCGGCCCCTGGTGGGTGAATCCCGGCGACCACCCGCCGGGCGTGGTGATCGGTTACGCCGCCCCCGCCGAGCACGCGTTCCGGCCCGCCCTGGCGGCGTTGCTCGACACGCTCGACCCATGATCGGCACCCGCGCCGGGGGCCCCGCTACAGTGCCCCTCGCGCGCCGGGTCCCGCCCGCCGCGGCGGGACAGGGGAACTGGTGTTCTATCCTGGGTCACCGACCGGCGCACAGCAAGGAGAACCCGTGGGCGAGCAGGAAGCAGACCAGGTGACCAGCGAAGAGACCCAAGCCGAGCAGACCCCGGTGCAGCCGGAGGACGGCGCCGCGCAGTCCGCCGAGGCGGCCGCGGCGCCCGCCGAGACCCCCTCGGCCGAGGCGACCCCGGAGCCCGAGCCCGCTCCGAAGAAGACCCGCGCCCGCAAGCAGAGCACCGCCAAGAAGACCCGCACCGTCGAGCTCACGCTGACCGTGACCGGCACCGCCGAGGGCGAGTGGCAGGCCGACCTGATGCACGCCGGCAAGCGGGTCGTGCAGGGACTGCCGGTGCCCGCCGCGGCCGTGTCCAAGGCCGCCGCGGAGCTGCACCAGGACATCTCCGAAGCCATCGAAGAGGTCATCACCGCCGCTCGGGAGCAGCACGAGGCGAAGCTCGCCGAACTCGAAGCCGAGGTCGAGCGGGTCCGCAAGGCGCTGTCCGAGCTCGAGAGCTGACCGCAGTTCCGGTCGGTTGAGCACGTCCCCGGCAGGCCCGGCGTCCCGCCGCGGGTGGGGCGCCCGGCCTCCCGGGGCTCCGGGGCGGTGGCGGCGCGCAACGCCACCGCCCCGGTACCACCCCCGGACGCGCCCGGTCAGAACTCCAGCACCAGCCGGCCGCGCACGCCGCCCGCCTCCAGCGCCCGGTGCGCCTCGGCGGCCTCGGCGGCGGGCAAGGTCCGCGCCACCCGCAGGTCGAGCACGCCCTCCTCGGCCTGGACCCGGAGCCGGTCCAGCTTCTCCCGCTCCCGCGCCTGGTCCCGCACGTTGACCGGGTGGTAGGTGATCCCGCGCCCGGCCTCGGCGGTGAAGCCCCGCACCGTCGCGACCCTGCCGCCGTCCCGCACCGCCGGCAGGACCAGCTCGTCGTGCACGGCGCCGTCCGCGATGGCCGGGACCCCGTCGGGTTCGACCTCGCGGATCCGCTCGGCCACGTCGTCGCCGCGCGCCACGACGACGTCGGCGCCCAGCGAGCGGACGAGCTCGCGATCCCGCTCCGCCGCGTCGGCGATCACCCGCAGGCCCTCGGACTTGGCCAGCTGGACCACGTACCCGCCGAAGGCCCCCGCCGCCCCGGTGACGGCGATCGTCCGCCCCGGCGGCAGGTCCAGCAGGTCCAGCGCCCGCCTGGCGGTGAGCGCGTTCATCGGCAACGTCGCCGCGGCCGCGAAACCGACCCCCGCCGGCATCCGCACCACCGACCGCGCCGGGAGCACCAGGCCCTCGGAGTAGCCGCCGTGGGCGCCGCGCGGGACCACGATGGCCATCACCCGGTCGCCGACCGCGAGGTCGTCCACGCCCTCGCCCAGCTGATCGACCTCCCCAGCGACGTCCATGCCCGGGACGTGCGGCGGCGGGTCCGACCGGAGGCGCTCCGCGTAGGCACCGCTGCGCAGCGCGGTGTCGGTCGGGTTGACCGCGGCCGCGCGGACCCGGAGCCGGACCTCACCAGGCCCTGCCTCCGGCAGGGGGACCTGGAACTCGCGCAGCACGTCCGGACCGCCGAACTCGTCCACTCCCACAACTCGCACGACTCGTGCAACCGGCGTTCCCGCGGTGGCTATTCCGGATCCGAACCACCCGCTCGTGTACTGGTGAACGCTTGTTCGACTCAGGATCATCGGGTTCATGGACCCCAGAACACGCCGCCGTCCGATCTCCCTCGTCCCGCTGCTCCCGCGGAGCTCCGCGGCGGCTCCGCCCGACGAGCGCGCTGATCGCACCCCCGCTCCCGCGACGACCGAGGAGATCACGGAAACCCGCGCCGCCGCTTGCTCCGACGCCGGCCTGGTCGCCGCGATCCGCGAGCGCGAGGTGCTCCGGCACCGCTTCCTGCGCGACCAGCTGACCCTGCTCACCGAGGCCCGCCGTCGCGGTCTTCCGCTTCCCGGCCGACTCCGGACGGCACCCGCCCGGCCCGGCTCCGACGATCCCCGAGGAACGCCGACATGAGCCCCGATCCGGCGCGGAGGGCCGCCCGCGCGGTCCCGCGCCCACCCGGCCCCGCGAGCCTCCCCGGACAGCAGGAGGCCCCCGCTCGAACCCGAGCGGGGGCCTCCTGGGAACTGCTCCGCGACCGCGGAACGCGCTCTACCTCAGCGGTAGTCGCGACCGAAGTCGTAGTCGTCCAGCGGCACCGCGGCACCGGTGCCCGCACCGAACACGTCCGGGGTGTAGTAGCCGTCGTCGTAGGACGGGATCGCGTACGCCGCGGCCCGCGCCTCCTCGGTCGGCTGCACCTGGATGTTGCGGTAGCGGTTGATGCCCGTACCGGCCGGGATCAGCTTACCGATGATCACGTTCTCCTTCAGGCCGACCAGCTTGTCACTCGCGCCCTCGATCGCGGCGTTCGTGAGGATGCGGGTCGTCTCCTGGAAGGAGGCCGCCGACAGCCAGGACTCCGTGGCCAGCGAGGCCTTCGTGATGCCCATCAGCACCGGACGGCCCGAGGCCGGGTCGCCGCCCTCGGCCACCACGCGGCGGTTCTCGCCCTCGAACTGCGAGCGCTCCACCGGGGAACCGGGCAGGAACTCGGTCGCGCCGGAGTCGATGATGATGACCCGCCGCAGCATCTGCCGGACGATGACCTCCACGTGCTTGTCGTGGATGCCGACGCCCTGGGACCGGTAGACCTCCTGGACCTCCCGGACCAGGTGCAGCTGGGCCTCGCGGGGGCCCATCACGCGCAGCACCTCGTGCGGGTCGACGGCGCCTTCCAGCAGCTGCTGGCCGACGTCGACGTGGTCACCGTCCGAGATCTGCCGCTCGGTGCCGTCCACCGAGATCGCCGCGAGCCGCTGCCGCTTGGACAGCTTGTCGTAGACGATCTCCTCGCTGCCGTCGTCCGGGATGACCGTGATCTTCCAGTACCGGTCGTTGTCCTCCATCCGGATCCGACCGGGGGCGTCGGCGATCGGCGCCTTGCCCTTCGGGACCCGGGCCTCGAACAGCTCCGTGACACGCGGCAGACCGGTGGTGATGTCGTCACCGGCGACACCGCCCTGGTGGAAGGTACGCATCGTCAGCTGCGTACCGGGCTCACCGATCGACTGGGCGGCGACGATGCCGACGGCCTCGCCCACGTCCACCAGCTTGCCGGTGGCCATCGAGCGGCCGTAGCAGACCGCGCAGACGCCGACGCCGGACTCGCAGGTCAGCACGCTGCGAACCTTGACCCTGGAGATCTTGGCGGCGAGCAGCTTCTCGATCGCCGGGTCTCCCAGGTCGGAACCGCGGGCGAGCACCACGTTGCCGTCCGAGTCCATGACGTCCTCGGCGGTGGTCCGGGCGTACACGCTGGTCTCGACGTGGGCGTCGCGCAGCACGGTCCCGTCCGCCAGCACCTCGGCGATCGGCATCTTGATGCCGCGCTCGGTGCCGCAGTCGGTCTCGCGCACGATGACGTCCTGCGAGACGTCCACCAGACGACGGGTCAGGTAACCCGAGTCCGCGGTCCGCAGCGCCGTGTCGGCCAGACCCTTGCGGGCACCGTGGTTGGAGATGAAGTACTCCAGCACGGACAGGCCTTCGCGGTAGTTCGCCTTGATCGGGCGGGGGATGTACTCGCCCTTCGGGTTGGACACCAGACCGCGCATGCCGGCGAGCTGCACGACCTGGGTCATGTTGCCCGCCGCCCCGGACTTCACGATCATGCTGATCGAGTTGTCCTCGGGGAAGTTCTTCTCCATGGCCTCGGCGACCTCGTCCTTGGCCGCCGTCCAGACCTTGACGAGCTCGGCGTTGCGCTCCTGGTAGGACAGCGCACCGCGGCGGTAGCGCTTCTCCACCTGCTCGGCGCGCTGCTCGTAGGAGTCGAGGATCTCGCCCTTCTGCGGCGGGACGACCACGTCGGAGATCGACACGGTCACGCCGGACCGGGTGGCCCAGTGGAAACCGGCGTCCTTCAGCTTGTCCAGCGTCTGGGCGACGGTGACCATCGGGTACCGCTCGGCGAGGTCGTTCACGATCGCCGCCTGCCGCTTCTTCGGCAGCAGGTCGTTGACGAACGGGTAGTCCTCGGGCAGCAGCTCGTTGAAGAACACCCGGCCCAGGGTGGTGTCGGCCAGCCAGGGCTTGCCGGGCTCCCAGTCCTCGGGCGCGACCTCCTTGGCGGGGACCACGTCGCGCAGCCGGATCCGGATCTTCGCCTGCAGCGACAGTCCGCCGCGGTCGAAGGCCATGATCGCTTCGCCGACCGAGGAGTACGCCTGGCCCTCGCCGGGCGCGCCGTCGACCTGCCGGGTCAGGTGGTACAGGCCGGTGACCATGTCCAGACGCGGCATCGCCAGCGGGCGACCGGAGGCGGGCGAGAGGATGTTGTTGCTGGACAGCATCAAGATCCGGGCTTCGGCCTGCGCCTCGGCGGACAGCGGCAGGTGCACCGCCATCTGGTCGCCGTCGAAGTCGGCGTTGAACGCCTCGCACACCAGCGGGTGCAGCTGGATCGCCTTGCCCTCCACCAGCTGCGGCTCGAAGGCCTGGATGCCCAGCCGATGCAGCGTGGGAGCACGGTTGAGCAGCACGGGGTGCTCGGCGATGACCTCTTCCAGGACGTCCCACACCTGCGGGCGCTGGCGCTCCACCATCCGCTTCGCGGACTTGATGTTCTGAGCGTGGTTGAGGTCGACCAGCCGCTTCATGACGAACGGCTTGAACAGCTCGACCGCCATCTCCTTCGGCAGACCGCACTGGTGCAGCTTCAGCTGCGGGCCGACGACGATGACCGAACGGCCCGAGTAGTCGACGCGCTTGCCCAGCAGGTTCTGGCGGAAGCGGCCCTGCTTGCCCTTGAGCAGGTCGGACAGCGACTTCAGCGGCCGGTTGCCGGGCCCGGTGACCGGGCGCCCGCGACGGCCGTTGTCGAACAGCGCGTCCACGGACTCCTGCAGCATCCGCTTCTCGTTGTTGACGATGATCTCGGGCGCGCCGAGGTCGATCAGTCGCTTGAGGCGGTTGTTGCGGTTGATGACCCGGCGGTAAAGGTCGTTGAGGTCCGAGGTGGCGAAGCGGCCACCGTCGAGCTGCACCATCGGCCGCAGGTCCGGCGGGATCACCGGCACGCAGTTGAGCACCATGCCGCCGGGGTTGTTCCCGGTGGCCTGGAACGCCGCGACGACCTTGAGCCGCTTCAGCGCGCGCAGCTTCTTCTGCCCCTTGCCGGAGCGGATCGTCTCGCGCAGCAGCTCGGCCTCGGCGCCGATGTCGAAGTCCTGCAGCAGGGCCTGGATGGACTCGGCACCCATGCCACCGGTGAAGTACTCGCCGTACCGGTCGTAGAGCTCGCGGTAGAGCATCTCGTCCGAGATCAGCTGACGGGGCTCCAGCTTGGTGAAGGTCTCCCAGATCTCGTCGAGCTTGTCGATGTCGCGCTGCGAGCGGTCGCGCAGCTGGCGCATCTCGCGCTCGCCGCCTTCCTTGACCTTGCGGCGCACGTCGCTCTTCGCGCCCTCGGCCTCCAGCTCGGCGAGGTCCGCCTCCAGCTTCTGAGCGCGGGCCTCGAGGTCCGCGTCGCGCTGGTCGGAGACCCGCTTGCGCTCGACCGCCATCTCGTTCTCGAGAGTGGACAGGTCGTTGTGCCGCATCTCCGCGTTCACCGAGGTGATCACGTAGGCGGCGAAGTAAATGATCTTCTCGAGGTCCTTCGGCGCCAGGTCGAGCAAGTAACCCAGCCGGCTCGGAACGCCCTTGAAGTACCAGATGTGGGTCACCGAAGCGGCGAGCTCGATGTGGCCCATCCGCTCACGACGCACCTTGGCGCGGGTCACCTCGACGCCGCAGCGCTCGCAGATGATGCCCTTGAAGCGGACCCGCTTGTACTTGCCGCAGTAGCATTCCCAGTCGCGGGTCGGACCGAAGATCTTCTCGCAGAAGAGCCCGTCCTTCTCCGGCTTCAGGGTTCGGTAGTTGATCGTCTCGGGCTTCTTGACCTCGCCGAAAGACCACTGGCGGATGTCGTCGGCCGTGGCGAGGCCGATGCGGAGTTCATCGAAGAAGTTGACGTCCAACACGTCGGGTCTTCTCCCTTTGTCGAAAGGTCCGGCCGGCTACCGGCCGGGAATGCCAGGTTGGGTCGATGGCCGGCCCGCGGGCAGGCACGTGCCCGCGGACCGGCGGCGAGGTCACTGAACGACGTCGTCCACCGAAGGCGACTCGTTCCGGGACAGGTTGATGCCGAGGTTCGCCGCGGCACGCTCCAGGTCCTCGTCGTCCCCATCGCGCATCTCGATGGCCGCGCCGTCGGTGGAGAGCACCTCCACGTTCAGGCACAGCGACTGCAGCTCCTTGAGGAGCACCTTGAACGACTCCGGGATGCCCGGGTCCGGGATGTTCTCTCCCTTGACGATCGCCTCGTAGACCTTCACGCGGCCGATCACGTCGTCCGACTTGATCGTCAGCAGTTCCTGCAGGGTGTACGCGGCACCGTAGGCCTGCATGGCCCAGCACTCCATCTCACCGAAGCGCTGGCCACCGAACTGCGCCTTACCACCCAGCGGCTGCTGCGTGATCATCGAGTACGGGCCGGTCGACCGGGCGTGGATCTTGTCGTCCACCAGGTGCGACAGCTTCAGGATGTACATGTAGCCGAGGGCCACCGGGTACGGGTACGGCTCACCGCTGCGCCCGTCGAACAGCTGCGCCTTGCCGTCGGCCTTGACCATGCGCTCGCCGTCGCGGTTCGGGAGGGTCGAGCCCAGCAGCCCGGTGATCTCCTCTTCCCGCGCACCGTCGAAGACGGGGCTGGCGGTGTTGGTGCCCGGCTCCACCTCGTAGAGGTCGGAGGGCAGCCGCTTCGCCCAGTCCGGGTCGCCGTCGATGGACCAGCCCTGCGAGGCGATCCACCCGAGGTGGGTCTCCAGCACCTGACCGATGTTCATCCGTCGCGGCACGCCGTGCGTGTTCAGGATGATGTCGACCGGGGTGCCGTCCTCGGTGAACGGCATGTCCTCGATCGGCAGGATCTTGCCGATGACGCCCTTGTTGCCGTGCCGTCCGGCGAGCTTGTCGCCGTCCTGGATCTTGCGCTTCTGCGCGACGTAGACCCGGACCAGCTCGTTGACGCCCGGAGGCAGCTCGTCGTCCTCGTCGCGGTTGAACACGCGGACGCCGATGACCTTGCCGGTCTCGCCGTGCGGCACCTTCAGCGAGGTGTCGCGGACCTCGCGGGCCTTCTCCCCGAAGATCGCGCGGAGCAGCCGCTCCTCCGGGGTCAGCTCGGTCTCGCCCTTCGGCGTGACCTTGCCGACCAGGATGTCGCCGCCCTGCACCTCGGCACCGATGCGGATGATGCCGCGTTCGTCGAGGTCGGCCAGCACGTCCTCGGAGACGTTCGGGATGTCCCGGGTGATCTCCTCGGCGCCCAGCTTCGTGTCGCGAGCGTCGACCTCGTGCTCCTCGATGTGGATCGAGGTGAGCACGTCGTCCTGCACCAGGCGCTGGGACAGGATGATCGCGTCTTCGTAGTTGTGCCCCTCCCACGGCATGATGGCCACGCGCAGGTTCTTGCCCAGCGCCATCTCGCCGTTCTGGGTGCACGGCCCGTCGGCGATGACCTGCCCGACCTCCACGCGATCGCCCTCGTTGACGATCGGCTTCTGGTTGGTGCAGGTGCCGTGGTTCGAGCGGTTGAACTTCTGCAGCCGGTAGGTGTGGCGGGTGCCGTCATCGGCCATCACCGTCACGTAGTCGGCGCAGATCTCCTCGATGACGCCGGCCTTGTCGGCGGTCACCACGTCACCGGCGTCGACCGCGGCGCGCAGCTCCATGCCGGTGCCGACCAGCGGGGACTCGCTGCGCAGCAGCGGCACCGCCTGACGCTGCATGTTCGCGCCCATGAGGGCGCGGTTCGCGTCGTCGTGCTCGAGGAACGGGATCATCGCGGTCGCGGCGGAGACCATCTGCCGCGGCGAGACGTCCATGTAGTCGATCTCGGTCGGCGCCAGCAGCTCGACTTCGCCGCCCTTGCGTCGACCCAGCACGCGCTCGTCGAGGAAGGTGCCGTCCTCGTCGATCGGCGCGTTCGCCTGCGCCTTGACGTAGCGGTCCTCTTCGTCCGCGGTCAGGTAGTCGATCTGGTCCGTGACCCGGCCCTCGACGACCTTGCGGTACGGCGTCTCGATGAAGCCGAACGGGTTGACCCGGGCGAAGGTGGCCAGCGAGCCGATCAGGCCGATGTTCGGGCCTTCCGGCGTCTCGATCGGACACATCCGGCCGTAGTGCGACGGGTGGACGTCGCGGACCTCCATGCCAGCGCGCTCCCGGGACAGACCGCCCGGGCCGAGCGCGGAGAGCCGACGCTTGTGCGTCAGGCCGGCGATCGGGTTCGTCTGGTCCATGAACTGCGACAGCTGCGAGGTCCCGAAGAACTCGCGGATCGCCGCCACCACGGGACGGATGTTGATCAGCGTCTGCGGCGTGATCGCCTCGACGTCCTGGGTGGTCATGCGCTCCCGGACGACGCGCTCCATGCGGGAGAGGCCGACCCGGACCTGGTTCTGGATCAGCTCGCCGACCGTGCGCAGGCGGCGGTTGCCGAAGTGGTCGATGTCGTCGACCTCGACCGGCACCTCCAGGTGCCCCTCGCCCTTCGAGGTCTCACCCGCGTGCAGCCGCACCAGGTACTCGATGGTCGTGACGATGTCTTCCTCGGTGAGGACGCCGGAGTCGAACGGCAGCTCGAGACCGAGCTTCTTGTTGACCTTGTAGCGGCCGACGCGGGCCAGGTCGTAGCGCTTCTCCTTGAAGAACAGGTTCTCCAGGAGGGTCTGCGCGCTCTCCTTGGTCGGCGGCTCGCCCGGGCGCAGCTTGCGGTAGATGTCCAGCAGCGCCTCGTCCTGCCCGGCGGTGTGGTCCTTCTCCAGCGTCGCCATCAGCGTCTCGGAGAAGCCGAACCGCTCGCGGATCGCCTCGGCGCTCCAGCCCAGGGCCTTGAGCAGCACGGTGACCGGCTGGCGGCGCTTGCGGTCGATGCGGACACCGACGGTGTCGCGCTTGTCGACGTCGAACTCGAGCCACGCGCCGCGGCTCGGAATGATCTTGACGCTGTAGACGTCCTTGTCGGTCGTCTTGTCGACCGAGCTGTCGAAGTAGACGCCCGGCGAGCGCACGAGCTGGGACACCACGACGCGCTCGGTGCCGTTGATGATGAAGGTGCCCTTGTCGGTCATGACCGGGAAGTCACCCATGAACACCGTCTGGCTCTTGATCTCGCCAGTGGTGTGGTTGGTGAACTCCGCCGTGACGAACAGCGGGGCCGCATAGGTCATGTCCTTGTCCTTGCACTCGTCGACCGAGGCCTTGACCTCATCGAACCGAGGGTCGGTAAAGGACAGCGACATGGAACCCGAGAAGTCCTCGATCGGGGAGATCTCGCTGAGGACTTCTTCCAGGCCACCGACAGGGCTTTCGTCGCCGGCGTCGACCCGGCGCTGGAACCAGGACTCGTTGCCGACAAGCCATTCGAAGGACTGGACCTGCAGATCGAGCAGATCAGGTACTTCCAACGGTTCGCGGATGTTCGCGAACGAGACCCGCCTGGGGGCCCCAGCGATGCCTGCCGTGTAGTTGGAAGCTGCAGAGACCTTGGTCGCGCGGGAGACTGCCAAGATGCGTCCTTCCGGGACTCTGAACTGGCTACAGCCGCGTCAGGAAGCGTTGGCAACCTACTAACACGACTGTCAAGGGTGCAATGGCGCCCACGATCCTTCGTCCCGTCACAGGGAGAGCGGAAAGAGGGCAGCGCAAAGTAGCAGTCTAGACCCTACGTCGCCACCTGTCGAGGGGCCCGCCGACGAACCGTCCCGGAAGTCGTCCGCGGAGCCGCACCTCGCGAGGCCCTGCCCGTGTTGGAGACCAGAGTGAACCCGCTGCAGCCGACAGTCAAGAGATCACGCTCCGATCACCCTCGTGGCGCAAGACACGATCACTCGTCGTGATCGAAAAACCTGCCATCTCCCCAGGTCACGAGGCTACCGGGCGGTAAACCCCGCGCTTCTCCGCCGTATTCGCTCCGTGTGCGCCAGCCTGTCGATCATGCTTCGAATCCGGGCCTTTCACCGCCGTGGAGCACCCGGGTTCCCCTATGATCCGGGCAGCAACCGAGGCTGTCGGGGAGCTCACGTCGACGGCCTTCACACGGGACCTGGCACCAGGAGGTGCACCGAGGTGCGACCCCGCAGCGGAGCCGTCGGCAGCGCCCGGGACGCGCGTGGACGCCCCGGGGCCTCCGCCCCGGCGGACGGGCTACTCGGCACCCGCGAAGATCGGTACCGTGGAACGCCCCGCGACGCCGCGACGCTGACGGTCGCGTGAGCATGCCACAGGAGAATCGGGATGAATGACGACGCGGGTCGGCCGGACGACGTCGCCGGAGGGCGAGCCCGTTCGACCGGCGAGCAGCAACGCGCCGAGGCGGGAGCATCGTGGTTCAGCAGGACTGATCACCAGTCCGCGGCTGATCAGCCGGCGGCGCACCCCGCGCCGGAGGCGAGCCCCGCCGCCCAGTCGCGCGCGAGCCCGGAACAGCGGTACGCCGACGCCATCGCGGCGATGAACGAGATCATCTCCACGCTCGACTTCGATCGTCTCCCCTGGGTCACCGAGGTGTTCCGCGCCACGGCCGGGGTTCTGGACGAGCGCGATCCGGCGCGGGCCGGGGTGCTCAACAACCTCGGCAGCGCCGCGCAGCTGCGGTACCTGGGCAGCAAGCAGGTGGAGGACCTGGAGGACGCCGCGGGCTACTACCGGGGCGCCGCCGCGCAGGCCCACCAGGAAGATCCGGACCTGGTGCTCTACCAGTGCAACCTGGCGCTGGCGCTGACCGAGCTGTCCGCCCAGACCGGGGACGCCGTCCAGGCGGCGGAGGCGGTGCGCGCCGGTCGTGCCGCCGCCGAGCAGACGCCGCGCCGCGACCCGCGGCGGATCATGACGCTGGTCCGCCTCGCGAACGCGCTGAAGACCCACGCCCGGCTCGCCTCAGATCCGAGCTCGGACGACGAGGCGATCGACGCCTTCCGGGAGGCGGCCCGCGCCGCGTCCCGGACGGGCGGCGCGGAGGCCGCCGAGCTGCGGATCAACCTGGGCGCGGCCGTGCTGCGCCGCTACCAGCGCGCGGGCTCGCCGCAGGACCTCGACGAGGGCATCACGCACCTGCGCCGCGGGGCCGACGCGCTGGCGGACGGCGAGCCGCGGCGCAACGCGCTGTGCCAGCTGGCGGGTGCCTTGCGGCTGCGCTTCGAGCAGGCGGGCGATCTGGCCGACCTCGAAGCCGGGATCGGTGAGCTGGTCGGCGTGCTGGGCGTGCTGGGCGCGGGTCACCCGATGCTGGGCCGGGCGCTGGTGCTGCTGGCGGAGTCCACCGCCGCGCACGTGGACAGCACCGGTGAGCCGGGGCCGCTGCGGCGCACGCTGCGGGCCTACTCGGCGAGCGCTCGCGGGATGGCCGCCGACGACCCGGAGCAGCCGTTCGCGCTCGCCGGGTACGGCGCCCTGCTGCGCAGGCACTTCCTGCACGGGGCCGAGGCCGGTGCGCTGGACACCGCCGTCGCCGCCGGCGAGGCCTCGGTGGAGTCCGCGCAGCACGGCAGGGTGCTGCACTCGCTGGTGCTGAGCCTGCTCACCCGCTACGAGAACGGCGCGGACGAGGCCGACCTGGACCGCGCGCAGCAGCTCTGCGAGCAGGCCGAGGCCCTCCCGGACGTGCCGCGACACCTCGCCTGGGCGCAGCTGGGCGTGATCTCGGCGCACCGCTTCCGCCGCACCACCCGCACCGGCGATCTGGATACCGCCGTGGAGTGGTTCGACCGCGCGCTGGCGGGGATGTCCGCCGACGCCCCGGAGCGCGCCGCCGTCGCCACCCACCTGGGCCGGGCCCTCCAATCGCTGCACCAGCGCAGCGGGCGGCGCCGGTTCTACCGCTGGGCGAGGCGCGTGCTCGGCGAGGCCGCCGCGCAGGCCTCCGCGCCCGCGGACCAGCGGTTGCGGGCCGCGAGCCTGAACGGACGCCTCGCCGCCGGGGCGCAGCGCTGGTCGGAGGCCGCGGAGGCGTTCACCGAGGCCGTGGAGCTGCTGCCGCTGGTCACCCGGTCCAAGCGCGCAGTGGCCTCTCCCGCGATGCAGCAGCGCTGGGCGCTGATCGCCGCCGACGCCGCCGCCTGCGCGGTGGAGAACGGCGAGCCGGAGCGGGCCGTGGAGTTGCTGGAGCACGGCCGCACCGCACTGCTCGCCGACTTCCTGCCCGCGGGCGGTGAGCTGGGCGGCCTGCACCGCGACCACCCGGAGCTCGCCGACGAGGCGGTGCGGCTGCGCCGGTTGCTGGACCGGCCGCCGGGCGAGCCCGCGCTGACCGACCCCGAGGAAGGCGTGGAGCTGCGCGCGCGGCTGGTGGACGCCTGGGAGGACCTGCTGCGGGAGGTCCGCTCGGATCCGGCGCACGCCGGTCACCTGCGATTACGCCCGTTCAGCGAGCTGGCGGGCGAGGACTCGGACGGCTCGGTTGTGCTGGTCAACCTCAGCCGGTACCGCTCCGACGCGCTGATCCTGGTCGCCGGCCGGGTGCTCACCGTCCCGCTGCCCGGCGCGGGTCCGGAAGCGGCGGCCGAGAAGGTGCGGAACTCGCTGGCCGCGACGGACCAGCGGGACCAGCGGGCGCTGCGGGAGGCGCTGGACTGGTCCTGGCACAACATCACCCGCCCGGTGCTGGACCGCATGGGGTACGTGCAGCCGCCCGCCGAGGGCGAGCGCTGGCCCCGGCTGTGGTGGTGCGTGCTGGGGGCGCTGTCGTTCCTCCCGCTGCACGCGGCTGCCGCGCGGGACGGCGCGAGCGCGTTGGACCGGGTGGTGTCCTCGTACGCGCCCTCGCTGGGCACCTTGAACGAGACGAGGACGCGGCCGGTTCCGGACGGGGGCCGAGCGCTGGTGGCGGCGGACTCGCTGGGCCCGGGCGCGCGCGAGCTGCCCCGGGAGAACCAGATCCTGGCCCGCTACTGGCCGGAGGCGGAGGTGCTCTCGCCCGATTCGACTTCGGCGGTGGAGGTGCAGCGGTTGCTGCCGGACGCCAGCTGGGTGCACGTCTGCGAACCGAGCGCGCAGTACCCCGCGCAGCCCGCGGCGGGCTTGGTGCTGGACCGGGAACCGCCGCAGCGCGGGCTCGGGCTCGTCGAGCTGGGGCAGCTGGGGCTGCACCAGGTCGAGTTCGGATACCTGGGACGCTGCTCGACCTTCGTGGACGTGCCGTCGGCGGCGGCCCTGCCGCTCGCGCCGGCGCTGGGTTTCGCCGGGTTCGCGCACGTCATCGGCACTCTCTGGGAAGTCGACGAGGAGTGCGCGCTGGAGGTGCACGCCGAGGTCTACGACGCGGTCTTCGGCGCCGAGGGGCTGGACACCGGGCGGTCCGCGACCGCCCTGCACCAGGTGTCGCGGCGGTTGCGCGCGGAGTATCCCGACGTGCCGTCGCGTTGGGCGGCGCACCTGCACGTCGGCCCCTGACCCGGGCAGCGCTGCTCGGCGGTCGTGGTCAGTGCTGGCTGATCCGGGAGATCTTCCACCGGTCGCCCCGCTTCTCGGCGTTGATCACGACCTGCGCCGGGCCGACCGAGGGCTCGCCGCCGATGTCGGTGCGGGTGGCGTTCTGGTCCACGAACAGCAGGACCTCCGCGCGGTCGCCTTCGAGGCGGGTGACGCTGCTGGCCTTGACGGTGGTGGTCACGACGAGCTTCTGGATGGGCGCCTGCTGCTTGACGGTGGTGAACAGCTGCTCGTACTCGCCCACCGCGTCGCCCACGAGCAGGTCCTTCGCGGCCCGCTCGGTCTTGCCGGTGTCGGCGAAGTCGTAGGAGAAGATCTGCTCGACGCCCTGGCTGATCTGGCCGTTCACCTCGCTGGTGCCCGCCTGGTCGGCGAGGGCCCGGTTCCCGTTGTGCGCGGCGTGGGCCTGGACTCCGAACCAGGTGGCGAGCCCGGCGAGCACGACGGCGGCCGCGAGCATCGCGGCGATGAGCCCGGTGGAGCCGCGGCGATCCGGGCCGCCGCCGGCGGCCTCGGTCGCCGAGCCCTCGTCCTCGGCGCGATCAGCGGGGGCGGATTCAGCGGGGGACGCCTCGGCGGGCGCGGTCGCGCCGGACGCGGCGGCATCGGGCGGAGCGGCATCGTCATGGGTGGCGTCGGGCTCCGGCTCCCCGGCTCCCCCGCCGCCCGGTTCGGTGGCGGCTTCCTCGGGCTCGCGCCCGGCGACCGCGGGAGCCCCGTCCGGTTCGGGCTCCGGCCGGTCGGCCGCCCGGCTCGTGTCCGTCGCGTCCGATTCCTCCAGGGATGCCTCAGTTCCGCCCTGCCCGGTTCCGGGCGCGGCGGTGTCCTCCGGGGATGCCTCAGTTCCGTCCTGCCCGGTTCCGGGCGCGGCGGTGTCCTCCGGGGGCTGCTGCTCCGCCTCCTCCGGCCGGTTCAGCCCGGGACGCGCGCCGGGGCCCCTGGATCCGGTTCGGTTGCGCTGACCGGCGACGCGCGGCCGCGACGATCCGGGACGGCGGGGACTGGGCACGGGAACCACTCCTAGTGCGAACTGGTCGGCGGGCTCGCGGACGGGTCAGCCGACCGCGACGGGTCCGAGGACGCTGAGCTTCCACTGGTCGTTCTCGCGGGTCAGCTCGGCCTGGTACCGGCTGCGCTTCTCGGTCGGCGGCTGCCCCTCGGGGGTCACGACCACCTTCACCACGGCGATCATGCGGGCCTTGCCCGCCCGCTCGTTGAGCTCGGTGAGCCCGGCGGAGAGGACCTCGGCCGAGGTCACGGTCTTCGCCTGGGTGATCGTGTCGACGTACTGCTGCCGCCCGCGCACGACGTCCTCGTGCAGCGGTCCGGTGGAGGAGGCCTCCCACCGATCGAGCCCGCCCTGCACGTCGCGGTGGTCCAGCGTGTTGAAGTTGATGATCCCCTGGGTGCCCGCCTGCAGGGCGTCGTCCCGCTCGGCGGCGAAGGCGGCGGTACCTCCGTTGGCGGCGATCGCCCAGCTGACCCCGGTGACCACCGCCGCCAGCAGGGCGACGGCCAGCAGCGCCGCCGAGATCACCAGCGGCCGCTTCGCCGCCGGGCCCGGCGCCGGGGCAGCCGGTTCGGAACCTGTTCCGGTCTCGTTCTCGGTCATCGCTCACCACGTTTCACGGGTCGTCGAGCCACTGGTTCGCCGCACCGCCTCACTGCCCGGGGGCGTTCTGCGCACCGCGCACGTTGATCGGGCTGCCCGGGGGCTCCGCACAGTGTGCATCAGTGTTCAGCGGGGTCGGCGTCAGGTCGTTGCCAGCACGTTTGACGGTCGCCTCATAACCCGCCGTGCACGGCAGCGGGTCGAAGACGTTGAGCGCGAGCCCGAAGTGGGCCGTGCCGTCGCCGGGCACCACGCTGTAGCCGCCCGCGGAGACCATCGGATAGGTCACCAGCAGCTGCTCGATGCCGTCGTTGTTGGCCGCGAGCAGGTCGGTGGTGCTGGTCAGGTTCCGCACCAGATCGCCCAGCTGCGGGCCGGTCTCGCGCAGGAGCCCGCTGATCTGCCGGGCGGCCGGCGGGGCCCGCTCGATCAGGTTCCGCAGGTCCGGGTCGGAGCTGCGCAGCTGCTCGGCGAGCAACCGCAGGTCGGAGCTGTAGGAGCGGATCGCGGAGCCCTGCTCGTTCTGCGTCGCCAGCACCGCGTTGCCGTCCGCCAGCAGCTGCCTGGTCTGCGGCAGGTGCGCCTGGGCCTCGGTGGTGAACTCGCGGGTGGTGTCGAGGATCCGCTGCAGGTTGCCGCCGTTGTCCCGGAACGCGGTCCCGAGCTCGTCGACGACGGTGCGCAGCGAGTCCTCCGGGACCGACTTCGCGAAGTCGTCGAGGTTGGTCATGAGCTGCTCCACCGGCAGCGGGGTGCTGGTGGCGGCCCGGTCGATGATCGAGCCGTCGCGCAGGTAGGGCCCGTCGTCGCGCCGGGGCCGCAGGTCCACGTACTGCTCGCCGACCGCGGAGCGGTTGGTGACCACGGCTTCGACGTCGCGCGGGATCCGGTCGTGCCCGGCCTCGATGTCGAGCGGGACCTCCACCCCGTTCGACGTGAGGCGCATCGTCCCGACCCGGCCGATGGGCACTCCCCGGTAGGTGACCTCGGCGTTGTCGAAGATCCCGCCGGAGTCGGCGAGGTTCATCGTCACGACGTAGCCGCGCGGACCGAGCAACCGGTCCAGCCCGGCGTAGCGGGCACCCGCGTAGCCGATGCCGACGAGCGCGATCGCGAGGAACGCGACGATCTGCAGGCGGGTCTTGCGGGTGAGCATCAGTCACCACCTCCGAACAGGAAGCCGAGCAGGCCGCCGTCCTTCCCCGCGTCGCCGTCGTTCCCGGTGTCGCCGCCGTCCCCGGAGCCGGCGCCGGGCTCGGGAGGGGTGGACGTGCCGGGCGAGCTGGTACCGGGCCGCTGGTCCGGCGCGGGCTGCGGCAGCGGCAGCGGGGGCGCGCCTGGCAGCTGGACCAGCGGCTGCCGGGAGCGGCCGATGTTGCCGAGGATGTTGGTGAGGTTGAGGTCGGCGTCGATGTAGAGGTTCGTGTAGTCCCCCCTGATCCCCTGCACGGCACCGTCGGTGAACGGGTAGGTCAGCAGGATCTCGAAGGACTTCGGCAGGTCGTCACCGGCGGCCTGCAGCTGGAGCAGCGTCGGCTGCAACGCCCGCAGGTTGTGCACGAGGTCGTCCTGGCTGCGGTTGACGACGTCGGTGGCCACCCCGGAGAGCTCGTCGAGCGACCGCAGCATGGTGACCAGCTGGGTGCGCTGGTCGTCGAGCACCTTCAGCCCGGGTTCGAGGTCCCGGAGCGCGACGTCGATGTTGCCGCGCTGCTCGTCGAGCCGGGCGGCGAGCCGGTTGACGCTGTCGAGGGCGCGGGTGATGTCGTCGCGCTGCGCGTCCAGCCCGGCGACGAGCTGGTCGAGGTTGCCGAGCAGGTCGCGGGCGTCGCCCTCGCGGCCCTCCAGCGCGGCGTTGAGCTCGCGGGTGATGTTCTGCAGCTGCGCCACGCCGCCACCGTTGAGCAGCAGGGACAGGGCGCCCAGCACCTCTTCCACCTCGGGGTTGCGCCCGCTGCGGTCGAGGCCGATGACGTCGCCGTTGATCAACTCGCCCCGCGGCGGCTCGGGCGGGGCGGCGAGCTCCACGTACTTCTCGCCGAGCAGGCTGGACTGGCGCAGCCGCGCGATGGCGTTGCCGGGCAGTTCGACGTCCCGGTTGACCTCGAGGACGGCTTCGGCGTCCCAGGAGCCGGGGGCGAGTCCGATCCGGCTGACCCGGCCGACGGGCACGTCGTTGACCCGGACCCCGGCGTTGGGCACCAGGTCGAGGACGTCGGCGAAGCGCACCTTCACCTGGTAGGGATGGTCGCCGACGTCGGCCCCGCCGGGCAGGGGTAAGCCGGACACGCCGGTGAATCCGCATCCGCTCACCAGCACCAGGGCGGTGGTGGTGAGGGCGAGGAGCTTGCCGTTGCGGAGCCGGGCAGCGCGGCGCGCGGAGCGGTTCACTGGCCACCTCCGGTGACGAGCGGGGCACCGGAGCCGCCGAGCGGGAACGGGGTGCCGTTCTGCTGCGCGGGCGGGTTGCCCTGCAGCTGGGCGAGCAGGTCGGCGATGCTGGAGACGGGCAGCAGCCCGTCGAGCACCGGCTGGATGGCGTCGCAGGCGGCGAGCACGTCGTCCGGCAGCTGCAACGGGGTGCCCGCGGTGGGCTGGCGCACGAGCTTGCACACCGCCACCAGCGGCGGCTCGTTCAGCTCGTTGATCACCGCGCGGGTGTCGAGGGTGCCGGAGGCGGCGTTGTAGGAGTTCTGCAGGTTGCCCAGCGCCAGCGGGGCGTCGGTGAGCGATTCGGACAGCGCCGCCTTCTGCTCCACGAGCACCTGCGCGACCCCGTTCAGCTGGTCCACGTTGGACTTGAGCTGTTCGCGGTTGTCCCGAACGAAGGACTCGACCTTGCCCAGCGCCACGGCCAGCTCCGCCAGGGAGGCGCCGAGGTCTTCGCGCTCCCCGGCCAGCAGCGCGCTGACCTCCTGCATCTGGGTGTTGAACTCGCGCACCTGCCCGTCGTTGGCGTTGAGCATCGCGGTGAACCGCTGCAAGTTGTCCACCGTGGCGAACAGGTCCTCGCTGCTGCCGGACAGCGTGCTGCCCGCCTGGCCGAGGTGCTGGAGGGTGTCGGCCAGCGCCTGCCCGTTGCCGTCGAGGTTGGCCGCCCCGGTGTTGAGCAGGTCGCTCAGCGCGCCGTCCCGGTTCGCGCCCTCCGGGCCGAGCGCGGCGGTGATGTCGTTGAGGCTGCGGTAGACCTCGTCGAGCTCGACGGGGGTGGCGGTCCGCTCCTTCGGGATGACCGCGCCGTCCTGGAGCTTCGGCCCGCCCCGGTAGACCGGCGCCAGCTGCACGTACCGGTCGCTGACCACGCTCGGCGAGACGAGCACCGCGTTCACGTCGGCGGGCACGTCCACGTCCCGGTCCAGCGACAGCGTCACGCGCACGGTCCGGCCCTGCGGGACGACCTCCTCGACGGTGCCCATCGACACGCCGAGCATCCGCACGTCGCCACCGGGGTAGATCCCGACCGCGGCGGAGAAGTGGGCGGTGACCCGCTTCTCGCCCGCGCCGTGGAACAGCCACCACGCGGCGCCGGTGGCCAGCAGCGCGACCGCGCAGGCGATGGCGATCACGCTGGTGAGCGGCTTTCTCCGAGTGCTCATGGCCGGCAGCCCTCCGGGTTGATCGGTCCGACGGACGGCGGCAGCAGGCCGCAGATGTAGGTGTCGAACCAGCGGCCGGTGCCGAGCACGTTGGCGAAGACCCGGGTGAACGGCCCGAACGCCTCGATGCTGCGGCTGAGCGAGTCCTGGTTGCGCTGGAGCATCTTCGTGACCTTGTCCAGTTGCGCCAGGGTTGGTCCGAGCTGCGCGGAGTTCTCGTCCACCAGGCCGCTGAGCTGCGCGGACAACGCGCGAGTCCCGTCCAGCAGCGAGCTGATCTGGTCCCGGCGGTCGCGGATCTCGCCGAGCAGCAGGTTTCCGTCGGCGAGCAGCTTCTCGAACTCGGCGTTGCGGTCGGCGACGGTGCGCGACACGTTCGCGGTGTTCGCGAGCAGCTCCTTGAGCTGCTGGTCGCGCGAGGAGATCGTCTGCGACAGGGCGGAGAGCCCGTTGAGCGCGCCCCGCACGTCGCCGGGGGTGTCGGCGAAGGTGTCGGACAGGGTCCGGAAGCTCTCCGCGAGCTGCTCGGTGTCGATGCTGCCGACGGTGCGCTGCAAGCCGCTGAACGCCTCGATCACGTCGTAGGGCGCCATGGTCCGGTTCAGCGGGATCGGCTCCGAGCTGTCCTGCTCCTCGGAGCCGCGCGGGTCCAGCGCGAGGTACTTCTGCCCCAGCAGGGTCTTGATCTTGATCGCGGCGGTCGTGTTGTTCCCGATCCAGGTGTCCTTCACGCGGAAGGACACCGCGACGTGATCACCCTCCAGCTCCACGGAGCTGACGGCGCCCACCTTCACCCCGGCGACCCGGACCTCGTTGTCCGGCATCAACCCGGCGGCCTCGCTGAAGTTCGCCTGGTAGCTGGTTCCGCTGATCAGCGGGAGGCGCTCGAAGTTCATCGCGATCACGAACCCGATGACCAGCACCAGGATCCCGGCCAGGCCGATCTTGAGGGGATCGCGCTTCTGGAATGACGTCATGCTTGGCACCTCGGCTGGGTGACGGGCATCAGCGGCAGCGGCAGGTTCGCGTCGCCGATGCCGACCTGACCGGAGAGCCCGCACAGGAAGAAGTTGAACCAGGCGCCGTGCGTACCGGTCCGCGTGATGGTGTGCAGCTTGTCCGGCATGTTCCGCAGGGTCCGCTCGGTGATCTCCTCGTTGTCGTTGAGGTTCTGCGACAGCGCGCCGAGCGCGGCGATGTCCTGCCGCAGCGGCGGCCGCGCCTCGGTCAGCAGCCCGGCCGTGGTGTTGGTGAGGCCGTCGAGCGCGCCCACCGCGTCGCCGATGGACTCGCGGTCGGCCGCGAGCCCGGAGACAACCTGCTGCAACTGCACGATGAGCCCCGAGAGCTGCTCGTCGCGCGCGTTGACCGTGCCGAGCACCCCGTTCAGGTTGTTGACCACCTCGCCGATCACCTGGTCCTTGGCGGCCAGCGTCGAGGTCAGCGAGGCCGTGTGCGACAACAGGCTCTGGACCGTGCCGCCCTCGCCCTGCAGGACCTGGATGATCTCGTAGGACAGCTTGTTCACGTCGTCCGGGGACAGCGCCTGGAACAGCGGCTTGAACCCGCCGAGCAGCACGGTCAGGTCCAGCGCGGGCTTGGTCTGGGCGAGCGGGATGGTGCCGCCAGCGGGCAGGTAGTCGTTCGGGGCTCCCGGCCCCTGCTCCAGTGCGAGGTAGCGCTGGCCGACGAGGTTGCGGTACTTCAGCGTCGCCCGCACCGACTTCGGCAGCCTGCGCTCCGAGACGCTGAACTCGACCTCGGCCTGGCGCCGGTCGACCACGCTGATCTTCTCGATCTGACCGACCTTGACCCCGGAGATGCGCACCTCGTCGCCCTCGTTGAGCGCGGTCACGTCCGTGAACCGCGCCCGGTAGGACTCCGAGGAGCGCAGGTCGTCGTTCGCGATGGTGATCACCAGGATGCCGGTGGCCAGCACCGTGACGAGGACAAAGACGCCGAACTTGACCAGGGGTCCGAGCACGCCGCGCGCGTTCACCGGTAGCTCACCTCCGCTCCGCGCAGGACCGGGCCGACCAGCAGCGAGCCCCAGCCGGGGACCTCCTGGGCGGGCAGGCCCATCGTCGGTGCCAGCACCGTCGAGACCACGTCCCGCTCGGCCGGCGAGTTCAACAGCCCGAGACCGTCCGGGGCGGGCGCGCTCGCCGCCTGCGGCGTCGTGCTCGCGGGCGCTCCACCGCTGGGGAGCAGCCCCTCGTTGCCGGTGCGCGCCGCGGGCGGCGGCACCGAACCGTCGACGAGCGGGCCGTCCGGCGGGTACTGCGGGAAGGGCTTCGGCCCGTTGACGAAGTCGTAGCAGCGCGGCCCGCGCTTGTCGCCGTACTCCGGTTCGTCCTGGCCGGGGACGTACTTGCCCCGGTTCGGCACGACCTCCAGCGTGATGTGCAGGCCGGGCTCGTCGGTGCCGACGCCGAAGGCCTGGTCGACCAGCGGGACGTAGTCGGCCATGCCCTTGAGGAAGCAGGGGAAGGCCGGG
>NZ_JBJZOI010000018.1:0-150263 GCF_047200635.1 Saccharopolyspora antibiotica | reverse complement strand
CCCCCCCCCCACCCTCCCCCCCCCCCCCCCCCCCCCCCCCCCCCCCACGTCGGGGGTCAGAAGGACTCGAAGCACCCCGCGCCGAGCAGCCCCTTGAGCTCACCCTGCAGGCCGTTGTCGGTGGACACGAAGTAGTCGCTGGACAGCGCCAGCCGCGTCACCCCGCGCGGCCCGCTGAGCTTCACGTGCACCGGGACGGTGCCGCTGTGCGCCCGCAGGGTCCGCTTGAGCTCCCCGACCAGGGACTTGTCCACCCGGCTGGCCGGGACCTTGATCACGAAGGCGGGGCTGGTGCCCGGGTCGGTCTCGGCGGCGGAGATGTCCACCGGGACCGCGTCCGAGGCGAACACGCTGATCGCGCCCTCCCGCTCGTTGATGCGGCCCTTGACGGCGATGGCGGTGTCCTCGACGAGGCAGTCGGCGAACATCTCGTAGGACTTGGGGAAGAACAGCACCTCGACGCTGGCGTCGAGGTCCTCGACGGTGACGATGGCCCAGGGGCTGCCGTTCTTGTTGATGCGCCGCTGGATGCCGGAGATCATTCCGGCGATCTTGCACTGGTCCTTGCCGTCCCCGGAGCTCTGCCGCTCGCCGCCGACGAGGTGGGCGATGCCGGTGTCCTGGTACGGCGCGAGCAGCCGTTCGGCCCCGTCCAGCGGGTGCGCGGAGACGTAGAGGCCGAGCATTTCCCGCTCGTAGGCGAGCAGCTGCTTGCGCGGCCACTCCTCGGGGGTGAACTTGAGGTGCGCCAGCGGCGAGGAGTCGTCCGCGGCGTCCTCTTCGGAGCCGCCGCCGAACAGGTCGAACTGCCCGAGCGCTTCCTGGCGCTTGAGCCCGATGACGGCGTCGACGGCCGCTTCGTGGTGCTGCGCCAGCGACATCCGGGTGTGCCCGAGGGAGTCGAACGCACCGGCCTTGATCAGCGATTCGATGACGCGCTTGTTGCAGGCCACCGTTTCGGACTTGTCGAGGAAGTCGGTGAAGGAGGTGTAGCGCCCCTTGTCCTCGCGGATCTTGCAGATGGAGGCGACGACGTTGGAGCCGACGTTGCGGATGGCGGTGAGCCCGAAGCGGATGTCGGAGCCGACGGCGGTGAAGTTGTTGCGGGAGTCGTTGACGTCGGGTGAGAGGACCTTGACGCCCATCCGGCGGCACTCCGCGAGGTACACCGCCATCTTGTCCTTGTTGTCCCCGTTGGAGGTGAGCAGCGCGGCCATGTACTCGGCCGGGTAGTTCGCCTTCAGGTACGCCGTCCAGTACGCCACGAGGGCGTAACCGGCGGCGTGGGACTTGTTGAACGCGTACCCGGCGAACGGCAGGACCGTGGACCAGAGCTTGTCGATGGCCTCGTCCTTGTACCCGTTCGCGAGCATTCCCTCCCGGAAGCCCTCGAACTCCTGGTCCAGCACGGACTTCTTCTTCTTGCCCATCGCGCGGCGCAGGATGTCGGCTCGGCCGAGGCTGTACCCGGCGACCTTCTGCGCGATCGCCATGATCTGCTCCTGGTAGACGATGAGACCGTAGGTCTCGGCCAGGATGTCCTTGAGCGGTTCTTCGAGGTCGGGGTGGATCGGCTCGACGGGCTTCTTGCCGTTCTTGCGGTCGGCGTAGTCGAGGTGCGCGTTGACCTCCATCGGGCCCGGTCGGTACAGCGCGTTCGCCGCCACCACGTCGCCGAACTCGGTGGGCTGCATCCGCTTGAGCAGTTCCCGCATGCCCCCGCCTTCGAGCTGGAAGACGCCGAGGGATTCACCACGCGCCAGCAGCTCGTAGGTGGGGGCGTCGTCGAGCCCGAGGGTGGACAGGTCGATCTCGCGGTCGTGGTTGGCCCGCACCATCTCCAGCGCGTCGCCGAGGATCGTGAGGTTCGACAGGCCCAGGAAGTCCATCTTGAGCAGTCCGATGGCCTCGCAGGACGGGTAGTCCCAGCCGGTGATGACGGAGCCGTCGTCGCGCTGCCACAGCGGCACGGTGCCCAGCAGCTCCTGGGAGGACAGGATGACCGCGCACGCGTGCACGCCGGCGTTGCGGATCAGGCCCTCGAGGCCCCGGGCGGTGTCGAAGATCTGCGAGACGGCCTGGTCGGTCTCGATGAGGGTGCGGACCTCGGCGGCCTCGGCGTAGCGCTCGTGCTGCGGGTCGACGATGCCGGACAGCGGGATGTCCTTCGCGGCGATCGGCGGCGGCAGCGCCTTGGAGATCTTGTCGGCGATCGCGAAGCCCGGCTGCCCGTGGTGCACCCGCGCGGAGTCCTTGATCGCCGCCTTCGTCTTAATCTTGCCGAAGGTGATGACCTGGGCGACCTTGCCGCGGCCGTACTTGTCGATGGCGTACTGCAGCACCTCGTCCCGGCGCCGGTCGTCGAAGTCGAGGTCGATGTCCGGCGGGGAGTCGCGCTCCGGGTTCAGGAACCGCTCGAAGATCAGCCCGTGCTCCAGCGGGTCCAGGTTCGTGATGTGCAGGATGTAGGCCAGCAGCGATCCCGCCGCCGAACCGCGGCCCGGCCCGACGTGGATGCCCTGCGACTTCGCCCACCGCGTCACGTCGCCGACGACGAGGAAGTAAGCGCAGTAGCCCTTCTTGTCCAGCACGTCGAGCTCGGTCTCGACCCGGTCCAGCACGTCCTGACCAGCCCCGTTCGGGTAGCGGCTGGGCAAGAACTCCTCGACCTCGGCCCGCAGCTGCTCCAGCTCGGACTGGCCGCCCTCCACGGTGACCCGCGGCATCCGGTCCTGGAAGGACCACACGTCCTCGTAGGACTCGACCATCTCCGCGACCAGCAGCGTGTTGTCCGCGGCCCCCGGGACCTCCTCGTCCCAGTACGCCCGCATCTCCTCGGCCGACTTCAGGTAGTAGCCGTCACCGTCGAACTTGAACCGGCTGGAGTCGCTCAGCGTCTTGCCCGACTGCACGCACAGCAGCGCGCCGTGCGATTCGGCCTGGTCGGCGGTGACGTAGTGGCTGTCGTTGGTCGCCAGCGGCTTGAGGTTCAGCTCCCCGGCGATCTTGAGCAGGTTCTCCCGCACGGAGCGCTCGATGGGCAGCCCGTGGTCCATCAGCTCCAGGAAGAAGTTCTCCGCCCCGAAGATGTCCCGGTAGTCCGAGGCCGCCTGCAACGCCTCCCGGTACTGCCGCAGCCGCAACCGGGTCTGCACCTCGCCGGACGGGCAGCCGGTCGTCGCGATGATCCCCTCGGCGTGCTCGGCGATCAGCTCCCGGTCCATCCGCGGCTTCCGGTACTGCCCCTCCATGCTGGCGCGGCTCGACAGCGTGAACAGGTTGCGCAGGCCCGTCGCGTTGCGGGCCACCATCGTCATGTGGGTGTACGCGCCCGCGCCGGACACGTCACCGCCCTCGCCGTACTCGTCGGTGCCGCGCTGCTTGGCCTCGCCCCAGAACACCGGCTTCTTGTGGTAGCGGCTGTTCGGCGCGATGTAGGCCTCGATCCCGATGATCGGCTTGATCCCGGACTTCTTCGCCTGCTGGTAGAACTCGTCCGCCCCGAACATGTTCCCGTGGTCTGTCATCCCCACGGCCGGCATCTCCAGCCGTGTCGCCTCCGCGAACAACGGGGCGACCTTCGCCGCGCCGTCGAGCATCGAGTACTCGGTGTGCACGTGGAGGTGGACGAAGGGATCGACTGGCACGGGGGAGCCTCCTGCGCGATCGGCCGGGACGGGCGCGGCCCGTTCGGCGGCCTCCCCCTGGACGCGAGCGACGGCGAACGGGCCGGGAAACCGGACCCGTTCAGCGAGGCGCGACACCGGTCCGATCGACGGTGCGAGAACCACAGGGGCGGCCGCGGCGGTGCCGGACCGAGACAGCCTAACGCCAGGCCTCCCGACCTCCCGGCAACCCCCGTGGCGTGCCGCGAGGTCGTCTTCAGCGGTATCGATCCCGAACCCGCCGAGCTGCGCGGCGCCCGGACCGGCCGGGCCGTTCCCAACATCCGCCCGACCGGACAACGATCTCCGGCGAGGGGGTAGCGTGGCGTGCCGTGACAGCCCCTGATCCCGTGGACGTGCGCCTGCTCACCGCCGTCGCAGAATCCGGCCGCGCGGCGGTGCCCGAGCTCGCCGGACGACTCGGGATGGACGTCCGGGACGTGGCCGCCCGCTTGGCGGCGCTGTCCACCACCGGGCTGCCGATGGTGGTCGGTGTGGAGTGCGATCCGGTCGGCATCCGCAACGCCGTCGCCGCCGCCCACGCCTGGGCGGCCCAGGCCAGCGGGGGTTACCAGGTCTCCGGGCCGCACGCGGTGCCGAATCCGCCGAGCGGTGGTCACCAGGTGCACGGGGGCCTGAGCGGTGGGCACACCGGCGGTCACCCGGGCCAGGCCCCGCAGCAGCCGTTCGTCCCGGCCCCGCCCGCCTCGTTCGCACCTCCCCAGCAGCCGCAGGCCGCCCCGCCGCAGCACGGTCCGCCGCAGGCGGCGAACCCGTGGGGCCCGCCCGGTTCGGCGGCGTGGGCGCGCGGCGACCAGCCCGCCGGCCAGTCCGGTCCGCAACAGGCACCGCGCCCCCAGGCCGGAGCCGCCGACGCGCTCACCGCGAAGACCCCGGCGCCCGGCCAGGGCCAGCCGGTCGCGGCCCGCACCGGGAAGGTCGGCAGCAAGCTCGACGTGGACGGCCTCGAAGGCGAGCGGATCACCATTCAGCTCGTGGAGGTCGTCGATCCGGCGGACTTCCTGTTCACCGCCGCCGGTTACCAGCTCCAGGAGGGCGAGCGCTCGGTCGTGGTGCACACCGAGCTGACCAACCGCAGCCCGATGCCGTTCACCTCGCTGCCGGACCTGTACCTGGTGCTGGTGGCCGCGGACGGTTCCACGGTCGGCAAGGCGCCGGTGTCGCTGTCCTCGCGCCCGCCGCACCGCATCGGCGTTCCGCCCGGCGAGACCGCGGGCGGGCACACCGTGTACGTGCTGCCGGACGAGACCGAGCTGGCGGCGGTCCGCTGGTCCCCGCGCCCCGGGGACGAGCAGCGGACCCTGCTCTGGGACATCACCGACCTCTGACCGCGCTACCGCGCGCGGCGGCGCCGGATCCAGTCGAGCGCGGCGGCACCGCGCGGCTGGGCGGGCTTGCGCTCGCGGCGGTGCAGCGTCGGCCACTCGCCCGCGTCGCCGGAGCTCCCCGGCGCCGGGTCGGCGCCCAGCACCGCGGGGCCGGCCCGGCCCACGTCCTCGGCCGCGAGCAGTTCCGCGAGCCCCCTCGTCGCCGTGCCGGGCTCGTCCGGTTCGGTGCCGGGCGCGGGCGGCGCGTCGTCCTCGCGGACCCGCGGCACCGGCTGCGTGATCGGCTCGGGCCGCGCGCTCGGTTCGGACCCGGGCAGCAGCGAGCCGCTCCACGACATCCCCGTCGGCGGGCCCGGTGCGTCTCCGGTGAGCTCGCGCCGGGCTCCGCCCGCTGCGGCCTCGGCCATCGGTCCTCCCCCGCGATCACGGCTGCTCGCCGACCAAGCTACGCGATCCGGTCTCCGCGACGCGGCGGTCAGGCGTCCTGCGCCCGGAGGACGTCCAGCGCCTGCTGCAGATCGGCCGGGTAGTCGCTGGTGAAGGTGACCCACCTGCCGTCCGCGGGGTGCTCGAAGCCGAGCATCCGCGCGTGCAGCCACTGCCTGCTCAGCGCGAGCCTGCGGGCCAGCACCGGGTCCGCCCCGTAGGTCAGATCGCCCGCGCAGGGGTGCCGGACGGCGGCGAAGTGCACCCGGATCT
The DNA here is from genome assembly GCF_047200635.1 of Saccharopolyspora antibiotica. Classification (NCBI taxonomy): domain Bacteria; kingdom Bacillati; phylum Actinomycetota; class Actinomycetes; order Pseudonocardiales; family Pseudonocardiaceae; genus Saccharopolyspora; species Saccharopolyspora antibiotica. The sequence goes on along the minus strand of NZ_JBJZOI010000018.1, from coordinate 144,550 downwards.
GGTGGGTGCGCCCGGTCTCCAGCTTCACGTCCACCAACGAGGCCGCGCGGAACGCCTCCACCGTCTCGTAGTGGGTGATGCTGGGCTTGCCGCCGCTGACCACGGCGAACTTGTAGTCGTGCTTGGGGTGCCGGTCGATCGGCGCGTCGATGGTGCCGCTGCTCGGATCGGGGTGGCCCTGCACCAGCGCGTGATAGCGCTTCTCCACGGTGCGCTCCTTGAAGGCGCGCTTGAGCACCGTGTAGGCGTGCTCGCTCTTGGCTGCCACCATGACGCCGGTGGTGCCCGCGTCCAGCCGGTGCACGACGCCTTGGCGCTCGGCGGCTCCGGAGGTCGCGATCCGCACCCCGGCGGCGGCGAGCCCGCCGACGACGGTTGGCCCCTCCCAGCCGGGGCTGGGGTGCACGGCCACGCCGATCGGTTTGTCGACCACCACGATGTCGTCGTCCTGGTGCAGGATCCGCAGGCCCTCGACGGGCACGGCGACGACCTCGGGCCCGGGGCGCGCGTCGGGCAGCACGACTTCCAGCAACCCGCCCGCGACGAGCCGGTCGGACTTGCCGACCGGGGCCCCGTCGAGCAGCACCTCGCCGGATTCGGCGATCCCGGCGACGGCGTTGCGGGAGAGCCCGAGCAGCTTCGCCAGCCCCGCGTCGACCCGCATCCCCTCCAGGCCGTCGGGGACGGGGAGCATCCGCGCCTCGCTCATGAGCGGCCCCCGCGCTTCGCCCGGACGTGCAAGGTGCCGTCGTAGTCGCGGCCGAGCAGCGACAAGACCACCACGAGGATGCCACCGCACACGATGGCCGAGTCGGCGACGTTGAACACCGGCCACACGCTGCCGTCCGGTGCGAACAGCGAGACGAAGTCCACCACGTGCCCCCGCAGCGGCCCGGGAGCGCGGAACAGCCGGTCCACCAAGTTGCCGCAGGCGCCGCCGAGCACCAGCCCGAGCCCGATGGCCCAGCCGGTCGAGCGCAGCTTCGGCGCCAGCCACACGATCGCCCCGACCACCGCGATCGCCAGCAGCGCCAGCAGCCAGGTCATGCCGGTGGCCAGCGAGAACGCGGCCCCGGGGTTGCGCACCAGCACCAGGTAGACCGAACCGCCCAGCAGCTCCACGGCCGGTCGGCCCTCCAGCGCCGCCACCGCCGCGATCTTGGTGACCACGTCGGCGGCGAGCAGCAGCGCGGCGACCCCGAACAACAGCACCAGCAACGCGCGGGGGGCCCGGGACGAGGCGACCGCCTCGGCTCCGCCCGCCTGCTCGGCTCCCTCGGCCGCCGTTTCCGGGGCGCGCGGTTCCGGCTCGCGGGAAGCGCCCTCCCCCGCGGCGGGGTTCGATCCTGGATGCTCGGAGTCGGTGTTCACCCGTCCCATTCTCCCCGACCCCGGCTCGACGGCTCACGCCAGGCCGGTCGGGAACTCCCTGGGGTCGTCCGCGGGCACCCAGCGCCCGTCCTGCTGTTCGTAGCGCCACCGCGGTCCGCGGGCCACGAGGGACCGGAGCGCGGTGACGAGGCGATCCACGTGCTCGACGGTCGTGCCGAGCCCGAGGCTGATCCGCACGGCCCGCTGCTGGCCCGAACCGGTGAGCAGGTGGCGCACCGCGCGGTGCGCGCAGAACAACCCGTCCCGCACGCCGATGCCGTGCTCGGCGGACAGCGCGGCGGCCAGCAGCCCCGGGTCCTGCCCGTCGATGGTGAAGCTCACCACGCCGACCCGGTCGTGCTCGGGGCCGAACAGGCTGAGCTCCCGCAGCCCGGGCACCTCGGCGAGCCCGCTCCGCAGCCTGCGCAGCAGCTGGTCCTCGTGCCCGGCGATCGCCTCGGCGTGCTCGGCCAGCGCTTCGCAGGCGGTGGCGAGCGCGTGCACGCCGACGGTGTTCGGGGAACCGCCCTCGTGCCGCTCCGGCCCGCTGGTCCAGTCGATCTCCCCGGTGTCGGGGACCGAGCGGGTCGCCCCGCCGCCCGCCAGGTACGGCGGGGCCTGCTCCAGCCAGTCGTCGCGGCCGATGAGGGCGCCCGCACCGAAGGGCGCGTAGAGCTTGTGCCCGGACAGCACCGCGTGGTCCACGCCGAGGTCGGCGATCCGCACCGGGCGGTGCGGGGCGAGCTGCGCGGCGTCGAGGACCGTGCGCGCCCCGTGCGAGCGGGCGACGCGGGCGAGCTCGGCGACCGGCCACACCTCACCGGTGACGTTGGAGGCACCGGTGAGCACCGCGAGCTTCGGCCCCTCGGGACAGGCGGCGAGCGCGTCGTCCAGCAGCCGCACGGCCTCCTCCGGGCTGGCCGGGATGCCGAGGTGGCGCACCCGGGTCCCGCCCCAGGGCAGCAGCGCGGCGTGGTGCTCGGTGTCGAAGACGACCACCGAGGTCTCCGCGGGCAGCGCGGCGGCCAGCAGGTTCAGCGCGTCGGTGGTGTTCCGCGTGAAGATCACCGAGTCGGTGCGGCGAGCGCCGACGAACCGGCGCAGGACGTCCCGCGCCCCTTCGTAGACGCGGGTGCAGACCTGCGAGGCGAAACCGGCGCCCCGGTGCACGCTGGCGTACCAGGGCAGCAGCTCGTTCACGGCGTCGCGCACCGCGTTCAGGCAGGGCGCGCTGGCTCCGTGGTCGAGGTTCGCGTACTCGACGGACCGGCCGGTGACCAGCGGAACCCGCAGCTGGGAGCCGACCACCGCGGGCACCACCGGGACGGAGTCCACGAGGGACCAGGCGGGGGTGGGGGTGCGCTCACCGGTGGCGGAGCGGACGGCTGACGACACGATGCCTCCTCAGGCCTCCCGGGCCCGGAGCGTTCGGGGCCCGCGCTTGCCGATCGCCCTGCGCGATCGGCCAGGTCCTCACCCGGGGCACCCCACCGCGGTAGGAGGGTTGCCGGCCAGCAAACCGGGGTTTCCCGCTGGCACTCATGACCTTCGCCGGAGAACACTAGGGATCGACTCCGCCGCGCGCAACACCCCGTCCGCGAAGTGGGAGGCGCGCCACGCCCGTCCGGGCGGGCCCGCGAGGAGCCCGCCCGGACGCGACGATCAGACGCGGGTGACGGCGACCGACACGGCCACGCCGTCCCCGACGCTGCCCTCGGAACCGCCTTCGGCCTCGCCCGCCGCCACGGCGTCGGCGAGGGTCTCACCGGCGATGAACGCGCGGTGCGCGTCGACGGCGGCCAGCACCTCCGCCGGGGCGGAGAGCTCCACCCGGATCCGGTCCGAGACCTCGAAACCGGCGTCCCGGCGGGCCTGCTGCACGACCCGCACCACGTCCCGGGCGACGCCCTCGGCGGCCAGCTCCGGGGTGACCTCGCAGTCCAGCACCACGAGCCCGGTGCCGCCGGGCAGCGCCGCGGCCGCCCCGGTGTCGGTGGAGACCAGGCGCTCGGTGAACTCGCCCTCCTGCAACTCGATGCCACCGGCGACGACGGCACCGGCCGGGGTCCGGGTCCAGTCGCCGGACTTCACGGCCTTGATCACCCGCTGCACGTCCTTGCCGAGCCGGGGTCCGGCAGCGCGGGCGTTCACGGCGATCTCGAACCGGCCGTGGGCGGCCACGTCGGAGGTCAGCTCGACCTCCTTGACGTTGACCTCCTCGCGCACCAGGTCCGCGAACGACCGCAGCGCTTCCGACTCCGGCACGGCCACGACGAGCTTCGCCAGCGGCAGCCGCACCCGCAGCGTGTTGGCCTTGCGCAGCGCCAGCGCCGAGGAGCACACCTGGCGCACCCGGTCCATCGCCGAGACCAGCGCCGCGTCGGCGGGCAGCTCGTCGACCAGCGGCCAGTCGGTCAGGTGCACCGAGCGGCCGCCGGTGAGCCCGCGCCACACCGCCTCGGCGGTCAGCGGCAGCAACGGCGCCACCACCCGGCTGGTCACCTCCAGCACGGTGTGCAGGGTGTCGATGGCGTCGGCGTCCCCGGCCCAGAACCGGTCCCGGGAGCGGCGCACGTACCAGTTGGTCAGCACCTCCAGGAAGTCCCGGACGCTGGCGCAGGCCCCGGCGGGGTCGAAGACGTCCATCGCTGCCTGCACGTCGCCGACGAGTTCGTGGGTCTTGGCCAGCACGTAGCGGTCCAGCACGTGCTGGCTGTCCACCCGGAACCGGCCTTCGACGCCCTCGGCGTTGGCGTACAGCGCCAGGAAGTACCAGGAGTTCCACAGCGGCAGGACGGCCTGGCGAACCGCGTCCCGGATGCCGCGCTCGGTGACCACGAGGTCCCCGCCGCGCAGGATCGGGCTGGCCATCAGGAACCAGCGCATCGCGTCCGAGCCGTCGCGGTCGAAGACCTCGTTGACGTCCGGGTAGTTGTTCTTCGACTTCGACATCTTCATGCCGTCGTCGCCGAGCACGATGCCGTGCGCGACGACGTTGGAGAACGCCGGCCGGTCGAACAGCGCGGTCGCCAGCACGTGCAGCAGGTAGAACCAGCCGCGGGACTGGCCGTTGTACTCGACGATGAAGTCGCCCGGGTAGTGGTGCTCGAACCAGTCGGCGTTCTCGAACGGGTAGTGGACCTGGGCGAACGGCATCGCCCCGGACTCGAACCAGCAGTCCAGCACCTCCGGCACCCGCCGCATCGTGGACCGGCCGGTCGGGTCGTCCGGGTTGGGGCGGGTCAGCTCGTCGATGTTCGGGCGGTGCAGGTCGGTGGGCCGCACCCCGAAGTCGCGCTCCAGCTCCTCCAGCGAGCCGTACACGTCGGTGCGCGGGTGGGCGGGATCGTCGGAGGTCCACACCGGGATCGGCGAGCCCCAGTACCGGTTCCGGGAGATGTTCCAGTCGCGGGCGTTCGACAGCCACTTGCCGAACTGGCCGTCCCGGATGTGCCCGGGCACCCAGTTGATCTGCTGGTTCAGCTCGACCATGCGGTCCCGGAACTGGGTGACGGCCACGAACCAGGACGACAGGGCGCGCTGGATCAGCGCGTTGTCGCAGCGCCAGCAGTGCGGGTACGGGTGGTCGTAGGTCTCGTGCCGCAGCAGCAGCCCGGCTTCCTTGAGGTCCCGGATGATCGGCTTGTTCGCCTCGAAGACCTGCAGCCCCTCGTACGGAGCGACCTCGGCGGTGAACCGGCCGCGCGCGTCCACCGGGACGACCGGCTCGATGCCGTGCGCGTCGGTGACGAGCTTGTCCTCCTCGCCGAAGGCCGGAGCGATGTGCACGACCCCGGTGCCGTCGTCGGTGGTGACGTAGTCGGCGGGCAGCACCTGGTGGGCGTTCGTGCGCCCCGCGAAAAAGTCGAACGGCGGCCGGTAGCTCGTGCCGACGAGCTCGGCACCGGTGAACCGGGCGACGACGCGGTCGGCGACGTCCTCACCGAGCTCCCGCGCGTACGCGCCCAGCCGGGCCTCGGCGAGGACGTAGCGCTCGCCGCCCTGGCCGGGTTCGACCAGCGCGTAGTCCACCTCGGGGTGCACGGCGGCCGCGAGGTTCGACGGCAGCGTCCACGGAGTCGTCGTCCACACCAGCGCCAGCGCGCCGTCGAAGACCTTGCCGGGCGCGGCGAGCCGCAGGCCCACGGTCACCGCCGGGTCCTGCCGCTGGCGGTAGGTGTCGTCCATGCGCGTCTCGGTGTTGGACAGCGGCGTCTCGCAGCGCCAGCAGTACCAGAGCACCTTGAAGCCCTCGTAGATCAGCCCCTTGTCCCACAGGGTCTTGAACGCCCACATGACGCTCTCCATGTAGTCCATGTCGAGCGTCTTGTAGTCGTTGTCGAAGTCCACCCAGCGGGCCTGGCGGGTGACGTAGTCCTCCCACTCCCGCGTGTAGCGCAGCACGGAGGCGCGGCAGGCCTCGTTGAACTCGCCGACGCCCATCGCCTCGATCTCGGACTTCGAGGTGATGCCGAGCTGCTTCTCCGCCTGCACCTCGGCGGGCAGGCCGTGGCAGTCCCAACCGAAGCGGCGTTCGACCCGCCGACCGCGCATGGTCTGGTAGCGCGGCACCGCGTCCTTGACGTACCCGGTGAGCAGGTGCCCGTAGTGCGGCAGGCCGTTGGCGAAGGGCGGGCCGTCGTAGAAGACGAACTCGTTCGCGCCGTTCCGGCCGGCTTCCCGCGCCTGCACGCTCTCCTGGAAGATCTTGTCGCCGGACCAGAAGTCGAGGACCTCCCGCTCGATCCGCGGGAAGGAGGGCTGCGCGGCCACGCCGCGCTCGTGCTGCGGGTCCCGGTCGGGGTTGTCGGCGGTTCCGCCGAATCGGACCTTCGGATAAGCCATCGCGGGTGTGCTCCTCGCCGGTGTGTCGTCGTCAGCCGCACGGGCAGCGCTCTCGCCGCCCACGCGGGGACGACACGACGCGCGGCCGAACCCTGCGACCGCCCGCGTCCCGCGGTACCACCCCGCTTGCCACCGCGCACCGACGGCGACCCCTCGTTCTCGGCTGTCACGGGCCGAACCCGTCCGGTTCTACTGGGGCCGTGGCCCGTTCTTCCGGAGGCTCCCCGGTGATGGCCGGATCAACGCCGATGCGGACCGGTCGCTCCCCGCGACCAGCCCGCATCCAGCATAGCTTCGCACCGCCACCCGTTTTTCGCGGCCACCGGCTCAGCGCACCGCGCGCGCCTTCTCGGCCAGCACCGCGTCCGGGGCGCACCGCGCGCAGGCGGTGAAGCCCAGCTCGCGGGCTTCGCGCACCGGCAGGCCTTCCACCGCCCGCTCCCCCAGCCAGCCGCAGCCTGCCAGGTGGTAGCGGGGGCGTTCGTCGACCACCACGACCTCGTCCTCCGAGTCGGACACCAGCAGCGCGTCCGCCGCGTCGGTGTCCTCCTCGTCAGGTTCACGATCGTCGGCTTCGTCGTCGGCCGCTTCCCCCGGTTCCCGCCCTGCTTCCCCCTCGGGCGAGGACCCCGGCGACGACGAGCTCGCTTCCCGTCGCCGCCGGAACCGCTCCACCACGAGCAGAGCCGCGGCCAGCACGCTGAGCAGCACCGACAACCAGGACCACTCGGGTCGGTCGATCAGCACCGACGTGACCAGCACCCCGCCAGCCGCCAAGACCAGGAACAGCACGACCAACAACAACCGAACACTCCATTCACCGCACCGAGCGGGGACCCCCTTGTCCCCTGCTCACCAGACCGCCGACGGCACCCCTGCCGCTCGGCGGTCCCGAGGCCGGTGGTCGCGGTCGACCGACCGCTCAGCCGGCTTCGGCGGCGCGTGCTCCGAAGCTGTAGGTGTTCTGCTGCGAGGCAGCGCGGCTGCCGCTCTCGGCGGGTGCCGCCGAGCCCCGGTCCTGCAGCTCGCGCAGCTGCGACTCCAGGTAGGTCTGGAGCCTGGTGCGGTACTCGCGCTCGAACGTGCGCAAGGTGTCGATCTTCTTCTCCAGCGCGTTCTTCTCCTGGGTGATGTTGCCCATCACCTCGGCGTGCTTGCGCTGGGCGTCGCGCTCCAGACCGGCGGCCTTCTCCCGGGCCTGCCGTTCCAGGGTCTCGGCCCGGGTCCGGGCGTCGTTGAGCATGGTCTCGGCACGGGTGCGCGCCTCGTTCACCATGCTGTCGGACTTGGACCGGGCGTCCGAGAGCAACTGCTCGGACTTGGTGCGCGCCTCGGAGAGCATCCCGTCGGCCTCGGCCTTGGCCTCACCCGTCAGCCGGTCGGCCATCTCCTGAGCGAGCCCCAGGACCTTGGCGGCCTGCACGTGGTGATCACCGCCGGGCGAGGTCTGCTCGGCCGCGGTGGGTGCCGGGACCGGCGCGAGCCGACGCGGTTCCTCCACCGGAGCGGGGGCGGCGGACACCGCGGACGCCGCCTGGCTGCGGGCGTCGTCGAGATCGACCTGCGCCGACTGCAGCTGGTTCTCCAGCTGCTCCATCTGGCTGCGCAGATCGTTGTTCTCCTCCACCAACCGGGCGAGCTCGGCTTCAACCAGGTCGAGGAAAGCATCCACCTCGTCCTCGTTGTAACCGCGCTTCCCGATCGGCGGTTTACTGAACGCGACGTTATGCACGTCGGCGGGGGTCAGGCCCACAAGATCACCTCACGCACTCTTCGGCTGCGGGTCACCCGGGTTCCCCGTTACCCGGACTGCGCCCATAGTCTCAACAGCAGCTGCATCAGTATGAACACAACCAGCAGCAGCACCATAATGGATAGGTCCAGTCCTACACCGCCGATCCGGACCGTCGGGATCACCCGACGCAGCAGCCGGATCGGCGGGTCGGTCATTGTGTAGATGCTCTCCAACGCGATTGCAACCCCTCCGGCGGGGCGCCAGTCGCGGGCGAACACCCGGACGAGCTCGATCACGATACGTGCCGTGAGCAGCAGCCAGAAGAAGAAGACCACGTAGTAAAGGACGATCAGCGCCAGTTCCACAGCTCAACTCTGCCACCGGTCAGCCGTAGTTGAAGAAGGCACCCTCGGCCAAGCGGCGCTTGTCCTCGGCTGCGACGTCCACGTTGGGCGGTGAGAGCAAGAACACCCGGTTGGTCACCTTCTCGATCGAACCGCGCATCGCGAAGGCCAGACCTGCGGCGAAGTCGACCAGACGCTTGGCGTCGGCCTCGTCCATCTCGGTCAGGTTCATGATCACCGGCGTGCCGTCGCGGTACTGCTCCCCGATCGTGCGAGCCTCGCTGTAGCTCCGGGGATGCAGAGTTGTGATCTTGCTCAAGCTGAAGTGGCTGCCGGTGTCGGTGACGGCCCGCAGCCGGGACACGGACTCCCGCTCAGCCGCGGTGCGCGCCGCCGTCTCCGGCGTCCACTGCCGCCGCGGGGGCTTGACCTCGCGATACTCGTCCGCGCGGTGCGCGGTCTCGCGGTGCCCGTGGTCGTCGAACGGCTCGGCCCCGGACGCCTCGTCCTGGTACCCGCCGCGCACCCCGACCCGGCGGCGGCCGTTGATCCGGTCGGCTGGAGCCTCGTAGTCGTCGGCGTCGCCGTAGTGGTCGGCGTAGTGGTCGTCGTCGAAGTCGTCGACCTCGTCGGCAGGCACCATGCCGAAGTAGGCCTTCAGCTTGTGCATCGTGCTCATCGGCGTGCCCTTCCTCCGCGACTCCTCCGAGCCGAACGCGGTCCCACCCGCCCTCGACCCCTCCGCCCAGGCTACGGCGAGATTAGCCGCCGTCCGCCCAGCAGCGCCGTTCCGACACGCACCCGGGTGGAGCCGTGCGCCACAGCACTCTCCAGATCTCCGCTCATCCCCGCCGAGATCACTCCAGCTTCCGGGAACTCGCGGCGGAGCCGACCGGCGATCAAGGAAAGTGTGTCGAACGCCACGTCCGCAGGAGTGGTCTGGGGCGCCACCGCCATCACTCCGCGCAAGTCCAGCTCACCCTTCGTCGCCACGAGCTCCGCGAGCGCGGGCACCTCGGCGGGAGCGCAGCCGCCCCGCCCCGCCGCCTCGTCGAGGTTCACCTGAACGAGAATTTCGAGCGGGCGTGTCCGCTCCCCGGCGTCCCAGGCGTTCCGGACGGCCCCGGACAGCGCCTCCACGAGGCGCGGGCTATCGGCGGATTCGACGACATCGGCCCACCGGGCCACCGACCGCGCCTTGTTCCGCTGCAGCTGCCCGACCACGTGCCAGCGCGGCGCCGCGTCCGGGCGCAGCTCGGCGAGCTCGGCGACCTTCGGACGGGCCTCCTGCTCGCGGTTCTCCGCGAACGCGGTGAGCCCCAGATCGGTCAGCAGCGCCACGTCCCGCGCCGGGAAGGTCTTGGTGACCGCGAGCAGCTCCACGTCGCCGGCGGGACGCCCGGCGGCCGCGCACGCCGCGTCCAGCCGCTGCCGGACCGCCCGCAGCGATTCCGCCAGTTCCGCGCGCCGCTCCTCGTCGTTCACCGCTCCTCCTCGGGTTCCGCCCACACGACGGCCGCGAACCGACCGGTGCGGGGCCCGTCGCGGCGGTGGCTGAACAGCTCGCGGCTCTCCATGGTGCAGCGCGGATCGACGCCGATCTTCGCGATCCCGGCACCGGCCAGCTGCTCCCACAGCCCGGCGCGCAGGTCCAGGCCCGGGGTTCCCCTCCGGGTGCGGCAGCCGCTGCCCGGCAGGTACTCCTCCACGTCGTCCCGCATCGCCGCGGGCACCTCGTAGCACTGGCCGCAGGCGGCGGGCCCGAGCAGCGCCTCGACGTCGTCGAGCCGGGCCCCGGCGTCGCGCATCGCCTTCAGCGCCTCCACCAGGACCCCGATCCGCGCCCCGACGCGGCCCGCGTGGACGGCCGAGACCACGCCGGTGACCGGATCGCCGAGCAGCACGGGCACGCAGTCCGCGGTGAGCGCGGCGAGCGCGAGCCCCGGCTCGGCGGTGACCAGCGCGTCGGTGGCCTCCACCGGCTCGTCCCGGGGGCCGTCCACGAGCTCGGCGTGCTTGCCGTGGATCTGCTCCATCCAGACCACCCGCCGGGGATCGAGGCCGATCCCGGCGGCGAGCCTGCGCTCGTTGGCCGCCAGCGCCTCGGGGTCGTCGCCGACCCTGCCACCGAGGTTGAACGAGTCGAACGGCGGCGCGGAGCTGCCGCCTTCCCGCGTGGTGATCACGCGCCGGATCCGCACTGTCACTCCCGTACTAGAAGGGTCGTGGCGCACGAGCGGGCACCGGGACCAGTCCGGTCCCGGTGCCCGCTCGTCGTCCCCGTGCGCGCGGTCAGCGCCGCATGAACGGGGGGATGTCCACGTCGTCGTCGTTGTCGTCGGCCACCGGCACCGCGCGCGAGGGCAGCTGACCGCTCATGCCCTGGGTACCGGTGTGGGTCGGGTAACCGCCGCGGGTCGGCACGGACACTCCGCCGTCGCCGTAGCCCGGCCGCGGTTGGTAGTGCTCCCGGTGCTCGGACTGCTGGGAGGCCTGCGGCTGCGGGGTTTGCTCGACCGGCGCCGGCTGCTGGGCTGGCTGCGGCGGTGCCGCGGGCGCGGCCGGTTCCGGCGCGGGTTCGGAGGTGCTGTCGACCACCTGGCCCTCGGTGACCTGCCCGGCCTCGCCACCGGCGACCGCGTCGCGGCCACCGACCCGGGTGGGCTCCAGCTTCTTGTGCGTGGGCGCGCCCGCGTCGAACCCGGCGGCGATCACGGTGACCCGCACCTCGTCGCCGAGCGAGTCGTCGATCACCGTGCCGAAGATGATGTTGGCTTCGGGGTGCGCGGACTCCTGCACCAGGGAAGCGGACTCGTTGATCTCGAACAGGCCGAGGTCGGAGCCGCCCGCGATGGCCAGCAGCACGCCGTGCGCGCCCTCCATCGAAGCCTCCAGCAGCGGCGAGTTGATCGCCTTCTGCGCGGCCTGCACGGCTCTGCCCTCCCCGCGCGCCGAGCCGATGCCCATCAGGGCGCTCCCCGCTCCGGACATGACGCTCTTGACGTCGGCGAAGTCGAGGTTGATCAGACCGGGCGTGGTGATCAGGTCGGTGATGCCCTGCACACCGGACAGCAGCACCTCGTCCGCGGAGCGGAACGCGTCCATCAGGCTGACCCCGATGTCACCGAGCTGCAGCAGCCGGTCGTTCGGGATCACGATGAGCGTGTCGCAGCACTCGCGGAGCTCCTTGATGCCCTGCTCGGCCTGGTTCGCCCGGCGCTTGCCCTCGAAGGAGAAGGGCCGGGTGACCACGCCGATGGTCAGCGCACCCAGCTTGCGGGCGACGTCGGCGATCACGGGGGCGCCACCGGTACCGGTGCCGCCGCCCTCGCCAGCGGTCACGAAGACCATGTCGGCGCCCTTGAGGACCTCTTCGATCTCTTCCTTGTGGTCCTCGGCGGCCTTGTGCCCGACCTCGGGGGCGGCGCCCGCGCCGAGGCCGCGGGTCAGCTCGCGGCCGATGTCGAGCTTGACGTCGGCGTCGGACATGAGCAGTGCCTGGGCGTCGGTGTTCACCGCGATGAACTCGACGCCCTTGAGGCCGACCTCGATCATGCGGTTCACGGCGTTGACACCGCCACCACCGATGCCGACGACCTTGATCACCGCGAGGTAGTTGTGCGGGGGCGTCATCGGGTCCGCCTTCCTGATCGTGGCTGAGCGCTCTGCGTTGCTCGGGCCGCTTCGACAGCGGTCACCGTAGGAACCGGACAGTGGTCCGGGGCTGGCACGGGGACCGGTCTGCGCCGGAGTGGTCCCGTGCGAGCACAAGATCGAAACGCGGTCAACCCCGTACCCGGTGCGGACCGTAGGCGTCCCCGCGTCGCCGCGTCCAGCAGCCACGCCGGGAGCTCTCCCAGGTGTGTCATGCCAACCACGTCGCAGATCCGCCTCGACCGTCGTTCTCGCCTGCTTGGTGATCGGCGTGGAACGCGATCACCTCCGTTCACCGTACCGCGCGCTCGGGCGTGCCGGGCGGGCCGCTCGGGAAAACGGCGTCGCGGAAATCCGGACCGCGGTCGTCCGGTTTCGCCACCACCATCGTCCGGACAGACCGGTTTCGAGGGAGGAGCACGATGGTGGATCAACCGCTGCGCGGGAGGATCGCGCTGGTCGCGGGGGCGACGCGAGGCGCGGGGCGCGGGATCGCCGTGGAGCTGGGCGCCGCGGGCGCCACGGTGTACGGCACGGGCCGCACGACCCGAGAGCAGCGCTCCGAGTACGACCGGCCGGAATCCATTGAGGACACCGCGGAGCTGGTGACGGCCGCGGGCGGTGAGGGCGTCCCGGTCCGGGTGGACCACACCGACCCGGAGCAGGTCCGCGCGCTGGTGGCGCGGATCGAGCGGGAACGGGGGCGGCTGGACCTGCTGGTCAACGACCTCGGCGGCGAGCACCTCACCGATTGGCACAAGCCGGTGTGGGAGCACTCGCTGGACATCGGGCTGCGCAGGCTGCGGGTGGGCGTCGAGGCCCACCTGATCACCAGCCACTTCGCGCTGGGCCTGCTGTCCCGGCGTCCCGGCGGGCTCCTCGTGGAGCTCACCGACGGCACCACCGAGTACAACCGGCGCTACCGGCGCGACCTGGGCGTCTTCTTCGATGTGACGAAGATCGCCGCGAGCCGGATGGCGTTCGGCCTGGCCGAGGAGCTGGGCGCGCACGGCGGCACGGCGGTGGCGGTCACGCCCGGCTGGCTGCGTTCGGAGATGATGCTGGAGCTGTTCGGGGTCACCGAGGAGAACTGGCGGGAGGCCGCCGAACCGCACTTCGGGATCTCCGAGACACCGCGCTTCGTCGGTCGCGGCGTCGCGGCCCTGGCGGCGGACCCGGAGGTGTCCCGCTGGGCGGGGCGCACGCTCTCCAGCGCGGAGCTCGCGCGCCACTACGGGTTCACCGACCTGGACGGCTCGCTGCCGGACGCCTGGCGCTACATCACCGAGGTCGTGGAGCGGGGCGGACCGGAGGACACCACCGGGTACCGCTGATCCACGGCGTAGAGCGCGGCCAGCGCGGCCGCGGTTCCGGCCATCCGGCGCCGCATCGGTTCCGGGGCGAGCACTCGCACCTCGGGGCCGAGGCCGAGCAGCTGCCCGTGCGCGACGTCCAGGGACTCGACGGGCAGGGTGGTGCGCACCCAGCCCTGCTCGTCGGGCTCCCCGGCCGCGGTGCGCGCGTCCGCGGCGGCCGGCCGGCCCACGTGGACGTGCAGCTCGCGCAGGCCGGCGGGGCTGATCGACACGGTGATCTCCTCCCGGAGCAGCGCGCGGGCGAACTCGGCGGTGTGCCGCTGCCAGAAGTCCGGCAGCGCGAAGTCCTCGTCCCGCTCGAAGGGTTCGCCGAGCTCGACCTGCCGGAACCGGTCCACCCGGTAGACGAGGAACCTCCCGCCGCTGCGCCCGGCGACGTACCAGGCGCCTGCCTTGAGCACGAGGCCGTGCGGGTCGATCTCGCGGCGCACCTCGTCCTCCCCCCGCCGGTAGACGACCCGCAACCGGCGGTCCTGCCACACCGCGTCGGCGAGCTCGGCGAGCAGCGGCGGGGTCTCGGCCTCGCGGAACCAACCGGGCGCGTCCAGGTGGAAGCGTCCCGAGACCCGGTCGGGCACGTCGCGGAAGCCCGGAGCGAGCGCCGCCGAGATCTTGCGCCGGGCGCTGGAGACGTGCTCGGTGAGGCCCATCTCGGCGGCGGGCCCGGGGATCCCGGCCAGCAGCAGCGCTTCCGCCTCGGCGCGGTGCAGTCCGGTGAGCCGGGTGCGGTAGCCGCCCAGCAGGCGGTAACCGCCGTGGCGCCCGCGTTCCGCGACGATCGGCACCCCGGCTTCGGCGAGCGCGAGCACGTCGCGAGTGATGGTGCGCTCGGTGACCTCCAGCTCCGCGGCCAGCTCGGGTCCCGTCATGCCGCCCCGGGACTGCAGCAGCAGCACCAGTGAGATCAACCGCGCCGCCCGCATCGCGCTCCTCCCCGCCGTTCCCCGCGCACGGTACGGGAGCCCACCGACGGGACCGGATTCACTTCAGCCCGGTGGTCTTCAGCGAGTCGATCAGCTTGCGCTGGCCGAGCAGGAACACCAGCACCGTCGGGATCGCCGCCAGCAGCGCCGCGGCGATGACGTAGTGCTGCTTGGTGGCGTACTGGCCCTGCAGCGAGGCGATCCCGACCTGCACGACGCGCAGCGACTCGTCCTGGGCGACGGCCAGCGGCCACAGGAAGGAGTTCCAGTTCGCCAGGAAGAAGAGCACCGCCAGCGCGGAGAGCATCGGCCTGCTCAGCGGCAGCACCACGTGCCAGTAGGTGCGCCAGTGCCCGCAGCCGTCGAGCTGCGCCGCGTCCTCCAGCTCGCGCGGCACGCCGAGGTAGAACTGCCGCAGCAGGAAGATGCCGAAGGCGTTGAACACCCCGGGCACGATGAGCCCCGCGTAGGTGTCGACGAGCCCGAGGGTGCGGACCACGAGGAACAGCGGCACCAGGATCACCGGCAGCGAGATGAGCAGCGTGGCGATGACCGCGGCGAACGCGACGCCCCGGCCCCGGAAGTGCAGCCGGGCCAGGGCGTAGGCGGCCATCGAGTGCAGCAGCAGCGCCGCGGCGGTCACGGTGGCCGAGACGAACGCGCTGTTGGCGAGGTACCGCAGGAACGGCACCTCGGTGAGCACGTAGCCGACGTTGGCCAGGGTGAGCGAGCTCGGCCAGCTCGCCGAGAACAGCTCGTCCTCCGGCCGGAACGCCGCCAGCAGCAGCCACAGCAGCGGCGCGACCGTCAGCAGCGCCACCAGGTGACCGGCCACCGCCCGCGCGCGGATCCCGCTACGCATCGAACCGGCCTCCTCGGGTCACGGCGAACAGCGATCCGGTGATCGTGCCCAGCAGCAGCACCAGCAGCGCGCAGATCGCGGCCGCGTAGCCGAACCGGCCGAACTGGAACGCCTGCTGGTAGGCGTAGTAGACGATGGTGGAGGTGGCGTTCGCGGGACCGCCCGAGGTGGTGACGAAGACGAGGTCGAAGGCCTGCAACCCGGTGACGGCGTTGATGGTCGAGGTGACGAGCACGAAGAAGCTCGTGGGGCGCAGCATCGGCCAGGTGACGTGCCGGAACCGGTGCCAGGCGCCGGCCCCGTCGACGGTGGCCGCGTCGTAGAGGTCACCGGGGATGTCGTGCAAGCCGCCGAGGAAGATCAGCATCTGGTAGCCCATCAGGAACCAGACGCTGATCAGCACGAGCGTGATCAGCGCCAGGTCGGGATCCCCGAGGAAGGAGACCCCGTCCACTCCGAACGCGGCGAACACCCGGCTGACCAGCCCGGTCTTGTCGGCGAGCAGGAACTGCCACAGCAAGCCGATGACGACGAGGCTCACCGCGTTCGGCAGGAACAGCGCGGCCCGCACCGCCCCCACCCCGGGGAAGTGGTCCTTGACCAGCAGCGCCAGACCCAGTCCGCAGGCGAACACCAGCGGCACGAACAGCACCGCGTACAGCGCCGTCACCCCGAAGCTCCGCCACAGCAGACCGTCCCCGGCCATCAGCCGGAAGTTGTCCAGCCCCGCCCAGGCCACGTTGCCGAACCCGTCGACGTCGAACAGCCCGACGACGAGCGCCAGCACCGTCGGGACGAGCACGAACACCAGCAGCCCCAGCCCGTCCGGGGCGAGGAAGCCGAGCGCGGCCCTGCCGTCGGCCCGTCGCGCGCTCATGCGATCGCCGCCCCCTCGTACCCGGCCAGGAAGGTGTCGATCTGCTCGGAGGCCGCCGCCGCGGCCGCCGCCGGGTCGGCGCCGCCGAGCTGGCAGGCCTGCAGCGCGTCCGAGATCGCCCGGTAGACCTCCGGCGGGTAGCGGGGTTCGGGTCGCGCTCCCGGCATCACCTGCTCGGCGAACACCCGCATCGGACCGGAGTCGAAGGCACCGCGCTCCTCGGCGGCGCGCTGCACCGAGTAGCGGGGCGGCACGTTGGTCTTGGCCTCGGTGTTCCACTGCCGCATCCGCTCGACGCAGGCGGGATCGGAGGATCCGAGCGCCCAGGCGACGAACTCGGCCGCGGCCTCGGGGTTGGCCCCGCGCGCGTTGGCGACCATGGCCCAGCTGCCCAGCGCGGTGGTGGCGGTGCCTCCGGGTGGCGCGGGCATCGGCACCACGCCGTAGCGGAAGCCGGGTGCCTGCTCGGCCATCTCGGCGATGCCCCAGATGCCGAGCTGCTGCATGGCGCAGTAGCCCTCGGCGAGGTTGGAGATCGAGTCGTTGCCGCCCTCCCCGCGCACCCGCCGGGGCGCGCAGCCGCGGCGCACGGCGTCCTGCCACAGGCCCAGCGCGCGCCGCGTCGCGGGCGAGTCGAAAGCGCTGCGCTGGCCGGGGGCGAGGACCTCTCCGCCGGTCATCCACAGCCACGGGTACCAGGTGAAGTTCTGGTAGTAGCCCGGGTTCGTCTCCAGCAGCAGCCCGAACCGGTCGCGCGTGGTGAGCCGCTCGGCCAGCCCCAGCAGGTCGTCCCAGGTGCGGGGCAGGTCCCCTTCGGAGAGCCCGGCGCGTTCGAAGGCGTCCTCGGCGTAGAACAGCGCGAGCGGTTCGATCTCCATCGGCAGCCCGTAGATCCGGTCGTCCACGAGCCGGGTGGCGAGCACCTCGGGCCGGAAGTCCTCCCGGGCACCGGGTTCCAGGTGCGGCGTGAGGTCGGCCAGCGCGCCGCCGTTGTAGTAGCGCAGGAAGTCACCCGGGCTGAGCAGGAAGACGTCCGGCCCGGCACCAGCGCTGAACGCGGTCTGCAAGCTCGGTCCGGACTTGTAGTCCTTGTTCGGCAGGTAGCGCAACCGCACCCGCACCTCGTGGGTGGCGTTCCAGTCCGCCGCGAGCCGGATGATCCAGTCGTTCTGGCTCTTGGTCTGGCCACCGGGCCCGTAGAAGTTCCACAGGCTGATCTCGCGGGGGTCGCGGGCGGGGGCGCAGCCGGTGGCTCCCGCGAGCAGGGCCGCGCCCGCTCCGCACAACGCGGTCCGCCTGCTGATAGTGACGCCCATGCCCCACCCCCAGAAAACGTTTTCCGACGCTAGTGGGGTTCGTGGATCACGGTCAATGAGCCGTTCCGGGGACGCCCGCCTCCCGCGCGGCACCCCGGTGGCGCGGCCCGGCCGCATCCCCGCCCGGGCCACCGCTTCCGGAGCGCACCGTCAGGCGAACCGGGCTCCCCCGGGTCGTCGGCGCGAGATCACGCCACGGTGGGCAGGTCCGGGCTGGTCACGTCGTAGACCTCGCCCTCCCGGGTGAGCAGCGGCGGCAGGATGGCCGCCTTCCGCGCCGATCCGGCGCTCTCCCCCCAGTGGACCGACCGCCCACCGGTCAGCCCGAGGTGCAGGTCCTGCGGCCGCTCCGCGCGCACCTCCGTCACCTGCGCGCGCAGCTCCGGCGGCAGCGAGGTGAGCGCGAGCATCGCCGTCCGCACCCCCTCGGCGCGGTCCTCGCCCAGCCGCAGCAGGGTGAGCCCGGGAGGTGGCCGCGGCACGGTGCGGAACGGCACTCCCGCCGAGTCGATCAACCGCACCCCGCTGTCCCCGGGCCCGTCCGCGGGCAGGAACGCGACGGGCGTTCGCTCGGTGACCCGCAGCAGCACCGTCGAGGGCCACTCCAGGTCGACCTCGGTGTCGGCGATCTCCGGCACCGCGCCGAGGCGGGTCCGCACCTCGGCCGCGTCGACCTGGAGCATCGGCGCGCCGGGTTCGATCCCGGCGGTGTCCAGCACCACGCCCTCGGGCACCGCGTCGATCCCGGCGACCCGCACCGACCGCACCCCGAGCAGCGGCGTGAAGTACAGGACGAGCACCACGAGGGTGACCGCGGCCATCCCCAGGAGCAGCAGCCAGCGGCGGTCGGGGCGCCGCTGCCGCCCGCGCACCGGCCGGCCGCGGGTGCTGCGCGCCCCCGGCCGGTTCGCGGCCCGCCCCGCGGGGCTCATCCCGCGGCCCCGCCCGCCATCCGCTCCAGCTCGCCGAGGATCTCCGGGCCGAGCATCGTCACGTCCCCGGCACCCATGGTCAGCACCAGGTCCCCGGGCGCGGCGAGCCCGGCGACCAGCGGGGCCGCCGCGGTCAGCGAGGGCTCGAAGTGCACCCGCTCCGGCGCACCCGGGATCGCGTCGGCGATGAGCGCCCCGGTCACCCCGGGCCGCGGGTCCTCCCGCGCGCCGTAGACGTCGAGCACGACGACCTCGTCGGCGAGGGCGAGCGCCGCGGCGAACTCGGCGGAGAAGGTGGCGGTCCGGGAGAACAGGTGCGGCTGGAACACCACGATCAGCCGCCCGTCCCCGGCGACGGGCCGGGCGGCGCGCAGCTGCGCGTCGACCTCGGTGGGGTGGTGGGCGTAGTCGTCGTAGACCAGCACCCCGCCGGCCTGGCCCTTGAACTCGAACCGGCGGCGCACCCCGCCGAACGCGGCGAGCCCGTCCAGCAGCTCCTCCAGCGGCGCGCCGAGTTCGAGCCCGGCGAGCAGGGCGGCGACGGCGTTGCCCGCCATGTGCTCCCCGGGCACCGAGACCTGCACGTCGACCCGCTGCCCGCCGAGCTCGACGGCCGCGACCCCGGCGCCGTGCTCGGGCCGGTAGTCGACGATGCGGGCGTCCTGCGCCCCGGTCGCCTCGCGCCCGTACCGGCGCACCCGCAGCCCGGCGGCCTCGGCCTGCCCGGCGAGCCGCGCGGAACCGGGGTCGTCGGCGTTGGCGATGAGCACCCCGCCGGGTTCCACCCGGCGGACGAACTCGTCGAACACCTCGGTGTAGGCCTCGGCGGTGCCGTGGTGGTCGAGGTGGTCGGGTTCGACGTTGGTCACCACCGCCACCGAGGGGGCGAAGACGAGGAACGAGCCGTCGCTCTCGTCGGCCTCGGCGACGAACACGCCGCCCTCGCCGTGGTGGGCGTTGGCTCCGGACTCGTTGAGGTCGCCGCCGATGGCGAACGACGGGTCGAGCCTGCAGTGCTGCAACGCCACGGTGAGCATCGAGGTGGTGGAGGTCTTGCCGTGGGTGCCCGCGACGCAGGCGACCCGGTGCTCGGTCATGAGCGCGGCGAGCGCTTCGGCCCGGCGCAGCACGGCCACGCCGCGGCGCTGGGCTTCGAGCAGTTCGGGGTTGTCCGGCCGGATCGCGGTGGACACCACGATGGCGGTCGGGTCCTGGTCGAGCTGGTCGAGGTTCTCCCCCCGGTGGCCGAGGGCGACGTGCGCGCCCTGGGCGCGCAGCGCGAGCACGGTGCGGGAGTCGCGGGCGTCGGAGCCGGAGACCTCCCGGTCCCGGGCGAGCAGGATGCGTGCGATGCCGCTCATGCCGGCGCCGCCGATGCCCACGAGGTGCACCCTGGCGAGCAGGTCGTCGGTGCCGCTGCGTTCCGCGGTCTGCGGTTCGGTCACTGGCCGGCCACCTCCAGCACGATGCGCGCGAGCACCTGGTCCGCTTCGCGGTGCCCGGTGCCCAGCGTGGCACGGCTCATCATCTGCAGCCGCTGCGGGTCGCGGCCCAGCGGCAGGATCTCGTTGATGACCTTGTCGGGGGTCATGTCCTCGTCGGAGACGAGCAGCGCGCCGCCGGCGGACACGACGGGCTGCGCGTTGAGCGCCTGCTCGCCGTTGCCGTGCGGCAGCGGGACGAAGACGGCGGGCAGGCCCACCGCGGAGACCTCGGCGACGGTCATCGCCCCGGAGCGGCACACCACGAGGTCGGCGGCCGCGTAGGCGAGGTCCATCCGCTCCAGGTAGGGGACCGCGTTGTAGGTGGGCGCCCCGGGGACCTGCTGCACGGCCAGGGTGTTCTTCGGACCGTGGGCGTGCAGCACCCCGATGCCCGCCCGCCCGAGGGCCTGCGCGGCGCCGGAGAACGCGGTGTTGAGGGTGCGGGCGCCTTGCGAGCCGCCGAACACGAGGATGACGGGCGCGTGCGGGTGCAGCCCGAAGAACTGCCGGGCCTGCATCCGCAGCGCGCCGCGGTCGAGGCTGGTGATGGATTCGCGCAGCGGGATGCCGATCGGCCGCGCTCCGGCGAGTCCGCTGTCGGGAGTGGCGGCGAGGACGCGCTCGGCGAACCGGGCACCGACCTTGTTGGCCATCCCGGCGCGGGCGTTGGCCTCGTGCACGACGATCGGGGTGCGTCCGCGCGCCGCGAGGTAGGCGGGCAGCGAGACGTAGCCGCCGAAGCCGACGACGACGTCGGCCCCCACTCGTTCGAGCACGTCCTTGGTCTTGCGCACGGAGTCCCGCACCTTCAGCGGCAGCCGAAGCAGTTCGGCGCTGGGCTTGCGCGGCATCGGCACCGGCGGCACGAGTTCCAGCGGGTAGCCGCGGGCGGGCACCAGCTGGTTCTCGAGACCGCGTTCGGTGCCGAGGGCGGTGATGCGCGCGTCGGGCCGGAGCCTGCGCACGGCGTCGGCCAGGGCGAGGGCCGGCTCGATGTGGCCGGCGGTTCCACCGCCCGCGACGACGACGGACAAGCCGCGCCGGGCGGGGTGGCCGGGGTGTCCGGGGGCCGGGTGCTGCCCGCTCAACGGGGTCCTCCTCGTGTCTGTGCCCGGGATCCGGTCTTGCCGCGGGCCGCTGTGCGGTTCCGCGGGTCCGGTGCTCCCCGGCGGGTCGGCTGTGCCCCTGCGCTGCGCGCTCCGGGGCGTGTCGAGGGCGCGGTGCGCGCCGTGCGGCGTCTCGCCGGCGGGCGGTACGGCTCGGGCGTGGACAGGCGCAGCAGTTTCCCGACGCGGCCTGGCCCCAAGGACCGTAGCGCGGCGATGGCCTCGGGTTCGTGGCGGGCGAAGTTGGCCAGCAGCCCGAACACGAGCATGCTGGTCACCACCGAGGAGCCGCCGGAGGAGATCAGCGGCAGCGGCAGCCCGGTGATCGGCAGCAATCCCACCACGTAACCGACGTTGATCGCGGCCTGTCCGACGAGCCAGGCGGTGAGGGTCGCGGCCACGAGCCGGATCCACGGGTCGGTGTTGCGGGCGGCGATGCGCATCCCCACGTAGGCGGTGGTGCCGAACAGGATGAGCACGATCGCGCAGCCGACGAAGCCGAGCTCCTCGCCGATGACGGCGAAGATGAAGTCGTTGTGCGCGTTGGGCAGGTACTGCCACTTGGACCAGCCCTGCCCGAGGCCCCGGCCGAACAGCCCGCCGTCGGCGAGGGCGAACAGCGCCTGCCGCGCGTGGTAGCCGCGCCCGGTGGGGTCTGCGGAGGGGTTGAGGAAAGCGGTGAGCCGCGCCATCCGGTACTGCGCGGCCATCGCGAGCACCACGGCGGCGGTGATGGCGCCGAGCACGGAGACGCCGAAGAGGCGCAGCGGCGCCCCGGCGAACCACATCAGCGCGAGCAGCACGATGAACAGCGTGATGGTGGAGCCGAGGTCGGGCTGCAGCATGACCAGCGCGAACATCAGCATCGCGGCGGGCACCACGGGTACCAGCAGGTGCCGGTACTGGGTGAGCAGCCCGCGCTTGGTGACGAGCACGTGCGCACCCCAGAGCGCGAAAGCGATCTTGGCGAATTCGACGGGCTGGAAGGAGATCCCGCCGAGCACGAACCAGCTCTGCGCGCCGTTGCGCTCGGAGCCGAGCGGGGTGAGCACGAGCAGCAGCAGGAGCAGGCAGCCGCCGAAGAGGGTGAGGCTGTGCCTGCGCATCTGCCGCACGGGCAGCCGCAGCGCGCCGTAGAACAGCACGAGCCCGGCGGCGCAGTAGATCACCTGGCGGATGAAGATGTCGTAGGACGACCCGGCGCTGGTGAACGAGTCCACGCTGGACGCCGAGAGCACCATGACCAGCCCGAAGACGGTGAGCAGGCCGAACACCGCGAGCAGCAGGTGGAAGGAGGCCAGCGGCCGGGTGAGCCAGGCGGTGAGCGGCGTGGTGAGGGCGGCGAGCCCCGTGGGCTTGCGGGTCCGGCGGGGGCGGCGCGCGGTGGCGGCGGAGGTGGCCACGGCGCTCACCCGCCGGTGGCGGAGGTGGGCGCGGCGGGCAGGTCGCGCACCGCGTCGGCGAAGGCGCGCCCGCGGTGCGCGTAGTCGGTGAACATGTCCATCGAGGCGGCGGCGGGTGCGAGCAGCACGGCCGTGCCCGGTGCGGCGTGCTCGGCGGCCTTGGCGACGGCCTGGGACATGCCGCTATCGTCCCCCGCCGCGATCTGCTCGACGGGCACTTCGGGGGCGTGTCGGGCGAGTGCTTCGGCGAAGGCGGCGCGGTCCCGTCCGATGAGGACGGCGGCGGCGAGCCGGTGGGCGTTGCGGGCGACGAGTTCGTCGACGTCGGCGCCCTTGAGCAGCCCGCCCGCGATCCACACGACGCTCTCGTGCGCGCGCAGCGCGGCGTCGGCGGCGTGCGGGTTGGTGGCCTTGGAGTCGTCGATCCAGGTGGTGCCGCCGGTGTCGGCGATGACGGCGGAGCGGTGCGCGCCCGGTTGGAACGCCCGCAGGCCGCGGCGCACGGCGTCGGCGGGTACCCCGTAGGAGCGGGCGAGGGCGGCGGCGGCGAGGGCGTTGGCGAGGTTGTGCGGCCCACCGGGGTGCACGTCGGCGACGGCGGCGAGCACCTCGCCGTCGGCCTCGTCCGCGAAGGCGCGGTCGACGAGGTTCCCGCCGATGATGCCGAGCTGCCCGGGCCGGGGCTCGCCGAGGGTGAACGACGCGGGCCTGCCCGCGCCGGTGGCGAGCCGGGTGGACCACTCGTCGTCGGCGTTGTGCACGGCGACGACGTTGCCCGCGTGCACCTTGGCCTTGGCGGCTCCGTAGGCGTCGAGGGTGCCGTGCCAGTCGAGGTGGTCGTCGGCGAGGTTGAGCACGACTCCCGCGTGCGCGGCCAGCGAGTTCGACCAGTGCAGCTGGAAGCTGGAGAGCTCGACGGCGAGCACCCGGTGCCCGGCGCGGACGGCGTCGACCACGGGCAGCCCGACGTTGCCGCAGGCGACGACGTCGAGGTCCGCCGCGCGCAGCACGGATTCGAGCATGGTGACCGTGGTGGTCTTGCCGTTGGTGCCGGTGACGGCCAGCCAGTCGGCGGGCCGGTCCCGTTCCCGGTCGAGCCACCAGGCGAGCTCGACCTCGCCGATGATCTCGATCCCGGCGGCGCGGGCGGCGGCGAGCAGCGGCGCGGTGGGCTTCCAGCCGGGGCTGGTGACGACGAGCTCGGTCCCGGCGGGTGGTTCGAGCAGCCCGGCTAGGAGCCGCCCGCCGCCGGCTTCGACGGCCTCCAGCGCGGCGAGCCGCTCCTCGGACGCGTCGGTGGCGGTGACCTCGGCACCGGCGTCCAGCAGCGCTTCGGCCGCGGACCGCCCGGACACCCCGGCGCCCGCGACGAGCACCCGCCGGCCCCGCAACGTTCGTGTCACCGCACTCTCCTCTCCCGATCGACGGCTGGCCGCTCCGAGGTCATCAGACGTCGACGAGGCTGAGCCAGTCCGCGTAGAACAGCCCGACGCCGAACAGGCAGCTGATCCCGGCGAGCACCCAGAACCGGATGATCACCGTGGTCTCCGCCCACCCGGCGAGCTCGAAGTGGTGGTGGAACGGCGCCATCCGGAACAGCCTGCGCCGGGTGCTGCGGAACACGACGATCTGCAGCACCACGGAGAGCGCCTCGACGACGAACAGCCCACCGATGATGATCATCAGCAGCTCGGTGCGGGTGACCATGCTCAGCCCGGCGACCAGACCGCCGAGCGCGAGCGAGCCGGTGTCGCCCATGAAGATCTTCGCCGGGGCCGCGTTCCACCACAGGAACCCGATGCACGCGGCCATCGCGGCAGCAGCGACCACCGCGACGTCCAGCGGGTCCCGCACGGTGTAGCAGGCGGGCCCGGTGCCGCTGATGCAGTCGTTGCGCAGCTGCCAGAAGGAGATCAGCACGTAGGTCGCCAGCACCATGGCCGCGGTGCCACCGGCGAGGCCGTCCATGCCGTCGGTGAAGTTCACGGCGTTGGACCAGCCGCTGATCGCCACGTAGGCGAAGATGACGAACCCGATCGTGCCGAACGACACCACGGTGATGTCGCGGATGAACGACAGGTGCTCGGAGGCGGGGGTGATGCCGTTGGCGTCCGGGAAGCGCATGGCCAGGATCGCGAACAGCACCGCGGCGACGAGCTGGCCGACGAGCTTCGCGGTCTTGTTCAGCCCGAGGTTGCGCTGCTTGCGGATCTTGATGAAGTCGTCGAGGAAGCCGACGATGCCCAGCGCGGTGGTCAGCCCCAGCACCAGCAGCCCGGAGACCGAGGGGCCCTCTTCGGCGACGGTGAGGTGGGTGACCAGGTAGCCGACCCACATGGCGACGAGGATCGCCATCCCGCCCATGGTGGGCGTGCCGCGCTTGGCGGCGTGGGACTTCTGCACCTCTTCGCGGATCTCCTGGCCGAAGCCCTGCTTGGAGAAGATCCGGATCAGGTACGGGGTGAACAGGATGGAGACGACCAGCGCCACCGCGGCGGCGACGAGGATGCTCTTCACGGGTGACGACTCCCGGCTCGTTCGGTGGCGGTTCGATCGGTGGCCTGCCCGGTCAGCTGTTCGGCGACGCGCCAGAGCGCGGCGACCTTGGACGCCTTGGCGAGCACGACGTCACCGGGACGCAGCTCGTCGCGCAGCAGCGCGACGGCGGCATCGACATCCGGCACCAGAACAGACTCCTCTCCCCACGATCCTTCCAGCGCGGCACCTTGGTGCATCGCGCGGGCCTGGTCACCGACCACCACGAGGCGGTCGATGTTGAGGCGCACGGCGAGCCGTCCGATCTCGTCGTGCGCGGCGACCTCGGCATCGCCGAGCTCGCCCATGACTCCGAGCACCGCCCAGGCGCGGCCCGGCTTGCCCCGGGTCATCGAGGCGAGCGTCTTGAGCGCGGCCCGCACCGATTCCGGGTTGGCGTTGTAGGCGTCGTTGACGACGGTGATCCCGCCGGGGGTCTCGGTGACCTCCATGCGGCGCGCGGACACGCGGCGGACGGCGCCGAGCCGCTCGGCGGCCTCCTCGACGCCGGCGCCGAGCTCCATCGCGATGGCCGCGGCGGTGAGCGCGTTGCCGACGTGGTGCTCGCCGTGCAGCGGCAGCCGCACCCGCGCGGAGCCCGCGGGGGTGACGAGGGTGAACTCGGCGCGGGCCCGCTCGTCGAGCTCGATGTCCTCGGCGCGCACGTCGGCGTCGGGGCTCTGCCCGACGCGCACGACTCGCGCGCGGGTGCGCTCGGCCATGGCGGCGACGAGCGGGTCGTCGGCGTTGAGCACGGCCACGCCACCGTCTTCGGCGGCGGGCAGCGCTTCGACGAGTTCGCCCTTGGTCTGCGCGACGGCCTCCCGCGAACCGAACTCGCCCAGGTGGGCGCTGCCCACGTTGAGCACGGCGCCGATCCGCGGCGGGGCGACCTCGCAGAGCGCGGCGATGTGCCCGCGGCCGCGGGCGGAGAGCTCCAGCACGAGGTGGCGGGTGCTCTCGTCGGCGCGCAGCGCGGTCCACGGGTGCCCGAGCTCGTTGTTGAACGACCCGGGCGGCGCCACGGTGGGCCCCGCGGGTTCGAGGACCTGCGCGATGAGGTCCTTGGTGGAGGTCTTGCCGGACGAGCCGGTGACCCCGATGACGGTCAGCTCGGGCAGCCGGCCCACCACGGCGCGGGCGAGCCGCCCGAGGGCGCCGAGCACGGCGGCACCGCTGCCGTCGGTGTCCCCGGCGAGCGCCATGGCGCGGCTGGGGTGGTGCTCGGACGGCTCCGGGACGACGACGGTCGGGACCGGCGCGTCCGCGGTGGACACCTCGCGCGCGGCGAGCACGCCCGCGGCCCCGTCGGCGACGGCGCGGGCGGCGAAGTCGTGCCCGTCGACTCGTTCACCCGGGACGGCCACGAACAGCCCGCCGGGGCCGATCCGCCGGGAGTCGAACTCGACGGAACCGGTGACGACCTCGGTTCCCTCCGCGTGGTGGAGCCTGCCGCCGACCGCTTCCGCGATGTCAGCGAGGCTGAGCGGGATCACCTTGCCTCCTCGTTGCTGCCCCGGCTCCCGGCCGGGATGATCGGCTCCCCCGAGCTCTGCGTTCCCCCCGCGGCGTCCGCGATGCGGGCGCTG
Source organism: Saccharopolyspora antibiotica (assembly GCF_047200635.1). NCBI lineage: Bacteria > Bacillati > Actinomycetota > Actinomycetes > Pseudonocardiales > Pseudonocardiaceae > Saccharopolyspora > Saccharopolyspora antibiotica. Next base: position 118,198 of record NZ_JBJZOI010000018.1, on the reverse strand, counting down.
CCGGTGTCGAGCCTGCGCCGCAGCGCGGCCGCCACCTCGTCCCGGTCGGAGAACGGGTGCACGACACCGGCGATCTCCTGCCCGGTCTCGTGGCCCTTGCCCGCGATGACGACGACGTCCCCGGCGCGCGCCCGGTGCACGGCCTCGGAGATGGCCTCCCGCCGGTCCCCGGCTTCGACGACCTCGCCGCGCTCGGCCTCGGGCACCTCCAGCGCCCCGGCGAGCATGGCGGCGCGGATGTCGGCGGCGTCCTCGCTGCGCGGGTTGTCGTCGGTGACGACGAGCAGATCGGACCGGCGCGCGGCGGCCTCGCCCATCAGCGGGCGCTTGGCCACGTCCCGATCGCCGCCGCAGCCGAGCACGACGAGCACCCGCCTGCCGTCGGCCTGGGCGCGGGCCGCGTCGAGGACCGCTGCCACGGCACCGGGCTTGTGCGAGTAGTCGACGACCGCGGTGAAGTCCTGCCCGAGCGCGACGCGCTCCATCCGGCCGGGCACGTCGACCTCGGCCAGGCCCTGCTCGATCGCGGCGGCGGGGATCCCGGCGGCCGTGAGGATCCCGGCGGCCAGCAGCGCGTTGGCGATGTTGAACGGCCCGGGCAGCCGGAGCCGGACGTCGAGCGTCCCCTCCGGCCCGTGCGCGCGGAACCGCTGCTCCCCGGTCGGGAAGGTCTCCACGTCGGTGGCGGTCCAGTCGGCCTCGCCGCTGGTCGCGACGGTGATCGTGCCCTCGGTGGCGAGCCTGCGGCCCCAGTCGCCGTCCACGCACACCACTTCGCGCTCGGAGCGGCCGTCGAACAGCAGCGCCTTGGCCTGGAAGTAGTCCTCCAGGTCGCGGTGGAAGTCCAGGTGGTCCTGGGAGAGGTTGGTGAAGGCTCCGACGGCGAACCGGGTGCCGGCGACGCGAGCCAGCGCGAGGGCGTGGCTGGAGACCTCCATCGGCACGTGCGTGACGCCCTGCTCGACCATCACGGCCAGCAGCGCCTGCAGGTCGGGCGCCTCCGGCGTGGTGAAGGCGCTGTCGAGGCGTTCGCCCGCGATGCGGGTCTCCACGGTGCCGACGAGTCCGGTGGTGTGCCCGGCGGCGCGCAGCGCGGATTCGAGCAGGTAGCTGGTGGTCGTCTTCCCGGAGGTGCCGGTGACCCCGAGGAGGGTGAGCCGCCGGGAGGGGTCGCCGTAGATGCGGGCGGCGGCGGAGCCGAGCACGCCCCGCGGGTCCTCGTGCACCAGCAGCGCCACCTGCCCGTCCCGCACCCTCGGGTGGTCCAGCAGCGCGGTGCGCTCCACCCCCGCCTGGTCGGTGAGCACGGCCGTCGCCCCGGCGGTGAGCGCGTCGGCGGCGAAGTCGGCGCCGTGCACCCGGGTGCCGGGCAGCGCGGCGAACAGATCGCCGGGCCGCACGTGCTGGGCGCGCAGCGTCGCTCCGGTCACCAGCCCTTCACCAGGGCTGTGACCAGGTACGTCGAGGACCTGCGCGCCGATCGTCTCGGCGAGCTCGTGGATCTGCACCGGCTCGACCTGAGCGGGTCGGGGCGGGGCTGTCGCGACCGCGGAAGGCACGTCGCGCAAGGCTACCGGTACCACCTGACGGGTCATGCTCATGGTCACCTCTGCACACGGCGCGTTGCTGGGCTGGGCCGATCGGCCGAGCGGGGCGATGTCCAGTAGACATGCTCCGCCACCCGCTCGTCGGGGCAGCCCCGGACTCCCCAGAACGGGGCGGGGAACGCGGATCATTCGCGCCGGAATGCCGCCCGGAACGACCTCGCGGAAATTGCCTCGGAAACACCGGCCCCCATTCCCGGCACCGCTGCCGGGTTCCCCCGGGAATGCGATCGAATTGCCCCGGACCCGGGTTCCCCGGCGCGCGCCCGAGCACGGGGTCAGGATCCCTGACCTGGCCCGGGGCTCGCGCGGGGCCTCCGGAACGCGCTCGCCGCGCACCCCTACTTGTGGGCGGGGCCGTTCGCTCGCGGGCGCTGGTCCGTCTCGTGCAACTTCCGCTGGATCGTGGTGCTAACCGCCGCACGTCGTTTAGCGTTTGACCGCCAGGTCGGTGATTCCGCGGATTTCGGGTGATCGGTGGAAGGACGACTCGGGCGGGCACGGCTCCGGCCGTGCGTCCGCCGGAGCGGCGACGCAGCGGGTGCCGTCGCGATCGGTTCACCTCGATGGCCCGGGTCTCGCGGCCCGCGCATCCCGTCCTGAGCGCTGGACGTGCACGGGCCGTGGCGCGAGCGGCCCGTGCACGCTCCGGTCGGCCTCTGGGCCGGCACCTCGACCGCGGCGCTGCTCCCCGGCGCGCCCGCACTGCTGCTTGGCCCGCCGGTCCCGGGACCACCTGCCTGGTCCGCGCGTCGAACCGCGAGCTCCGGAGCCGCTGGGCGCGGCAGGCCATGTCGTGCGGGTGGACTTCGCGGCCGATCCGCACCGAGGCGGGGCGACGGCCCCGCGGCGTCCCACCCGGATCGCCCCGGCGAGGACGTGCCGGAGCCCGGGCAGCGATCAGCCGAGAGCGGCCCGGCCTGGGCGCGGGCCGGTTTTCGCCACCCCGCGGGAGGTCACCAGACCGGGGCCGCTGCTGAACGGGCGGCGGGGCGCTCGGCGGTGCCCGCCCCGCCTGGACGGGCCCGGCCGGTCGGCGACCGCGCCCACGGGGACGCGCGGCTGATCGAGACCGCCCGGGCGGCCCCGTCAGTGCACCTGGAGCACCTGCACCGGCGCGGGTTCCGGCGAGGGCGGGATGCGGTAGCGCAGGGTGAGGTAGGCGGCGATGTCGTGGAACAGCGGCGCCGCCGACTTCGCCTCCGGCGTTCCGCTGCGCGGCGCGTCCAGCATGAGCCCGACCACGAACCGCGGGTTGTCCGCCGGGACGATGCCCGCGAACGTGTACCAGTGGGTCGAGTTGCTGTAGCAGCCGCAGTCCGGGTCGATCTGCTGCGCGGTCCCCGTCTTCCCGGAGATCTGGTAGCCCTCCAGCGCCGCGTCCGACCCGGTGCCGCTCTGCCGGGGGGCGTCCTGCACCACGCCGCGCAGCATGTCCCGGACGGTGCGCGCGGTCTCCGGCTGCACCACCCGCACGCCCTCCGGTCGCGGCCGAGGCACCCGCACGCCGTCCGGGCCGGTCTGGGCCGCCACGACGCGCGGCGGAACTCGCACCCCGTCGTTGGCGATGGCCTGGTACATGCTGGCCATCTGCAGCACGGTCATCGACAGCCCCTGCCCGATGGGGAGGTTCGCGAAGGTGCTGCCGGACCAGTCCTCCCGGGGCGGCACCGACCCGGCGCTCTCGCCGGGCAGCCCGACGCCGGTGGCCTGGCCCAGTCCGAACTTCCGCACCAGCTCGTTGAACCGGTCCTCGCCGAGGCGCTGCGCGATCATCAGGGTGCCGACGTTGGAGGACTTGCCGAGCACCCCGGTGAAGGTCAGCGGCACGGTGCCGTGCGTCCAGGCGTCGCGGATCGTGCGGTCGGCGACCTTGATCGTCCCGGGCACCTGGAGCACGGTCTCGGGGCGCAGCAGCCCGTCCTCGATGGCCCCGGCAGCGGTGATCACCTTGTTCACCGAGCCCGGCTCGAACGGCGTGGTCACCGCCGGGTTGCCCAGCCCGTCCGGCCCCCAGGCGGGGGCGTTCGGGTCGAAGGACTCGTCGTTGGCCAGCGCGAACACCTCGCCGGTGTGCGCGTCGAGCACCACCGCGCTGGCGCTGCGCGCCCCGGCCTTGCGGGCGTAGTCGCCGAGCTTGTTCTGCACCATGAACTGCAGATCGGAGTCGATCGTCAGCTCCACGTCGGAGCCCGGGATCGCCGGTTCGAGCTCCCGCTCGGTGCCCGGGATGACGAGGTCGCTGCCCATCGCGGTGTCGGAGACCTTCTTGCCGTCCGTCCCGGCCAGCAGCTTGTCCAGCGAGCTCTCCAGCCCGAGCCTGCCTTCGATCTTGCGGGCGTCCTGGCTCCACCGCGCGCCGCCGAGCACGTTCGCGCCGCTCTCCCCCGCCGGGTACTCCCGGGTGGCGCGGTACTCCTCGCCGATCTGCGGGTACTCCTCGGTGATCGTGCGGGCCAGCGCGGGTTCGATCAACGGCCCGATCGTGGTGTAGGTGGTGTCGGCGAACAGGGCGGCGAGCACGTCCTGCTCGGCCACCCGGCCGCGCAGGGTCTCGGTGATGAACCGGGCGATCTCGCGCTTGTACTGGTCGGCCGTGGGTTCCTTCTCCGGGTTCTCCGCGTGCGCCTGCTCCTGCTCCGCCGCGAGCCGCCTCGGGGTGGCGTAGAGCTGGCGGGCCTCGCTGCTGAACGCGAGCACGTTCCCGCTGCGGTCGGTGAACGATCCGCGCTCGGCCGGGACCGAGTCGCTGGTGGCGCGCTGCCGCGCCGCCGCGGCGGAGAGGTTCTGGGCGTCGAAGCCCTGCACCATGATCAGCTTGGTTCCGGTGAGCACCAGCGCGACCACGAGCAGCATCCGGCCGAGGTGCAATCGCCGGGAGCTCCCGGCCACCTCGGTGCGCGCGGTCCGCCTCCCCCCGGATTTCCGCGTCCCCCTGCGGACCATCAGTCGCCCTCCACCGCCGGAACGACGCCGGCCTGCCGCTGCGCGCCCGGGTCCGGCGCGGCGGGCGGCTGGGGCGCCGGGGGCCACGGGTCGACCGGGGGCTGGACGGGGGGCGCGGCGGGAATCGGGGTCGATGCCTGCTCCGGCTCACCGATCACGCGCACCGAACCGTCCGGCTGCACCACGAGGTGCGCGGGCGGGCCGGGCGGGGGAACCATGCCGAGCTCGATCGCCTTGCGCTGCAGCGCGGGCGTGGAGTCGAGGTTGCTGACCTCGCGCAGCAATCCCTCGCGGTGCTCGTTGAGCGCGGTCACCTCCTGCTCCACCTCCTGCAGGCGGTAGGAGCCGCCGACCGCGGCGATGGACAGCGACAGCGTCGCGACCAGCCCGATCGCGAGCAGCCCCATCACCGCCACCACCATCGGGACCCGCGAAGTGGCGACCTTGGCCTGCAGCTGCCGGGCTCGCGGGCGCACCGCGGCCAGCCGCCACTGGCGCTGCTCCGCGGCCTGCCGCTGCCGCCGCGGCCTGCGCTCCGCGGGCTCGCGGGTGGTGCGATCCCGTCGCTCCTCGCGGCGCGCGTAAGCGCGTTCCGCGGCCGCCGACCGGGAACGGCCCTTGGTCCCGGCGGACTTCTTCGCCCGGGTCGTCGTCGCGGCCTTCGACTGCGCCTTCGACTTCGGTTGCGCCTTCGACTGGGACTTCGAGGGTGCCTTCGCCGAGGTCTGGGACTTCGCCGAGCGCTTCTTCTCGCCGGAACCGGTGCGCGATGCAGCCTTGGCGCGAGCGGGTGCCGTCATGCCGCCTCCTCGATCCGTTCGGCGGCGCGCAGCCGCACCGAGGCGGCTCGCGGGTTCTCCGCCCTTTCCCGTTCACCGGCGAGTTCCGCCCCGCGGGTGAGCAGCCGCAGCTCGGGACCGTGACCCGGCAGTTCCACCGGCAGGTCGACCGGGGTGCGCGAGGTCGCCCGCTCCGCCAGGGCGCGCTTGACCAGCCGGTCCTCCAGCGAGTGGTAGGAGAGCACCACCATCCGCCCGCCCGGCGCGAGGGAGTCCAGCGCGGCGGGCAGCGCCCGCCCCAGCACGTCCAGCTCGGCGTTGACCTCGATGCGCAGCGCCTGGAACGTGCGCTTCGCCGGGTGTCCCCCGGTGCGCCTGCTGGCGGCGGGCACCGCGTCGTAGAGCAGCTTGACCAGTCGCTCGCTGCGGTCGAAGGGTTCCTTGGTCCGCTCCCGCACGATCGCGCTCACGATCTTCGAGGCGAACCGCTCCTCGCCGTACTGCCGCAGGATGCGCGTCAGCTCCCCGGGCGAGTAGGTGTTGAGCACGTCGGCGGCGGTGCGCTCCGCGCCCGGGTCCATCCGCATGTCCAGCGGGGCGTCCTGCGCGTAGGCGAAGCCGCGGTCGGCCTCGTCCAGCTGCAACGAGGAGACCCCGAGGTCGAACAGCGCGCCGTCCACCGCGGGCAGCCCGAGATCGGCGAGCACCTCGGCCCACTCGTCGTAGACCGCGTGCACCAGGTGCAGCCGGTCCCGGAACTGGCTCAGCCGTTCTCCCGCCAGCGCCAGCGCCTGCGGGTCCCGGTCCAGCCCGACGAGCGTGAGCCTCGGGTGCGCGCTCAACAACGCCTCCGCGTGGCCGCCCATGCCGAGCGTCGCGTCCACGACGACCGCCGCGCGGTCGGCCAGCGCGGGAGCCAGCAGCTCCAGCGTCCGGTCCAGCGCCACGGGCACGTGCCGGTCCCGGGCGGACCCACCGGTGTCCTCCGGCGACCCTCCTCGCGCCACGGTGGTCCCTCCCTCCCGCAAGCCGGTCACTGCCGCACTCCTCCGTCACGCCGTCGCATCGCTGCCCGCCCCGGACGCGCCGATCCCGGTGCGCCCGGTCGGCTCCGCTCCCGGAGCCGAGCCACCCGCGCTCCCACCGGAGCGGGACGACCCGGTACCGGGTCCGCGCGGATGGCTGCTGGCGAACGGCGAATCGCCGGGCGAGCGCGCGCTCCGCCTCGGCGATCTGCCGTTCTCGGTTGTTCGCGGCCGGGCGGACATCATCCGCGCGGCCCGCACGAGCCCCACCGCTCCTGGTGGCCTCAGGTCCCAGTCCGCTCCCGCCGTTCTGGTGCCGGGGAAGGTGCACCAGGACGGGTGAGCGGACCGAGGCCTCACACCACCGGAACCGCTAGAAGACTCCTGGGAGGACCTCCTCCCGGGCCTGCGCGTAGCTCTCCTCGTGCTCGTCGAGGTAGCTCTGCCAGCTCTCGGCGTTCCAGATCTCCAGCCGGTTGATCGCGCCGATGACCACGCACTCCTTCGCCAGACCCGCGTAGCGGCGCAGCTCGGCGGCGATCGGGATCCGGCCCTGCCCGTCCGGACGCTGCTCGTCGGTGCCCGCGAACAGGTACCGCTGGTAGGCGCGGACGGACTCGTTGGTCAGCGGGGCCTCGGCGACCTTGCGGGCCATCTGCTCGAACTCGGCGCGCGGGAAGACGTAGAGGCAGTGGTCCTGTCCCTTGGTGACCATCAAACCCCCCGCCAGTGCGTCCCGGAACTTCGCCGGCAGCGTCAGACGCCCCTTGTCGTCGAGCTTGGGGTTGTGGGTACCGAGGAACACCCGGTCCACCTCCCCCCTCGGGCCCCTCCGGCCCGATCAGCTCCGTCCGGCCGGGAGACCGGCCTCCGCCGACCACCCCGCGCTCCTCGGAGCTGGGCGAGGCCCCCGTCTGCCCCACCGAGCGCCACAGTACCCCACTTCCCTCCACCGTCAACTTGGAACGAGGTCCGACACGCCACGGCGTGTCGGACGTTTGCCCAGCTAGCGAGGCCGCCGGAGGCGGGGGGCGGGGGTGGGGGGCCGGTGGGGGGCGCGGGCCGGACCGGGCCCGCGCCCGGTCGACGATCGAGCGGTGACGCCGCCGCGGAGCCCCTCCCGTGGCGCTCCCGGGCTCCGCGGTGGGGGAACGTGGGGAACGCCGCAGCACACCGGCACCGGTAGGACCGGCGCCTGCGGTTTGGCACACTGCAAAGGCATCTGAGCGCGCGATCTCCGATCGCCGGTCGACGGCCCCGGCAGCGCGGGCGCGGACGTCGGCGCGCCGCGGCGCTCAGCGAAACACCTGGAGGTTGCGCGATGCCCAACACGCCCACATCCGGCACTGCGTTCGCCGGTGGCGGGCACGCCGAGGCCGCCGACGGCGAGCGCGCGGGAGGAACCGAACCCGCGACGATCGCCGCCCTGCACGGCACGGTGCGGCGCATCGCCGCCAACGTCGAGCAGGTGCTCGTCGGCAAGCCCGAGGTGGTGCGGATCGCGCTGGTCACGCTGCTCGCCGAGGGGCACCTGCTGGTCGAGGACGTTCCGGGAGTGGGCAAGACCTCGCTGGCCAAGGCGCTCGCCCGCTCCATCGACTGCACCGTGAACCGGATCCAGTTCACCCCGGACCTGCTGCCGAGCGACATCACCGGTGTCTCCCTCTACAACAGGCAGGCGGAGGCCTTCGAGTTCCGGGCCGGGCCGGTGTTCGCGAACATCGTCGTCGGCGACGAGATCAACCGCGCCTCCCCGAAGACCCAGTCCGCCCTGCTGGAGTGCATGGAGGAGGACCAGGTCACGGTCGACGGCGAGACGTACCACCTCGACGCGCCGTTCATGGTGATCGCGACCCAGAACCCGATCGAGATGGAGGGCACCTACGCCCTCCCCGAGGCGCAGCGCGACCGCTTCACCGCGCGGGTCTCCATCGGCTACCCCGACCAGCAGGCCGAGCTGGCGATGGTCGACGAGCACGCGGGCCGCGAGCCGATGGACCAGCTTCGCCCGGTCGCGGACGCCGACCAGGTCCGCTCGCTGCTGCGCGCCGTGCGCGCGGTGCACGTGAGCACCGAGCTGCGCCGCTACGTGATCGACCTGGTCACCGCCACCCGCACGCTGCCGGAGCTGCGGCTCGGCGCGTCGCCGCGCTCGACCCTGCAGCTGGTCCGGGCGGCGCGCGCGCAGGCCGCGCTGTCCGGCCGGGACTACGTGATCCCGGACGACGTGCAGGCGGTGGCGGTACCGGTGCTGGCGCACCGGCTGGTGCTGACCAGCGAGGCCCGCGCGACCCGGCGCTCCGCCTCGGACCTGGTGGGCTCGCTGCTGCGCAAGGTCGACGTGCCGCGCGGCGACACCGGGTCCCGGCGGTGACCGCGTGCTGTCCGGCCTGACGGTCCGGGGTCGCTGCCTGCTCGCCGCGGGGGTGGCCGCGGCCGTGTGCTCCCTGGTGCTCGACGAGCGGGATCTGCTGCGGATCGCCGTGTTCGTGGTGGTGCTGCCGCTGCTGGCGATGGGGTTGGCGCGCGGTGCGCGGCACGGGGTGCGCGTCCGGCGCGAGGTGCTGCCGGGCCGGGCTCCGGTCGGCGGCTCGGCATCGGTGCGGCTGCTCCTGACGGGCGCGGGCCGGGCGCCGGTGGGCGGGTTGCTGCTGGAGGACGGCGTGCCGCACGCGCTCGGCGGCCGCACCCGGTTCCGGGTGGACCGCGTGGGCCGTTCCGGCGCGACGCTGGAGTACCAGGTGAGCCCCGGGTTGCGCGGCATCCACCAGATCGGACCGCTGCGGACCCGGATCGGTGATCCGTTCGGGCTGGTGGAGTTCGAGCACGAGCTGGGTGGCCGCAGCAGGTTGGTCGCGGTGCCGAAGGTGGTGCCGCTGGGCGGGCTGCCCGCCGGTTCCGGGCTCGGTACCGGCGAGGACGGCTCGACCCGGTTGCGGGCCGGGCACGGCGACGACGACACGATGGTCCGGGAGTACCGGCACGGCGACGACATCCGCCGGGTGCACTGGAAGAGCACCGCGAAGCGCGACGAGCTGATGGTGCGGGTCGAGGAACGCCCCTGGCACGGCGGAGTGACGGTGCTGCTGGACCGCCGCTCGGCGGCGCACCGGGGAACGGGCTCGGCGGCGAGCCTGGAGTGGGCGGTCTCCGCGGCGGCGAGCATCTGCGCGCACCTGCACGACCAGGGCCAGCAGGTCCGATTGGTGACCGAGGACGGGGAGACGCTCAGCGGCGGGCCCGGCCCCTTCGACGGCGGCCGGGACGACGCGGCGATGCTGGACGCGCTGGCGGCGGTGCGCCCGTCCGCCCAGCGCGACCTGGTGTGCACGCAGGACCCGGGAAGCGGGCAGGAGTTGATCGCGATCTTGGGAGCTACCACCCCGGCGGGGGTCCAGGAGCTGAGCCGGTTGCGCCCGGAGCGGGCCCGCAGCTTGGCGCTGCTGCTGGACGTGCGGGCGTGGGCCGGTGATCCGGCCGACCGCTCCTTCTCCCCGGAGCGCACCCGCGAGCAGCTGCGCGCCTCCGGCTGGACGGTCGTGGTCGTGGACGGTCCGCGCGCGTCGATGGCCGGGGCGTGGAGCCGGTTGTGCCGGTCGGCGGCGGGCGCGCCGGGTTCGGAGGCGATCTCGTGAGCTCCCGGGTGAGCGCGCCGGGCACGACCGCGGGCGCGACGCTGGCGGCCGCGGCGGCCTCGCTGGCCGCCGCGACGGCGTTCACCGGTGTCCTCGGCGACGGCCGCTGGATCGTGCCGACCGTGCTGGCGGTCGCGGTGGTCGGCGGCGCGGGCCTGCTGGGCCGCACGATGCGCTGGTGGTCCCCGCTGGTGGTGCTGTCCCAGCTGGCCGTGCTGGCGGTGCTGGTCTCGGCGCTGTTCACCCGGAGCGCGCTGCTGGGCGCGCTGCCGGGCCCGAGCGCGCTGGGTGAGCTGTCCGCGCTGCTCGGGCAGGCGATGCAGGTGGCGCGGGAGGGCGTGCCACCCGTGCCGGTGGAGCCACCGCTGCAGGTGCTGATCTGCCTGGGCGTGGGTCTGGTCGCGTTGCTGGTGGACCTCGTCGCGGTGACGGTGGGGGTTCCGGCGGTCGCGGGCCTGGTGCTGCTGTGCGTGGTGGCGATCCCGGCATCGCTGGCGCCGAACATGCTGCCCTGGTGGACGTTCGCGGCGGGCGCGGCGGGTTTCGCCCTGCTGCTGGCCTGTTCGGGCCGGAGCGGGGGCGCCGAGGCGCGGGTGCGCCCGGGCGGGCTCGCCGCCGCGCTCACCGCGACGGCCGGGGTGGTGGCGCTGCTGACGGGCGTGGTGTTCACCGGGGTGGGCACCGAGGGCCGGCTGCCGGGCGGCGCGTCCGCGGGGTACGGGCCGGCGTCCGGCGGGGTCGGGCTGCGCCCGTTCACCTCGCTGCGCGGTCAGCTGGACCGGGACAACGCGGTCGACCTGTTCCGGGTGAGCGGGCTGCCCCGGCCCACCTACCTGCGGGCGATGACCTTGCAGCACTTCGACCCGGCGCGCGGGTGGGAGCTGGGGTCGCTCACGGCCGGGGTGGACGCCCAGCAGCCGCTGCCGCTGCCGGAAGGCGTGGAGACCCCGGCGGCGGGCCCGGCCGCGACGGTGCGGATCGATCCGGTGGGCTACCGGGATCCGTGGTTGCCGATCTTCGGGGTGCCGAAGGCCGTCCGCGGGATGGGCGAGCAGTGGCAGTACGACCCGGCGAGCGGCGTGGTGTTCACCCAGGTCCGCCAGGAGAGCAGGCCGTACGAGGAGGAGCTGACGCTGCCCGCGCCCACCCCGGAGCAGCTGCGCGAGGCGAACGGGCCGATCACCATCAGCCCGGCCTACCTGGACGCCACCGGGGTGTCCCCGCGCATCGCGGGGCTGGCCCGCGAGATCACCGCGGAGGCGCCGACGTCGTTCGACAAGGCGGTGGCGTTGCAGCGCTTCTTCACCGACCGCGCGAACGGCTTCCGCTACGACCTGAGCACCGGCCCGTCGACGAGCGGGAACGCGCTGGAGGACTTCCTGTTCCGCGGCAAGCGGGGCTTCTGCGAGCAGTTCGCCTCCTCGATGGCGGTGCTGCTGCGCGCGTCGGGCGTGCCCGCCCGGGTCGCGGTCGGGTTCACCTCCGGCTACCGGGACGGCGACGAGCGCGTGATCACCACGAACGACGCGCACGCCTGGGTGGAGGCGTACTTCCCGCAGTACGGCTGGGTGACCTTCGACCCGACGCCGTTGGCCGACGGCCGCACCCCGCTGCGGGGCTACCAGCCCCCGCCGCCGCCGGTCCCCGCTCCGGCTCCGGGGGCCGGGGACTCCCAGCAGCCCGCACCGGAGTCGCCGACGCGGACCCCCAGCCCGGCGCCGGGCGAGAGCCCGCGTCCGGACGAACTCCCCGCTCCCGCCGAGGGCGGTTCCGGCACCTGGTGGGTCGCGACCGGGGTGGCGCTGCTGGCCGCGCTGCTGCTGTGCGCGGTCCCGGCGGGACTGCGCGAGGCGCGCCGCCGCTGGCGGTGGCGGGAGATCCGCTCGGGTGAGCGGGGCGCGGCGACCGCCGCGTGGCGGGAACTGCTGGACGAGAGCACCGACCGGGGCGGCTCCCGGCGCGGGGCGAACGGGACCGCGCGGACCGCGGCGGCCGAGCTGATCGGCGCGCACGGGCTCACCGGGGCGGCCGCCGAGCCGGTGCACGACCTGGTGGGCGCGGTGGAGCGCGAGTGGTACGCGCCCGCCGACCGCGCCGTGACCGGGACCGGACCGGCGGAATCGCTGACCGCGGCGTTGGAGGGGCTGCGCGAGCGCGCCCCGCTGAGCCCGCGCCGTCGGCTGCTGCCACCGTCGGTGCTAGCCCGGCTCGACCGCCGGGGCTGAGCCTCGCGCCCGGCCCCGGACACGTCGAAACCCGGCGATCGAGGAACCGGGATCGCCGGGTTTCACCAGCGGGGAGGCTCGGCCGGGGCCGCTGCTCCCGCCACCGGAAGTGCCGCGGTGCTCCATCCGAGCGGACGGATCGCCGACCCGAGGTCGACGATCACCGCCACCACTGCCCGGACCGAGGTCCGGGTCTACTGCTCGAAACGCTTGCGAAAGCGTTCTTCCATCCGCTGGGTGAAGGAACCGCGCTCGCGTGGCTCGGTCTTCTTCCGGTCTCCGCCGGATGAGCCTGCGCTTCCCTCCCCCTCGGATTCCGCTTCCTGGCTGCCGCCACGCATGGCGGACAGCACCAGTACTGCTCCGCCGAACATCACGAGGAAGCCGACCACGCTCACCACGGGGATATCGGCCGGTTTGACCGGTATCACCACGCCGAGCACCAGCAGGATCAACCCCAGCGCGAACACGGCGATGCCCTGGAGGCGACGCCGCCGCGACGGGCGGTGCAACCGCCCACCGCGCACGGTGGAGACGAACTTCGGATCCTCGGCGTAGAGCGCGCGCTCGATCTGGTCGAGCAGTCGCTGCTCGTGCTCGGAGAGTGGCATGGCTCCTCCTCCGGCACAGGTAACTCAGTGGCGCCGGAACTCGGAGGACGGGACCTCCGGGCAGGAACCCGGCGAACGCTTGGGGGCGTCACCGTCGAGGATACGGTTCCCGGGACGCCACGACTACCCGCAGGGGGCAGCTCGGCCGACCGAGGTCGCCGACATCATCCCGTCGGATCAACCGAACGGCCGAAGGACCGGGGTTCACCCGCCGTTCCCCCAGGTGGCCGGACCACGTCCGGCTCGTTCTCCGCCGGGCCGAGCCGCCGCGTCAGCGCACCGGCCGCCCGAGCGCGTGCAACCGGGAGGCGATGTCGCGCAGCGGCGGGGTGACCGCGGCGGCGCGCTCGAGCTCGGCCAGCGGTTCCGCCCCGTGACCTTCGAGGACCGAGCCGGGGACGAGGTCGGTGAACACGCCCTGCCCCTGCACCAGGTCGACCGAGAGCCCGGCCTCCCGCATCCGGTCGGCGAGCTCGGCGCCGTCGAACCGGCGCAGCACGGTGTCCCCCGCGCCGTCGTACCTGCCGGCGGGGTCGCGCAGCACCCGCAGCGCGTCCGCGGGCCGCCCGGCCAGGGCGCTGGCGAGCACCGCCGCGTACCGGTTGGACACCAGCACCGACACGGCCCCGCCGTCGGCGGTCGCGGCGGCCAGCGAGACCAGCGACGTGGCGACGTCGTCGACGTACTCCAGCAGCCCGTGCCCGAGCACGAGATCCGCGCCACCGGGCGGGGCGAAGGCGTGCAGCGCCTCGGTGTCGCCCTGCAGCGCGGTGATCAGCTGGGCGACGCCCGCGTCGGCGGCGCGGCGCTGCAGGGTGGCGAGGGCGTTCGGGCTGGGGTCGACCACGGTGACCTCGCAGCCCGCCGAGGCCATCGGCACCGCCCAGACCCCGCTGCCCCCTCCGACGTCGAGGACGCGCGGCGGGCGGCCGTCGCGGCGCGCGCGGGCTTCGGCGATCTCTTCTTCCAGCACCCGGTGCACGGCGTCGGATCTCATGGCCCGCAGCGTAATGCCGGGTCGGAGCGGGCATCGCACCGGCGGGGCGGGACGGCGGGCGCAGCAGCACACGGGCGCGGGCCGGTTCCGTAGGCTACGGGCGTGCAAACGGTGGCAGTGCTCAGCCTCAAGGGCGGGGTCGGGAAGACGACCGTGGTGCTCGGGCTCGCCTCGGCGGCCATGCGCCGCGGAGCGCGGACCCTGGTGGTGGACCTGGATCCGCAGTGCAATGCGACGGCCGCGCTGGAGCCGGACGAGACCCGGCTGGGGCTCAGCGACGTGCTGGCCGATCCGAGCCCCGAGACGCTGCGCGGGGCGGTGGCGCCGAGCGGCTGGGGCGAGGAGGTCGACGTCCTCGTCGGTTCGGAGGACGCCGAGTCCTTCAACGGCGGCCCCGACCGCGGCCGGGGCGGGTTGGCCAAGCTCACCGAGGCGCTCTCCGCGCTGGACGCGCTGATCGCCGAGGGCGAGCTGCCCTACCAGCTGGTGCTGCTGGACTGCCCGCCGTCGCTGGGCAGGCTGACCCGATCGGCGTTGATCGCGGCGGACCGGGCGCTGCTGGTGACCGAGCCGACGATCTTCGCGGTCTCCGGGGTGCAGCGCGCGTTCGAGGCGGTGCAGGCGGAGCGGGCCGAGAACAACCCGCGGCTGCAACCGCTGGGCGTGGTGATCAACCGGGTCCGCCCCCGCTCGCACGAGCACCAGTTCCGGGTCGAGGAGCTGCGGGAGATCTTCGGCCCGCTGGTGATGCCGGTGGCGCTGCCGGACCGGCTCGCGGTGCAGCAGGCCCAGGGCGCCTGCCTGCCCATCCACCAGTGGGGAACCCCGGGCGCCCGGGAGGTGGCGCTGGGCTTCAACCTGCTGCTGGCCCGCACGCTGCGCGCGGGGCGGCGCAGACCGGGGGCCGAGGCCGCGCTGGACGACTCCTTCGACGACGACCCGGGTGATCACGACCTCGACGAGGGTGATCTCGACGCGGGTTCTCGTTCCGGAGCCTGATGCCCGAGGGCGACACCGTCTTCCGCGCCTGCCGGCGCCTGCACGAGGCGCTGGCGGGCGAGGAGCTGGTGCGCGGCGAGCTGCGCCATCCCCGGCTCGCCGAGGTGCCGTTGCGCGGCCGGGTGGTGCGCGAGGTGCGCCCGGTGGGCAAGCACCTGCTGCTGCGCTTCACCGATGACCGGACGCTGCACAGCCACCTCGGCATGGACGGTGCCTGGCACCTGTACCCGCCGGGCGCGCGGTGGCGCCGTCCGGCGCACCGGGCCCGCGCGGTGCTGGAGGTCCCGCAGCTCAGCGCGGTGGGCTTCGAGCTGCGGCAGCTGCACTGGATTCGCACCGCCGACGAGGCGGAGCTGGTCGGCCACCTCGGTCCCGACCTGCTCGACCCCGGCTGGGACGAGGCGCGGCACGCGGAGGCGGTGCGCCGCCTCACCGCGGATCCGGGGCGCGAGATCGGCGCCGCGCTCCTGGACCAGTCGTCGCTGGCGGGCGTGGGCAACATCTACCGCACTGAGCTGTGCTTCCTGCTGCGCTGCTCGCCGCGGACCCCGGTGGGCGAGGTCGACGCGGACCGCGCGGTGCGGCTGGCCCACGACCTGCTGCTGCGCGGTACCCGGCAGCAGCAGCGATCCACGACCGGTGATCTGCGACGGGGCGTGCGGTACTGGGTCTACGGGCGGCGGAGCTGCCTGCGGTGCGGTGGCCCGGTGCACCGGGAGGCGCCGGACGCGGAGCGCGTCAGCTATCACTGCCCCCGCTGCCAACCCTGATCGCCCGGTCCGGAGCGGCGGGCGGAGACGGCGTCGGCGAGGCCGCGCAGCGCGGGGTAGACGAGCACGATCCCGAGCGAGCCCCAGACCAGCCCGGTCAGCCGCAGCGCGCCGAGCGAGACGGTGAGGTCCCCCACCCCGGCGATCAGCGCGGTGCCGAGCACCGTGAGGTTGACCGGGTCCGAGAAGTCGACGCCCGCCTCGCTCCAGATCCGCACCCCGACGAGGGCGAGCACGCCGACGACGACGAACATCGCCCCGCCGAGGGCGCCGAGCGGGATGGTTCCGATCAGGGCGGTCAGCTTGGGGCAGAACGCGAGCAGCACGGCGCCGACGGCGGCGACCACGCAGGCCGCCGTCGAGTACACCCGGGCCGCGGCCATCACCCCGACGTTCGGGGCGTGGCTGCTGAGCGCGGAGCCGCCCCCGGCGCCGGACAGCGCGGTGGCGAGACCGCCTCCGATGAGCGCGTCGCCGACCTGCCCGTCGAGGTTGCGCCCGCTCATCGCGGCCACGGCTTTGACGTTGCCGACGAGTTCGGCGAGCAGCACCAGCACCATGGGCGCCACGAACGGCACCGCCGACAGGTGCAGCTGGGGGGCCACGAACTCGGGCGCGGCGAACCAGGGCGCGCGGGCGAGGGCGGCCAGCCGCTCGGGGTCGACCTGCCCGAGCATCGCCGCGCACCCCCAGCCGGCCAGCACCCCGGCCAGCACCGCGAGCCTGCGGGGCATGGCGCGGCTGAGCACGGTCGCGAGCATGACGACGACCAGGCACAGCACGGCGGGCAGCGGCTGCGCGGTGAACGCGGACCCGGCCCGCGGGGCCAAGCTGAGCCCCAGCATCAGCACGATGCCCCCGGTGACGACCGGGGGCATCGCGGATTCGAGGAGGCGCACGCCGAGCGCTTTTACGGCGACGCCGAGGGTGAACACGGCCAAGCCCACGATGATGATCGCCCCGAGCAGCGCGCCCCGGGTCGCGCCGCCGTGGTCGACGGCGGCGCCCATCGGCACCACGAAGGCGTAGGAGGCGCCCAGGTAGGCGGGCACCCGGTTGCGGGTGACCAGCAGGAACAGCAGCGTCCCGAGGCCGGACAGCAGCAGGGTCGTCGAGGCGGGGAAACCGGTCAGCAGCGGGACGAGCGCGGTGGTGCCGAACATGGCGATCAGGTGCTGCAGGCCGAACCCGGCGGTCAGCGGCCAGCTGAGCCGTTCACCGGACCCCACGACCGCGTCGTCCACCACCTGACGACCGTTGCCGTGCACGGTCCACAACGCCACATCGTCCTCCCCGACTTCCCCCCGGCAGCGGGGAACGCCGCCGCGTAACGCGACGACGGTGGGAAGATTACTATTCGGCATCGCACAATCAACCCGGCCCGGGCTCATCGGCGGGTAAAAATGATCACTGTCGGGTCGGCGGCACCGGACGTGCCGGGTCGATCACCTGGGGTGGAGCTCAGCCGCGGCCGGTCGGTCCGGCGGCGTCGCTGCCCCGGCCGAGCTCGTGCAGCGCGGTCGCCAGCCCGGCGAGCCGATCGGTGGCGTCCTGCACGGCGGCCCGCTGCTCCTGGGCCCCGCTGACCGCGGCGGCCCGACCGGCGGAGGCGACGAGGTGCCGGTACCCCTCGATGCCCTCGTCGAGTTCCGCGCGCAGCCGGTCCGCGTCGGCGCGCAGC
This sequence comes from Saccharopolyspora antibiotica, assembly GCF_047200635.1. Taxonomy (NCBI): domain Bacteria; kingdom Bacillati; phylum Actinomycetota; class Actinomycetes; order Pseudonocardiales; family Pseudonocardiaceae; genus Saccharopolyspora; species Saccharopolyspora antibiotica. Next base: position 100,926 of record NZ_JBJZOI010000018.1, on the reverse strand, counting down.
TCCTGCTGCTCGCTGGTCGGCACGTGCGGCAGCGCCGATTCGACCGCCCGCAGCCGGGCGGCGACCTCCCGCAGCGCGGTGGCGGCCCGGTTCGCGGTGGCTCGCGCGTCAGCGGCCTCGCCGAAGCCGCTCTGCTCCAGGGGGGCGAGCGCCTGGTGCAGGCTCTGCTCGGCGTCGCGCAGCAGCCGCATCGGCTCCCGCGCTCGCGAGCCGGTCGGCGGCAGCTCCACGGGCTCCGGCGGGGCCTCCGGCAGCGGCATCCGGATCAGCCGCCGGTAGCGCCGCCACTCGGCCACGGTTCCGCAGGCGGCGGCGAGGGCGACCCCGCCGAGGCCGAAGGCGGCCACGTCCAGCGCGGTCTCCAGCGGACCAGCGCCGATGGCGAGACCGAACACCTGGGGCTGGAAGGACCCGACGGCGCCGACGCCGAGGACCCCGGTGCTCACGGCCCCGGCCGTGGTGGTCTGCCGCGCTCGCTTGCGCTTGCGCAGCAGCCGCGCCCTCGGGTCCCGCCAGCGGGCGAGCTTGCGGCGGACCTCACCGGCGACGGGGCCGCGCAGCTCGCGCAGCGCGGCCTCGCCCCATTCCGCCAGTTCGCTCTTCCGCCGGGACATCGGCTTCGATCAGGCCTGGCCGGTCTGCGGGTTCTGCTGCTGCTGCTGCGGGCGGGTGGCCGGTTCGGCCGCTCCGCTCGCCTGCTGCCCGCCGGTGACCTGCTGCTGCCCGCCGCCCATGGAGGCGCGCAGCTGCTCGAGGCGGTTCGAGCCAGCGGCGTCGATCGAGGCCTGCTGAACCTCCATCATCCGGCCCTGAACGCTGTTCTGCGCCAGCTCGGCCTCGCCGAGGGCGGTGCTGTAGCGGCGCTCGATCTTGTCCCGGACCTCCTCCAGGGAGGGGGTGTTGCCGGGGGCGGCGAGGTCGCTCATCTGCTTGAGCGAGTTGGACGCCTGCTCCTGCATCTTGGCCTGCTCCAGCTGGCTGAGCAGCTTCGTGCGCTCGGCGATCTTCTGCTGGAGCATCTGCGAGTTGCGCTCGACGGCCTGCTTGGCCTGCTCGGCGGCCTGCAGCGACTGGTCGTGCAGCGTCTTGAGGTCTTCCACGCCCTGTTCGGCGGTGACCAGCTGGCTCGCGAGCTGGGTGGCGGTCTCCTCGTACTTCTGCGCCTTGGCCACGTCACCCTCGGTGCGCGCCTGGTCGGCCATGACCAGGGCCTGCCTGGCCGAGGACTGCAGCTTCTCCACCTCGCCGAGCTGGCGGTTGAGCTTCATCTCCAGCTGCCGCTGGTTGCCGATCACCGAGGCCGCCTGCTGGGAGAGTGCCTGGTGCTGGCGCTGCGCATCCTCGATGGCCTGCTGGATCTGCACCTTCGGGTCGGCGTTCTCGTCGATCTTCGACGAGAACGACGCCATCAGGTACTTCCAGAACTTCACGAACGGATTGGCCATCTCCTCCGCCTGCCTTCTCTCCTGCCGGTGCTGCTCGTGCGCGACCGCGACCGCTGGAAACGACCCAGCGCCGGGGGCCCTGCGCGGACCCTTCCCGGCACGTCGTGTCCCCCGCGTGGCGCCGTCGCACCCATCGTGTCAGGGCGCGGTGTCCGGTTCCACCAGGATGCGCAGATCTCCGGGAAAATCCCCCCGGGACCGGCGAACGGTCACGACATGATCGAACCAGCTCCGCCACCCGGACTCGCGCCCGGGTGGCGTGACCGCGGTCCGCACCGCTCCACCCCGACCAACGCGGCAGAGCCCCGCCAGGTTCCGGCCGGAGGTGTCGATCCCGTCTCGAAGGCGCTCGGATCGTCCGGCCGATCCGGTCAGGCAGCGACGACGACGCCGCCGGAGGTGCGCAACGGCGCGCTGATTCGCTGGCTGAGCACCGGCTGCAGGCGGTGCTCGTCGGTGAGGTCGTCGCCGGCGAGCTGAGCGTCGACGGCCGCCGCCTCCGCGTCGGCGAAGTCGGCGCCGGACAGGTCGGCCTCGCCGAGGTCGGTCCCCATCAGGCTCGGCACCAGGCGGCCACCGTCGAAGTCCGCGGTCGTCCGCTGCTCCACCATGGCGGCCGTGAGCACGGAACCCGACCCGTCGAGGTCACCCGCGACCGTGACGAGCAGTTCCGGCAGCGGCAGGTCCAGCGCACCGCAGATCGAAGCGAGCAGTTCGCTCGACGCCTCCTTGCGACCTCGCTCCACCTCGGACAGGTAGCCGAGGCTCACCCGGGCGGCGCGCGAGACGTCTCGCAGCGTACGAGACTGAGCGGTCCGGGCGCGGCGCAGCCTTTCACCGACTGCTTCCCGCAACAACACGGTCATCGCGCGCCTCCCTCCTTCGTCGCTTACATCGTGCGCTACGCGTCAACGCCCCCTACGTTACTCATCGCGACGCCGTAGCGAGAGCGATCATCCGGTAATCCGCCGAGGGCGAACGGTGCGCGAACTCGCGCGCGGACGCCCCGCGACCGCGATTCCGCAGCGCTGGGCGGTGCGCGCACCTCCCGGTCTCAACGGACGAGAGCCGTCAGGTGTTCCAACGCCACTCGAACGGCCGCCGCCCTGATCGTCGAGCGGTCGCCGCCGAGGCGCACCGTGTGCACCGTGCGCACCGCGGGACCGTCCGGGCCCGCGAACCCGAGGTGCACGGTGCCGGGCTCGACGCCGTCCTGCGGATCCGGCCCGGCCACGCCGGTGAGGCCGATCCCCCAGCTCGCCCCGCACCGGTCGCGAGCGCCGACGGCCAGCTGCGCGGCGACCTCCGGCTGCACCGCACCACCGGTGACCAGCAATTCCTCGTCGACGCCCGCGAGCTCCGACTTGAGGTCGGTGGCGTAGACGATCAGTCCTCCGCGCACCACCGCGCTGGCCCCCGGCTCCTCGGTGAGGGTCGCCGCGAGCAGTCCCGCGGTGAGCGATTCGGCCGTGGCGACCGTCTCGCCCCGGGCGCGCAGCAGGTCCAGCAGCTCGGCGACCGCCGCGCTCACGCCGCGCCCTCGCGGCCCCGCGCCCGCAGCCGCCAGGCGCGGACCGCGTAGTCCACGCCGGTCACGACCGTGACCAGCACCGCGGCCCCCATCACGACCCAGCGCAACGGCTCCAGCGGACCGCCCAGCGGCACCAGGTAGAGGGTGATCGCGATGGCTTGCAGCAACGTCTTGAGCTTGCCGCCGCGGCTGGCCGGGATCACGCCGAGGCGGATCACCCAGAACCGCAGCAGTGTGACGAACAGCTCACGCGCGATGATCACCAGGGTGACCCACCAGGGCAGGTCCCCGACCGCGCTGAGCCCGATCAGCGCGGCGCCGGTGAGCGCCTTGTCCGCGATCGGGTCGGCGATCTTGCCGAAGTCGGTGATGAGTCCGCGTCGGCGGGCCAGCTCGCCGTCGATCCGGTCGGTGATCGCCGCGACCAGGAACACCCCGAGCGCCACCCAGCGCCACAGCGGCTGGTGCCCGTCCTCCCGCAGCAGCGCCACCAGGAACACCGGCACCAGCGCGAGCCGGGAGACGGTGAGCACGTTGGCGATGTTGAGCAGCGGCACCGGACGGGCTTCCCCGCCAGGGGCGGGTGATCCCGGGGCCGCGCCTCCAGCCATCACGTCGTCTCCCCGGAGGGGCGCCGTTCGGGCTCCTCGATCGGTCGGACCACGAGGTCAACGCCCTCGCTGGCGATGACGCGGCAGTGCAGCACCTCGCCCACGCCGACCGCTCCCGGGTCGGTGACGAGGCATTCGCCGTCGACCTCCGGGCCCTGGTGCTCGGCGCGGCCCGCGCAACCGTCCTCGTGCTCGGCGTCGCGCTCGATCAGGACCCGCACCTCGGTGCCGACGCGGTCCTCCGCGCGCTGGTCGGTGAGCTCGTCGACGAGCGCGGACAGGTCGGCGACGCGCTCCGCGACGACGTCCTCGCCGAGCTTGTCCGCGAAGCCCTCGGCCTCGGTGCCGTCTTCGTCGGAGTAGCCGAAGACACCGACCGCGTCGAGCCGGGCGCGGGTGAGGAAGTCGCGCAGCTCGGCGTAGTCCTCCTCGGTCTCCCCGGGGAAGCCGACGATGAAGTTGCTGCGGATCCCGGCCTCGGGGGCGAGCTCGCGGATCTGCTCGATGAGCCCGAGGAAGGCCGCGGTGGATCCGAAGCGCCGCATCCGCCGCAGCACTGTCTCGCTGGCGTGCTGGAAGGACAGGTCGAAGTAGGGCGCGACACCGGGCGTGGTGGCGATGGTGCGGACCAGGCCGGGCCGGGTCTCGGCGGGCTGCAGGTAGGAGACCCGGACGCGGTCGACGCCGTCGATGCCCGCGAGCCGGGGCAGCAGCGTCTCCAGCGCGCGCGGATCGGAGAGGTCCTTGCCGTAGGAGGTCGAGTTCTCGCTGACCAGGAACAGCTCTCGCACGCCCTGCTGGGCCAGCCAGGCCGCCTCGCCGAGCACCTCCTCCGGCTTGCGGGACAGGAAGGAGCCGCGGAATGCGGGAATGGCGCAGAAGGTGCAGCGCCGGTCGCAGCCGGAGGCCAGCTTGAGCGAGGCCACCGGCGCGTCGTCCAGCCGCCGCCTGCTCACCCGCGCCGCGGGCATCCAGCCGTGGCCGGGCACGCTGACCTCGGTGGCGGCGGCGGGCCGCTCGACCGGGGTGATCGGGAGCATGGTGCGCCGGTCGCGGGGCTGGTGGGAGGCCAGCGGGCGGCCGTCGAGCACGTCGTCGAGCCGCTCGGCGAGCTGCGCGTAGTGGTCGAAGCCGAGCACCGCGTCGGCCTCGGGCAGCTGCTCGGCGAGCTCCTGGCCGTAGCGCTCGGCCATGCAGCCGACGGCGACGACCTTGGCGCCGGTGTCGGAGGCGGCCAGCAGCGTGTCCACCGAGTCCTTCTTCGCCGATTCGACGAAGCCGCAGGTGTTGACGACGACGACGTCCGCGGAGTCCTCGCCGTCGACGAGGTCCCAGCCGCGCTCGTGCAGCGTTCCGGCGAGCTCTTCGGAATCGACTTCGTTGCGCGCACATCCCAGAGTGACCATGGACACTCGGCGCGGCGTGGACCCAGCAGGCATGACCCGAGGTTAGCCGCCGCCCTCAGCCGCACTGCGCCCGCGCCCGCCGGAGGGCCGCTCAGGGGCGGAGGCGGCGTTCACGACGAGCTCCGCGGCCGCGCCGCCGGGCGGCTGCAGCGCGGACTCGGGGAGCGTCGACCCCGGTGCACCGGGAAAGGTAGCATCTCGACCATGCATGATTATGCGGCCGGAGCGATATCGATTCGGCGAGCGCGGGTGGGGGACGTCCGGGGGATCAAGGCTCTCGTCGACTCCTACGCGGGCAAGGTGCTGCTGGCGAAGGAGCTCGTCACCCTCTACGAGCACGTGCAGGAGTTCTGGGTCGCCGAGCTCACCGCCGAGAACACCCCGCCGCGCCTGGTCGGCTGCGGCGCGCTGCACGTGCTGTGGGAGGACCTGGCCGAGATCCGCACGGTCGCGGTGGACCCGGGGGCGCGCGGCCACGGCGTCGGGCACCGCGTCGTCGGCCGCCTGGTGGAGCTGGCCCGCGACCTGGGCCTGGCCCGGGTCTTCGTGCTCACCTTCGAGACGACGTTCTTCCAGCGCCACGGCTTCCAGCCGATCGACGGCGCCCCCGTCTCCCCCGAGGTCTACGCCGAGATGCGCCGCTCCGCCGACGAGGGCGTCGCCGAATTCCTCGACCTCCCGTACGTCAAGCCCAACACCCTCGGCAACACCCGGATGCTCCTGGAACTCCCCCGCTGACCGAGCCTTACGCCCCGCGGCCGTCCATCACGTCGACCAACCGCCACACCCCGCTCGACGGGTTGCGCTGATGCTCGCACTCGTGCTGGCACCTGCGCTCGGCCCGCTCCCGCGCGGCCCCCAGACCGTCCGCGTAGTCCTCGAAGCGGATCGCGCTCTTCTCGTAGTGCCGGACGTGACGCCGGAGCCTGCGCACTGCCGAGCCGTAGTCGGGTAACGAACCACCGAAGTCCTCGAAGTGCAGCAGCAGCCAGTACTCGAAGCACGGATTGGACACCGCGAGCTTGATCCCAGCCGCCCTCGCGGCCGAACGCGCGGCGTCGATGTCGAACTGGTCCACGTCCACCACGCACCAGATCTCGTCATGGGCGCCAGGACTCCTGCTGCGCCACCGCTTGGCCTTCGCCACGAGGGTGACCGGGTCGACCGCTTCGCTCTCGAACCGCACGTTCACGGCGAGTGCGCGGAAGTGCGAGCGCAACGCGCCGAGGTACTGCCGCTCGGTCCGGACCGCGCCGCACAGCACCAGCAGCTTCGACGTCAGCCGGGGTGAACGGCGCCCGCCCCGGTTCTCCCGTCGGGTCACCGGTCGCCCCCGAACGCCCCCGCGAAGCGCTCGGCGGCGGTGAACGGGACGGCCCCGTAGCTCCCGTGCAGGTAACGCCGCTCGTGGTTCTCGCCCTTGCGCGGCTTGAAGTCGGACAGCGCGTAGAGCGAGCTCCGCCCGGAGCGGTCCTTCTCCACGAACCACACGGCGTCCCTCGGGAGCGCGTCTTCGTCGAGCATCGTGCCGAGCAGGCTCGTGTCGTGGGTGGTGAGAATCAGCTGAGCCTGCCGGGTGTTGATCCGCTCGTCGCGGAACAACCCGATCAGCCGGGAGGTGAGCAGCGGGTGCAGGCTGGTGTCGATCTCGTCGATCACGAGCACCGAGCCCGCGCGGAGCGCGCGGAGCACGGCGGGCAGGTGGATTATCCAGTGCTGGGTTCCCTGCGATTCATCGACGAGGCCGAAGGGCTCGTCTCCGCCGTCGGCGTGCGAGAACTGGAGTCGTACCTCCACCTCCGGACCGCGTGCCTCCAGCTCCGCGAGGCGGGTCTTGATCCGGGTGGCCTCCTCCGGATCACCGGCCGTCTCGACCTGCTTCGCGAGCATCGCGTAGTGATCGAGGGTTCGGCGATTCTCCCGCCGCTCCACTCGAACGTCCTTGATTCCGAGATCAGCTGCTCTGATCAATTCCAGCACTTGCTCCCGGGTCCCCTCGCCCTCCTCCAGAAGTGCCGCGAGGTCTCGCTCGGCGTGCAGTGGTGCGAGGCGGAGCACCCGTCCGGGTTCCCGGAAGCGCAACGTGCGCGCGAACCACCGGTAGACCGGCTGGACCTCCTCGAACCGGGACTGCCCGGCAACCGGGAGCACCAGTGCGTTCTCCCGGGTCAGTTCCTCGATCACCTCGCGCTTGACCTTCGCGGTCCGCACGGTCGAGCCGAACTTCACCTCGGCGCCCGTGCGCTCGAACAGCACACGCTTCCGGTTCGCCGGGTACGAGTAGAGCCACTCCTCCCGGACGGCCGCGTCATCGACGACGAATCCGTAGGTGTAGCGGACCGAGTCGATGATCAGCTCGACCACGAACGCGGACGGCTCGTCCCGCACCGCCGGGTCGAGCCTGAACGGCCGCCTGGGCACGCCACCTTCCGCGTCCCAGCGGCTGAACGACCTGGTGACCGCCGACTGCATGAACCGCAACCCGTCCAGCAGGTTCGACTTGCCGGAAGCGTTCGCACCGTAGATCGCGGTCACCGGCAGCACCGGGCGCGACTTGTCGTACGCGGGCATGAGCAGCAGTTCCTGCTCCTCGGCGAACGAGCAGTGATTGCCGAGCCGGAAGCTCCGAAGCATGGGACACCTTCCGCGGTTGAGCTTCACGCCGTTGCTCGCAAGTAAACCGCAGAAAATGCCGTGAAGGCACCTCCGTGAGGATGTTCGGGATGTCTTCCCACCCGATCGTGACTGCTCGGGGTGATGCACGACCTCGCGGTGCCGGTTCCTTCCGGCGAATATCCGCAGGAACCCGCGAGCCCCACGCGAAACAGCTATAACAGGTGCTGATCCTGGCAGGCCCCACCCTGACCCCGAGGAGATCTCGTGTTCCGTTCCGCCCGAACCCGCCGCGGCCTCGTCGCCTCCGTCGCCGCGGGCGCCGCCATGCTGCTCTCGGCTGGCACCGCCTACGCGGACCTGTCCGATTCCGAGCTGCGGGAGGTCACCGACGAGTACCTGTTCGAGACCTCGCTGAGCGACTTCACCGATCTGCGCTCCGAGCAGCCGCACTCCGCCCAGCTGGACTGGTCCTCCGACAGCTGCTCCTGGTCGCCGGACAAGCCGCTGGGCTTCGACTTCTCCACCAGCTGCGACCGGCACGACTTCGGCTACCGCAACTACAAGGCGCAGACCCGGTTCACCGAGGGCAACCGGCTGCGGATCGACGACAACTTCAAGGCCGACATGTACGGGGCCTGCGACGGCGACGGCACCTGCAAGGCCGCGGCGAACATCTACTACGCCGCGGTTCGCGAGTTCGGGAACATGAGCACGTCCACCGCCGACGCGGTCGAGCAGGCCGACATCACGACGGTCCACGCCGAGTCCGGCCAGGTCATCGGCTTCGAGGCGAAGACCCGCAGCGGGGAGACCATCCGCGCGCGTCGAGGGGGTGCTCCACCCCGCCCCGGCTCGGTAGTCTCAGCGCCTGTCCACGATCTCGGAGGAGGCGTTCCTCTTGGTGCGCAGGCAGTTCCCTCGCTGGTCCGAACTCCGGCCGCTGCTGCGGGTGGAGGTGCCGAAGGCCAGTCCGACCGAGCGCCGACTCTCCCGGGCGCACTCGATCGCCGACCTGCGCGAGATCGCGCGCCGCCGCACACCGCGCGCGGTGTTCGACTACACCGATGGCGCGGCGGAGGGGGAGACGAGCCTGCGCCGGGCGCGCCGGGCGTTCCGCGAGGTCGAGTTCCACCCCTCGGTGCTGCGCGACGTCTCCACCGTGGACACGTCGACGACGGTGCTCGGCGCCCCGTCCGCGCTGCCGTTCTCGCTGGCCCCGACGGGGTTCACGCGGATGATGAACCACGAGGGCGAGCCCGCCGTGGCCCGGGTCGCGGAGCGGGCGGGCATCCCCTACGCGCTCTCCACGATGGGCACCACCTCGGTGGAGGACCTGGCGGCGGTGGCGCCGGACGCCCGCAGGTGGTTCCAGCTCTACGTGTGGCGGGACCGGGGCGCGAGCCGGGAGCTGGTGCGGCGGGCGCGGGAGGCCGGTTACGAGGCGCTGCTGCTGACCGTGGACACGGCGGTCGCGGGCGCGCGGCTGCGGGACGTGCGCAACGGCCTGACGATCCCGCCCGCGCTGACGCCGCGCACGATCGCCGACGCCGCCCTGCACCCGGCGTGGTGGCTCAACCTGCTCACGACGGCGCCGTTGAGCTTCGCCTCGTTCGAGCGCTGGGAGGGCACCGTCGCCGAACTGATCAACGAGATGTTCGACCCGTCGATGACCTTCGCGGACCTGGAGTGGCTGCGGGAGCTCTGGGACGGCCCGCTGGTGGTGAAGGGCCTGCAGAACGCGGCGGACGCGCGGCGGGTGGTGGAGCTCGGGGCCGACGCGGTGGTGCTGTCGAACCACGGCGGCCGCCAGCTGGACCGGGCTCCGACGATGCTGGAGCTGCTGCCCCGGGTGCGCGACGAGATCGGCGACCGCGCCGAGGTCCTGCTGGATTCCGGGATCCTCAGCGGGGGTGACGTGGTGGCGGCGCTGGCGCGGGGCGCGGACTCCTGCCTGGTGGGGCGCGCTTACCTGTACGGGCTGATGGCGGGCGGGGAGCGCGGGGCGCAGCGGGCCGTGGACATCCTGCGCACCGAGGTGGAGCGCACGATGCGGCTGCTCGGCGTGACGTCGCTGGCCGAGCTGAACGAGTCGCACGCCACCCTGCGACCCTGAGGCCCCTCCCCCGACCGGCCGGGCGGGGGAAGGGGCGGCTCACCTCCCCGGGCGCGGGTCGAGCGGGGCGGGCTCGCCGCGATCAGCGGTGGCCGCGTCGCCGTCGCCGTCGATCGGGCCGGTGCCGAAGTAGGCCTCGCACGGCCCGCCGACGTACTTCTCGAAGTCCGTCACCACGTGGATCAGCGATTCGCCGTCCTCGGTGGGCAGCACCGAGGGGCTGAACCCGCGGCAGGTGCTGCCCTGGTTGTGCTCGATGTGCACGGGGGCGTCGATCTCGCGCCAGCCCCGGGACAGGTCGGACGGGTGGTCGTTGACCAGGAGCGTGCGCCCGTTGCCGGGTGCCCAGCCGCCTTCGTCCCCGGCGAGCATCTGGTAGGCGAGGACCAGCCTCCCGTCGGGGTCGTCGCCGGGGGCCCAGGTGATCGTCGGGGTGCCCAGCGGTTGACCGCCGGTGTCCGAGACGATCTCGGTGCCCGGGTCGTACGGGTCGCCCCAGTCCCAACCGTCGGGTGAGGTGCGCATCCACACGGTGCAGGTGTGCACCGGGTCTAAGTTGCACATCTCGTAGGTCATCACGTACGTGCCGTCCGGCAGTTGCCGTACCCCGGCCATTCCCGGCCGGACCCGGAACTCGTCCTGCTTGATCGCGTCGCGTTCGCCGGTCCAGGTGATGCCGTCCGCCGACCGGACCTGCACCATCTTCTGATCGTGCGCCGGGTCCATGTCGTCGGAGTAGAACGCGACCAGATCGCCCTGCGCCGAAACCGTGAACTCCGGTTCCCAGATCCCCGGCCCCGGCGGCTTGGACACGACGTCGGAGAGGTACGTCCAGTTCCGGCCCTGGTCATCGCTGCGCCACAACCGGACGCTGCTGGTGCGGGTCTCCGCGTCGTCGCCGACTCCGGCGGTGCCCGCCCACAGCAGGGTGCCCGCGGGCATGTCCCCGACCTGGCGGGGCAGTTCGTAGAGGGTGGAGCAGCACATGCCCTTGGCGTTCTCGCCCGCCGGGTCGCGGATCTCACCGACCGGCTGGAACGACCTGCCGTCGTCGGTGCTCTCGTAGATCACCGCACGTCCGGCGTTGTCCACGTAGGTCGTCATGCTGGCCAGGACGCGGCCGTTGGCGGCACCGCTGCTCTCCAGCCGGACCAGGCGCGGGTAGCTGCTGCCGCCCTGCCGGAACATCTCGCCCTTCGAGACGTCCATCGGCACCGGGTCGGTGGCGGGTGGCTCGGCCCAGGCGCTCGCCTGGTACCAGCCGGCGAGCAGCAGCACCGACAGCGCGGTGGCGGCGCCGGCTCGTGCTCTCGTGCCGTTCATCGCGAACCCTTCGATCGAGGAGCGGCCGAGAACATATCCGACGGTGATCAGCGCCGGAACCCTCGTGGCGCATTCCCACCACTCCCCCGGGTGGCGGTGTCGCGGCCGCGCATCGCACCCGTCGGACGCGCTTGCCGGGGCGAGGTTCGGCGGTGCGCGACGACGACGGCCCCGCCGGATCCGGCGGGGCCGTCGATCACTCCTCGGAGTCCGGTGGTGGTCCGCCGCGGATCGAGTGCAGCGCGTTCTCCAGCTCGTCCGGCTTCACCAGGACCTCGCGCGCCTTGGAGCCCTCGGAGGGCCCGACGACGTGGCGGGATTCCAGCAGGTCCATGAGCCGGCCGGCCTTGGCGAACCCGACGCGCAGCTTGCGCTGCAGCATCGAGGTGGAGCCGAACTGGCTGGTCACGACGAGCTCGGTGGCCTGCAGCAGCACGTCGAGGTCGTCGCCGATGTCGGAGTCGACCTCCTTCGCCTCGCCCGGCTTGGCCGCGGTGACGCCGTCGGTGTAGTCCGGTTCGGCCTGCTCCTTGGTGTAGGAGACGACGCGGTGGATCTCCTCGTCGCTGACGAAGGAGCCCTGCACGCGCTGCGGTCGGCCCGCGCCCATCGGGAGGTAGAGCGCGTCCCCCATGCCGATCAGCTTCTCCGCGCCCGGCTGGTCGAGGATGACCCGCGAGTCGGTGAGCGAGGAGGTCGCGAACGCGAGCCGCGAGGGCACGTTCGTCTTGATCAGGCCGGTGACGACGTCCACCGAGGGCCGCTGGGTGGCCAGCACGAGGTGGATCCCGGCGGCGCGGGCCTTCTGCGTGATCCGCACGATCGCGTCCTCGACGTCGCGCGGGGCGGTCATCATCAGGTCGGCGAGCTCGTCGACGATGGCGAGGATGTACGGGTAAGGCCGGTACACGCGCTCGCTGCCGGGCGGGGCGGTGATCTCGCCGGAGCGGACCTTCGCGTTGAAGTCGTCGATGTGGCGCACCCGGTTGGCCTGCATGTCCTGGTAGCGCTGCTCCATCTCGTCCACCAGCCAGCCCAGCGCGGCCGCGGCCTTCTTCGGCTGGGTGATGATGGGCGTGATCAGGTGCGGGATGCCCTCGTAGGGGGTGAGCTCGACCATCTTCGGGTCGATGAGGATCATCCGGACCTCCTGCGGCGTGGCCCTCGCCAGCAGCGACACCAGCATCGAGTTCACGAAGCTGGACTTGCCGGAGCCGGTGGAGCCCGCGCACAGCAGGTGCGGCATCTTGGCCAGGTTCGCGGTGACCATGTGGCCCTCGATGTCCTTGCCCAGGCCCATCACCAGCGGGTGCTGGTCGCCGGAGGCGCTGGTGGAGCGCAGCACGTCGCCGAGCCGCACCATCTCGCGGTCGCTGTTGGGCACCTCGATGCCGACGGCGGACTTGCCGGGGATCGGGGCGAGCAGCCGCACGTTGTCGGTGGCGGCGGCGTAGGCGATGTTCTTGGTCAGCGCGGTGATCTTCTCGACCTTCACCCCGGGGCCGAGCTCGACCTCGTAGCGGGTGACCGTCGGGCCGCGGACGAAGCCGGTGACCTGCGCGTCGATGTTGAACTGCTCCAGGACCGCGGTGATCGCCTCGATCATGGAGTCGTTGGCCTTGCTGCGGGTCTTCGGCGCGTCGCCGCCGGTGAGCGCGTCCAGCGGCGGCAGCTTGTAGTCGCCCTCGACGGCGCGGCTGATGGTGAGCCCACCGCTGTCGGCGGGTTGCTCGGGCTCGGCGGCCGCGGGCACCTCGGCGGCCTTCTTGCCGCGCGGCTTGGTGGGCGCCTCGTCGGGGACGTCGTCGAGGGAGAGCTGCCGGGTGTCGGACTTCTTCGCCGGCGCGGCGTCCGCGTCGGCGGCGTCCTCGCCGCGCGGGGTGGCGGACTGCCTCCGGCGCGAGGGGCGGCGCAGCCGCACCGTCTCCGGGGACACCTCCTCGGTGGCGGGCGGCTCGTCCTCGACGGGCGTGCCGAGCAGGTGACCGCGCAGCGCGGCGAGCGTCGTGTCGGTGAGCAGCATCAGCCCGAACAGCGCGACGAGCACCAGCACCGGGACCGCGACCCAGCCGGTGAGCCCCTGGGCGAGCGGCCCGCCGGCGAGGAAGCCGAGCACTCCGCCCGCGGCGGGCCAGGCGTGCCAGGCGCCCGGGGCGCCGGAGCCGATGTGCAGCACGCCCAGCGCGCTCCACCCGAGCAGCACCGAACCGAGCACCACGCGCGGCCTGGCCTCGGGGTTGTCGTCGGTGCTGGCGAAGAACACCGCGACCCCGGCGACGACGATCGGCAGCACCAGCACGGCGTCGCCGATGACGAACCTCAGCCCCCAGTCCAGCCACTCCCCGACCGGGCCGCCCGCGTGCCACCAGATCCCGGCCGCGGTGATCACGGCGGCGGCGAGCGCGATGATCGCGAGCCCGGTGCGGCCGTGGGCGGGGTCGATGTCCTTGGCGCGGCCCAGCACGCCGCCGGTGCGGGCCGGGGCGTTCTTCGCCTGGGCGCCGCGCTTCGCCGCGGTGGTCCTCTTCGCGGGGGTGCGGCGCGGCGCGTGCGTGGAACCGGCGCGCGGCTGGGAGCCGCCGCCGCTCTTGCGACTCCCCGCGCTCCCGCTCTTCGCGCCACCTGAGCTTCGTGTCGAGCTCTGGGCCCCGCTCTTCGAACCTCGTGGCGACTGGTTCTTGCGCTGGGCGCCGCTCGTGGTCCGGCCCGCCATGCGCTCACGGTATCTCGCCCCGGCCCCTCCCGTCACAAGCGGCACAGCGGCCCCGCCCGGTTCCCGCCACCGCGTCGCCCCGCGAGCCGGAGCGCGGACGCCCGGATCTTTGCCGGGATCCCGGTGCCCCGGGCCTGGCGGGCCCGCGGTTGTGCGATCCTCACTCGTCATGGTGGCCCAGCCCGTCGATCCCGCGGAGCCGCGGCGCAGCCCGCGCGCGACCCGCCGGTCCCGCTCCCGATCGTTCCGCGAGGCCCCGCTGCTGTGGCGGGTGCTGATGCGCGTGAACCGCGCGCTGATGCTGCTGACGGGGCGCCTGGAGGTCACCGGGGACGTGCCGGACCACCTGCGCGGCAGGCCGCTGCTGCTGGCCGCCAACCACATCGGCAACGTCGACGCGCTGGTCGTGATGGCGGCGTGCGGCAGGCGGCGGCTGGCGCTGCGGTTCCTGGCCACGGGCGGGCTGTTCGACGCCCCGGTGATCGGCCCGGTGCTGCGGCACTGCCGGCACGTCCGCGCGGATCGCGGCAGGGCGAACGCGGCCGAAGCGCTGGATCACGTGGTGCGGGCGCTGGAGGAGGACCACCGGCCGGTGCTGGTGTACCCGGAGGGCCGGTTGAGCCTGGAGCCGGGCCTGTGGCCGGAGCGCGGGAAGACGGGAGTGGCGCGGATGGCGCTGACCTCGCGAGCTCCGGTCGTGCCGGTCAGCCAGTGGGGTGCGCACGAGGCCATGTGCTACGGGATGTTGCGGGTGGAGAGCGCGCGGGACGTTTGGGTGCTGCTGTCGTCGTGGCTCGGGGCGGTCCGCCGCCGCCCGGTGCTGCGCGTGCACTTCGGCGCGCCGGTGGAGCTCGGCGATCTGTCCCCGGACCGGCCCGGGGACGCGAGCCGCGCCCGGGACCGCATCATGCGCGCGATCGCCGAGGGCCTGGTGCCGCTGCGCGCCGACGAGCTCGACGTGCCGCACCACCACGACCCGACCCGCCCGGTCACCGACCGGCGCAGCCCGTGGCGGCCGTGAGCCTCAGCTGCGCCGGCGCGGCCGGGCGCCGCAGAACCGGCGGGTCGAGTCCAGCTCCAGCAGCACGATCGTCGCGGCGAACACCAGGGGCAGCGGCAGCAACCACCCGACCATGACGGTGAGTCCGCCGACGAAGGTGCTGACGAGGTTGATCGCGCCCAGCACGACGAGCACGACCCGCGCCCAGTTCGCTCCGGTGCCCAGCATGATCGCGGGTGGTACGACGAGCGCGGCGTGCAGGAACACCGGGATCGAGAAGGCCACGACCATCGGTACCGGGTCGCTGATCAGCGCGACCAGGAAGAAGCCCACGGGGACCGCCACTCCCGCCAGCCAGACCAGCTGCGTGGCTCGCACCGGGCGCGGTGCGGTTCTCCAGCGGGCGAATGCCGTTCCCGCGGGCGATTCCGTCATGGTTCCTCCTGCGTGCCGGATCGACCGCACCGTGTTGCCCGTGATCACGCGGCGGGAGCGCATTTCTACTCGGTCGTTCCGGCGCCAACCGCGACCGCGCGGGCGCTCCTGGTGACCGGGGCGTTCGACTGGGAATGCGCGTGATCGAGCCGTTTCGCGAAAGTGCTGGTGAAATGCGAGTCCGATGGAGAGACTGTGCGGATCCGCGCCCCCGGCGGACCTGGAATCGGACATCGAGGTGCGAAGTGCAGAAAACAGCGACCGCGACAGCGGTGAGCGGACTGCTGGCCGCTGGCCTGCTGTGCGCACCGGCGAGTTCCGCCGCCCCGACCGCCCCGCCGCCCTTCGATCCCGCACCCGTCTCCTGGAGACCCTGCGAGGACGAGTCCTTGCGGGAGGCGGGCGCGGAATGCGGAGTGGTGGAGGTTCCGCTCGATTACGCGAATCCCGGCGGGGAACGGATCTCACTCGCGGTCTCGCGGGTGAAGCACACCGTTCCCGAGGAGCAGTACCAGGGCGTGATGCTGCTGAATCCCGGTGGTCCCGGTGGTTCCGGCCTGTACCTGGCGACATTGGGCTCCGCTGTCCCGGGCGGAGCCGGTGGCGCCTACGACTGGATCGGATTCGACCCGCGCGGAGTCGGTTCCAGCGTTCCCGCGCTCTCCTGCGATCCGGACTACTTCGCCCACGACCGCCCCGACTACCTGCCCACGACGTTGGAGAAGGAGCGCGAGTGGCTCACCCGCGCCGACGGTTACGCGCGGGCCTGCGGGAACACCGGTGGTGCGCTGCTGGAGCACATGCGCACGACGGATTCCGCCGAGGACGTGGAGAGCATCCGCAAGGCCCTCGGGCAGGAGCGGCTGAACTACTACGGCTTCTCCTACGGCACCTACCTGGCGCAGGTGTACGGCACGTTGCACCCGGAGCGGCTGCGCCGGGTCGTGCTCGACGGGGTCGTGAACCCCGAGGACGTCTGGTACGAGGCGAACCTGAACCAGGACGTCGCCTTCGACCGCAACATCGGCATCTTCTTCGACTGGGTGGCCCGCTACGACTCCGTCTACCACCTGGGGACCACGGGTGAGCAGGTGGAGCGGTTGTTCTACGAGCAGCGCGCGGAGCTGGAGGCGCGGCCCGCGGGCGGCGAGATCGGTTCCTCGGAGTGGACGGACCTGTTCCTCGCGGCGGGCTACGGCCAGACCGGCTGGGACAAGCGGGCGACGGCGTTCGCCGGCTGGGTGCACCACGGCGACTGGCAGCCCCTGGTCGACATCTACGACCGGTCCAACCCGCCCGGCGACGACAACGGTTTCGCCGTCTACAACGCGGTGCAGTGCACCGATGCGCGGTGGCCGGAGCAGTGGGGCCGCTGGCGCGCGGACAACTGGGTGACCCACGCGACGGCGCCGTTCGAGACCTGGGCCAACGCCTGGTACAACGCCTCGTGCCGGACCTGGCCGGCGCCGGCGGGCACCCCGGTGGACGTCGACGGCGGCGAGGTCGAGGGCGCCCTGCTCATCAACGAGGAGCTGGACGCCGCCACGCCGTTCCCCGGCGCCCTGGAGACCCGGAAGCGGTTCCCCGGCGCGAGCCTGATCAGCCTGCCCGGCGGCACCACGCACTCGGGTTCGCTGTCCGGCAACGCCTGCGTCGACGACCGCATCGCCGAGTACCTGACCACCGGCGCCCTGCCCGAGCGCACCCCCGGCGAGGGCCCGGACGTCACCTGCGAACCGCTCCCCCAGCCCACCCCGGAGGGCGCGGAAACCATCGCCCCGAAGCGCCCGGACCAACCCGAGGCCCTCCAGGACGCCCTGTCGCACTGGCGCTGATCCAGCGCAGGTGGTGAGCGGACCGTTCGTCCACCAGGACTGGACGAACGGTCCGCTCACGTGCGGGGCCGATCATCCCGGAGTTCACGATCTCGAAGTGCGTCCGTGGTCGATGGGGAGGTGCCTTCGCCGCGAGGACTTCGCGGCAGTTCCAGAGCTCGCCGACCAGGGAGCGGGACTCGGCGTCGGTGCGGGGCCTCGGTGCGGTCGGGATCGCGGGTCGGCGGATCTGGTGACCGGCCACCCGGTCTCCCGCACCGATCACTCGCCCGCTCCTGCTCGCCACCGCTGAGCGGTTGGTGTCCGGCCGGTGGGCTGGTCGGGGTGACAGCCGCACCGGCCGGACGTCCCGAGGCAAGGGGTCGGAGGGGGAACCTCGCCCCGGGGTTCTGGGGAGCGGTCAGGGCCGCTCGTTCTTCAAGGTGTCGTTGCAGTCGGCGCAGGTGGGCGCGCGGCACCAGTCGAGTTCGCTGGGCTGGGCCATCGCGACGCGCCGCCCGCACACCGAGTCGTCGGCGGGCTGGCTCTCCCAGCGGCGGCCGCGGAAGGCGTGCCGCACGAGCGCGCCGGAATCCGGGACGGGGAGCCAGAAGTGGCGTTCGGACCGCGGTTCGTGGTTCACGCGGCGAGCGTCGGCGGTTCGTCGGCGAGCGGGACGACGGCGCCGACGCTGACGAACACCGCGCCCGGTCGGGCGCTGACCGGGACGGCGACGGAGCTTCCCGGCGCTCCGGTGCCGGGAGTTCTTCCCGGCGTGGCGCGGAGTCCGGCGGCGCGCAGCGTGCGGCGGACCTTCCTGCGGGCGAGCTTCTCGCGGACCGGCCGCGATTCGAGCACCAGCGCCGCCCACGGCGCGACGGCCGTGGCTCCCATCAGCACCAGCAGCAGGCCGCCTTGCGTCGATGACATCCGAACCCCCTTGTCGATCAATTCGACGCAAAGTTAGAACCGCAAATGCGGCTTAGCTAGTCGCCTGATCGTGTAGTTCCGCCGTGAATGCCGATCGCGGGAGACTGATCCGGCCAGTGAGGATCACGACGGAGGCGGGATGGCGACACCGACGGTGCGGCGGCTCCAGCTCGGCAACGAGCTGCGTCACGCGCGGCAGAAGGCCGGTTTCGAGCAGCACGAGGCCGCGAAGGAACTGGACTGCGTGAGCAGCAGCAAGATCTCCCGGTTGGAACTCGGCCAGGGCGGCATCACCAAGGGCGATCTCAAGCTGCTGCTGGAGTTCTACGGCGTGGACCCGGCGGACATGCAGTGGATGTTCGAGCTGGCCCGCACCCGCAGCACCCGAGGCCGCTGGACCGGCTACCGGGCGGTGTTCCCGGAGTGGTTCCGGATGTACGTGGACCTGGAGACGGACGCGGAGAGCATCCGGCACGCGCAGACCGAGATCATTCCGGGCATCTTGCAGACGGAGGGCTACATCCGAGCACTCCACGACGCCCCGGTGCGAACCGACGGCGAAAGCTCCGACGAGAGCGTCCTCGCTCGCCAAGAACGGCAGAAGTCCGTTTCCCGGGAGGCGAACCCGCCGACTTTAGCTTTCGTGCTCTCGGAATCCTGCCTGCGGCGGCAGGTCGGCACCAACGCGGTGATGCACGATCAACTGCGGTATCTGGAAGAGATCGCCTCACGCCCGAACGTCGATCTCCAGGTGATGCCGTTCCAGGCCGCGACGCCGGTCGGCGGAATCTCGTACGACTTCACGCTGCTCCAGATCCCGTCCTCCGACATCTCATCGGCACTGGAGTTCGTCTACGTCGAGTCGTTCGACGACGCGCGCTACCTCGACGACAAGGACGCGGTGGCCGCCTACACGCGCCAGTGGAACCGGCTCTCGGCCGCCGCGCTCGGCCCGAGCGAGTCTCTCGAACTCATACGATCGGTGGGCAAGCAGTACTCGTAGCCGACGAGGAGCCCACCATGACCGATCGCGACCTGACCGGCGCCACCTGGTTCAAGAGCAGCTACAGCAACTCGCAGAACGAGTGCGTGGAGGTGGCGTTAGTTCCCGGCGGCGCCGGGGTCCGCGACACCAAGGACCGCGACGGCGGCACCCTCACCTTCACCGGCACCACCTGGTCAGCCTTCCTCACCACCCTCAAGCGGGGCTGATCCCCGGAAGAAGCCGCGGGTCGCCCCGCCACCCACACGGCGGGGCGGCCCGCTCCCCCGCTCCCTGCTCCGCTCAGGCGTTGAGTAATTTCCCGCTCTCGACGCCCTCACCCATTCGGTACCGTCCCGCCGGACACGTTCAACGCAGGCTGGCTGAGGTACCGGATGGTGTACGGAGACGCGCACGTGATGCGCGACCACGCGAACGAGGCTCCGGCGGTGCTGGGCGCGGCACCGCTCGACGACGAGGACCAGCCGCCGGCCCAGGTGTTCCTGCCCGCCGAGCGCATCACGAACCGGAACCAGCCGGTCACCCTGGAGCTCCGGCGCCTCGCCGACGGCACGACCGCCATGCTCGCCTTCACCACCCTCGAAGCGCTGGTGTCCGGCTGCGGGGACACCCAGCCGTGGATCGCGGTCGAGGGCGGGTCGATCCCGGACCTGCAACGGCGCTGCGGGGCCGACCAGGTGGTGTGGGACGCGGCGGTGCCCGCCGATCAGCGGCACGGCGAAGGGGCGCGCTGACGTGGGCTTCGCAGCGGATCCGCTCGTCCTGTCCCAGGTGTCGACGAGACTGCGCAACGCGGAATCCGACCTCGACACCGCCGCGACACCACCGCCCGTTCCGCAGGCCGGGGACATCACCGAGCTGCTGTCCGCGACCCTGGCGCTGCTGTGCGAGGGGGTCGGCAACGTCGCCGCGAGCGCGGGCGGGCTCGGCCAAGCCGTCGCCGAGGGCCGCGCCGACTACGAGACGATCGACTACGACCAGGTGCTGCACCTGAAGCGCACGCAGGCCGGGGGCTGACGGTGGACGAACTCGACACCGAGATCAAGGGCGACCCGGAGAGCTTCACCGCCACCTGCCAGTGGCTGCGCGACACCTCCGCGAACATCGAGCAGGCCGAACGGGACTACCTCGCGGCCCGGGGCTCGTCCGAGGCCGGTTGGGATGGCGCGGCGGGCGAGGCGTTCCGCGACGTCGCCTTCCAGGGCGCGCGGATGGCGGGCGACACCGTGCAGATGATCTCCGAGGTGTGCGACGCGATGGAGGTCCACGCCGACGGACTGCGCACCGCCCGAGCCCAGATGCGGCACGCCCGCGACGCCGCGCTGGACGGCGGCCTGACGATTCACGGCTTCAAGATCCAGCCCCCGGGAGAAGCGCCGGCCGAGCCGAAACCGCTCCCGTCCGACGGCTCCGCCACCCGGCGGCAAGCACAACGCCACGAGGCCTCGGTGGCCGCCGTGGCCGAGTACCAGCGCAAGATCGCGGCCTACCGCGAAGCCGCCGAAACCGTCGCACAGGCCAAGAAAACCGAGACCGACTCCCAGAACGTGATCGTCCGCTCCATCGCGGGCATCGTCGACCCGGTCAAACTCGGCCTGACCCTGGGCGACGTGTCGACGGGGCTGACCGCTGCGATCGCAGCCAGAACCTCGAAGTGGACGGACGTCGCCAAGCACGTCAAACCTGCCGCCGAGCTCGCGTCGAAACTGGCGCAGAACACCAGCATGAGCGCAAGCGGTCGCTTCACCGCTGCCCAGATAGCCGCCGAACGCACCGCGACACGAGCCAGCGCCCTAGCCGAGGCCTACCCGACCCGCATCGCGGCGTCCATCGACGAGCACGTGCCCCGCTGGCTGAGTGCGAGCCTCGACCAAAAGGTCATCCCGGATCGGGTTCCGACCCCGAACAACTGGCTACTGAAGGGCTCGACCAAACTCGGCAAGAGCATTCCCGTCGCGGGCGTCCTCTTCACGGGCGCGGGCGTTTACTACGACATAGACAACGGGAAAGACCCGACGCAGGCAATCGCTTCCGGTGGAGCTTCGTTGGTCTCCGGTGCCGTTGCGGGTGCGATGATCGGTGGCCCGGTCGGAGCGGTCGGCGGAGCGATCATCGGAATCGGGGTTGGCATCCTGGTAGACGAAGGATGGAATCTGCTCGACTGACCTCCCTTCTCCTGCCCAGGAAGGAACATCAGCCAGTGCCGCAAGCAGCATCTCGACCGGACGCGACGACCGGGAGCCCTCGGCCACCTCGGGCACCCGTCGTGCTCGGCGCGCAACAGCCTGGAGAGCGTGATCCGGCACGGGCGCGCTTCCCGCCCGCGCCACCCGGTGAAGGCCCGGTTCTCGAATGGTTCCAGGAGTCGAGCTCGAACGGCATCAAGTCGGGAATCTTCGTCGCCTTCCTGATCGCCGCGTTCCTGTCCTTGAAGGACTGGGGATTCGACTGGATCACCACTTGGGGCCTGTGGGCATTCGTCCTCGCCCCGATCCCGGTCTTCTACCTCTACAGCCGCAGCGGAGGCTTCTCGGCCGGTGCCGACTGGTTCGCGACGAGCCGCAGACGTCACGTGCAGCTCTACGAGCTGACGAAGGTCACCGTCACGAACCCCGCGGGCGTGGACGCATGGGTGCTCGAACTCACCGACCGGAGCGGCGGTTTCGCCGGAGTCAAGCTGCGCGAGGTGCAGCAGAACCGCGCCCTCTGGGATCTCGTCTACAACGGGATCGTCCACTCCGTGAACACCGGCACCGCCACCGCGAACGAACTCGCCCTCGACAAGCTCCAGCTCCGGTGACCGAACAAGCCCGGCCGCACTCACCCGCCCGCAAACCCGACCCGGCCACCGGCCTGCCGCGCCCACCACGGGCGCCGGTGGTCGTCACCTGGCGGAACGAGGGACGCACTCGACGCACCTTCGCGCGCTTCCCGCCCGCACCGCCGGGCGAAGGACCGATCTTGGAGTGGTGCCACGGGTTGGACACCGGCCTGCTCAAAGCCGGATTGTTCCTGAGCGGGATTCTCGTGCTGCGCTACTGCTGGCTCGACTGGGGATTCGAGTGGGCGCGGACCTGGTGGCTGTGGCTGATCGCCGCCGCCGCTGCCGTCCCGTTCTACCTCCGTGGCCGAAGCGAGGGGTATTCGGCCGGAGCCGACTGGTTCGCGAGCAACCGCACCACTTACGTCAGGCTCTACAAGCTGCTGCGGATTGACATCGAGACTCGTGCCGAGGACTCCGAACCGTGGCTCGTGCTGACCGACGGGCACGGCGGCTCCGCCCGCGCTCCGCTGCACCAGATCCAGCGCAAACGCGCGCTGTGGGACCTCGTCTACAACGGCATCGCGCACTCCGTGCACCGAGGCCCCGCCACCGCCACCGGCCGCGCCCTCGACACGCTCAAGTTGCGCTGACCGCGCCGCGAAGCAGCACAGCCCCAGATCGAGCGCGTCCTGCGTGCCCTTCCCCACCGACTCCGGCAACGGTCGTGCCGGGTCGAGCGTCGCAGCACACCGGAGCTCCACCGACCGCCTCCCGCAGCAGCGCAGGCCGCCGCACTCCGACGCGGCTCACGACCCGCACCGGCGACGGCCCCGCTCCGCCCGACCCGGGGCGGGGCCGTCGCCGAGCAGGTACGGCGGTCACGGCTCCCGGGAGGCCAGGACGGAATCGACGGCCAGGTACAAGGTCTCCGTTTCCCTGGCGAGCAGGGAGTCCTCGGCGGGCAGCGCGCGCTCCATGGAGAGGCCGTCGAGGACGGTCATCAGGAAGCGCGCTCGCCGTGCGTTGTCGCCTCGGGCGAGCGCGCCTTCCTCCACCAGGACGGCGAGCCAGCGCTCGGTGCGGCGGAAGCCCTCGCGCTCCATGCCGAGGTACGCGGCCCGGGCGTCCTCATCCGGTTCGGACGCGATGAACGCCTCGTAGAGCTTGCCCAGAGCGGCACGCGCCTGCTCCCCGACCCCGGTCGGCGCCAGCACCTGCCGCAGGCACGCGACGAGCCGTTCCCGGGGCGGGACCGACCGGTCGTGGATGGCGTCGTCCGAGGCCACCAGGTCGTAGATGCCGGCGAGCACGGCGTCGCGGAGGTCCCGTTGCGTCGGGAAGTGGTACCGCAGCGAACCGGTGCTCACCCCAGCCCGAGCGGCGACCGCTCGCACGCTCAGCCGCGCGGCCACGTCCTCGCCCAGCATCGTTGCCGCGGCCACCAGGATCCGGTGCCGGGTGCTCAGCGCCGGGTCGTCCGATACGTCCACGTCCACCTCCCACCACACTGTACTGGCACACCGTGATAGTACTTTTTAACACGCTGTGCTAGCGTGATAACCACCACATTGCGGCGTTCTGAACAATTTCTTCCACCATCGAAGAAGGGTCGGGCATGTTCAAGGAGTGGCGGCGGCAGCGCGCCGTCGGACGCGTCAAGAGCGGGGACGGGCGCCCCTTGAAACCCTTCCGCTGGTGGCAGCAGTTCAACCGATCGCTGTACTACCTCCGGCAGGACGGCCGGACGGAGTACGCCGTCGACGTCCGGCTCATGGGAGACGCGAAAACCGGCGAGGTCCACGCCAACCTGTTCCGCGACGGCAGGCACCACGCGGTCTCCAAGGTCCCCGCCATCTTCCCCGTCGACGGCGGTGTGATCGAGGTGGCGGTGAGCCGCGTCGGGCTCAGGCGCTGTCACCACGTCACCGACGGAGGCGCGGAGCAGCAGCTCGTCCCGGACCCGAAGTCCGCCGAGGGACGCCGCGCCCGCCTCGAGCGCAACCACCCGGCCGCCAGCCGCGCGCTCGGATTCCTCTCGGTCGTCATGCTGATCATCGGCGTGGTGCTGCTCGTCCTCCAGGTCGCGGAACCGATCTCCCGGATCCCTCCCATCGCCGAGAACATCGGGATCTTCGAATCTCCCCTGCGGCTGCCGGCGTGGCTCAACATCGCCCTCACCGTCGGCGCGGCGATGGCGAGCATGGAACGGGGGCTGCGGATGCGCTACCACTGGCTGCTCGACGGCGCCGGGAACTGACTCCGGCAGCGGCGGCCGTCGCGGCTCGACGCGGCCGGCCGCCCTCGCAGACCCCTGCGGGCAGCACGGCGCTGACCACCCGGTGCCGGACGACGAGCGCCCCGAGCCGGGAGACGGCTCGGGGCGCCGATCGGCTCGGGGCTCAGCGCACCGGCCGGGTGGGCGCGGCGCTCGCGCCCAGCTCCGAAGTGCCGTCCTCGTCCTCCAGGAGCGCGGCGCGGCCGCACGGCACCTTGGACGACTCCGGGTCGCAGCCGCCGCCGTCGCCCTTGTCGTCACCCGCGGCGGCCCGCACCACCATCGACGTGGTCTGGTCCGGCGGGACGTCAGCACCCGGAGCGGTCTGGTCCGGCGGGACGTCACCACCCGGAGCGGTCTGGTCCGGCGGGACGTCACCACCGCGAACCGTGCCGTCGTCGACGATCTGCACTGCTGATGCCGGTGCGGCCAGCGCCGAGGCGGGTACCGCCAGCGCCGCGGCCACCGCGAGGACCGCCGCTGCGGTGAATCGCTTCATGTGTCGTGCCCCTTCCACAACTCTCCCGATGAGATGCGGCAACGCTACGACGCCGGAGGGCAGCCGGACGGTCCTCGGCTTCCTCGCGGGGAAACCCTCCGGTCCCGCGAGCGGAAATCCGGGGTGCGCACCGGATTTCCGATCGCGGCGGCGGATCAGGAGTCGACCGGCAGCACGTTCGGCACGATCATCGGGCGGCGTCGGTAGGTGTCGGCCACCCACTTGCCGACCACCCGGCGCACGGCCTGGGCGACGCGGTGCGTGTCGGTGATGCCCTCCGACTCGGTGCGCGCCAGCTCCATCTCCACCAGCGGCACGACGCCGTCCAGTGCCTTCGGGTCGTCCGAGAAACCGCGCCCCGAGATCGTCGGGCTGGACACGGCGCGTCCCGTCGCGGCCTCCACGGCCACGGTGATCGAGATGAAACCGCCCTCACCCAGCACCAACCGGTCCGAGAGCGTCGACTCGCCGACGTCGCCCACCGACAGGCCGTCCACGTAGACGTGGCCGACCTCGACCCGGCCGGAGACCTTCGCGATGCCGTCGACGAGGTCCACCACCACGCCGTCCTCGGCGATCACCACGCGCTCGGCGGGGACACCGGTCAGCCGGGCCAGCTCCGCGTTCGCACGCAGGTGGCGCCACTCGCCGTGCACCGGCATCACGTTGCTCGGTCGCACCGCGTTGTAGAGGTACAGCAGCTCGCCCGCCGAGGCGTGCCCGGAGACGTGGACCTTCGCCCCGCCCTGGTGGACCACGTCCGCGCCGAGCCGCACCAGCCCGTTGACCACGCCGAACACGGCGGTCTCGTTGCCGGGGATGAGCGAGCTCGCCAGCACCACGGTGTCACCGGCGCGGATCCGGATCTGCTTGTGCTCGCCGCGGGCCATCCGGGACAGCGCGGACAGCGGCTCGCCCTGCGAACCGGTCGAGACGAACAGCACCATGTGCTCGGGCATCGCCAGCGCCTCGTCGAGCTCGACGAGCAGGCCCGGCGGCACCCGCAGGATGCCCAGCTCGTTCGCGATGCCCATGTTGCGCACCATCGAACGGCCCACGAAGCACACCTTGCGCCCGTGCCGATCGGCGACGTCCAGCACCTGCTGCACGCGGTGCACGTGGCTGGCGAAGCAGGCCACGATGAGCCGCTGCGTCGCCTTCCCGATCACGGTGTCCAGCACCGGGCCGATCTCGCGCTCCGGCGTGACGAACCCGGGCACCTCGGCGTTGGTGGAGTCCACCAGGAACAGGTCCACGCCCTCGTCGCCGAGCCGGGAGAACCCGGCCAGGTCGGTGAGCCTGCCGTCCAGGGGAAGCTGGTCGAGCTTGATGTCACCGGTGTGCAGCACGACGCCCGCCGGGGTGCGGATCGCCACCGCCAGCGCGTCCGGGATGGAGTGGTTGACGGCGAAGAACTCCAGGTCGAACACGCCGTGCTCGCTGTGCTGGCCCTCGGTGACCTCGACCAGGACCGGGTCCTGGCGGTGCTCCTTGCACTTGGCCGCCAGCAGCGCCAGCGTGAACTTCGAGCCCACCACCGGCAGGTCCGGGCGCAACCGCAGCAGGAACGGCACCGCGCCGATGTGGTCCTCGTGACCGTGGGTGAGCACCACGGCCTCGATGTCGTCCATCCGGTTCTCGATCGCCCCGAAGTCGGGGAGGATCAGGTCCACCCCGGGCGAGTCGTCCTCCGGGAACAGCACCCCGCAGTCGACGATGAGCAACCGGCCTTCGTGCTCGAAGACCGTCATGTTGCGGCCCACCTCGCCGATGCCGCCCAGCGCGGTCACCCGCAGGCCGCCCTCGGGCAGCGCGGGTGGAGGCGCCGAGGCGGTCGGCGTCATGGGGTGGTGTTCGGAAGCTGTTGCGCGAGCGCTCAACGCGTCACCTCTGCTGCGGCGTCGGGATTGACCAGGACCAGACCGGCGTCCCACAGATCACTGGTGATCACGCGCACCTGCTCGTCGGTGGCCTGCGGCAGGGGCAGCCTCGGGTGTCCGGTCTCGTAACCGCACAACCTCAGCGCCGTCTTCGCGAAGATCACACCGCCGACGAAGTTCATCGACCGGTACACGGGCATCAGCCCGAAGTGGATCTCCCGGGCGGTGGCGATGTCGCCCGCCTCGTAGGCGTCGAGCATCTTGCGCAGCCGGTCCCCGACGACGTGCCCGATGACGCTGACGAACCCGACCGCACCCACCGACAACCAGGGGAGGTTCAGCGGGTCCTCTCCCGAGTAGTAGGCCAGGTCGCTGTTGGCCAGCACCTCGCTGCCCGCCCACAGGTCGTGCTTCGAGTCCTTCACGGCCTTGATCTGCGGGTGCTCCGCGAGCCGCTTGAGCGTGTCGGTGTGGATCGGCACCACCGAGCGGGGCGGGATGTCGTAGAGCATCACGGGCAGCTCGGTCGCATCGGCCACCGTCGTGAAGTGCGACAGCAGGCCCTCCTGCGGCGGGCGGGAGTAGTACGGCGTCACCACGAGCAGCCCGTGCGCGCCGGCCTTCTCGGCGGTGCGCGCGAGGTCCACGGAGTGCGCCGTGTCGTTCGTGCCCGCGCCCGCGACCACCGTCGCGCGGTCCCCCACCGCTTCGACGACCGCGCGCAGCAACCGGTCCTTCTCGTCATCGCTGGTCGTCGGGCTCTCACCCGTCGTGCCGTTGACGATCAGCCCGTCGTTGCCGACGTGGTCGACGAGGTAGCTCGCGAGCTCCTGCGCCAACTCCAGGTCGAGCTTCCCGTCCGCGTCGAACGGGGTCACCATGGCGGTCAGGACCCGGCCGAAAGGCCGACCTTCGGTGGCGGTGGGACAGACGGTCATGCCCTGACGCTACCTGGTGAGCCCGCTGGTGGGCGCGCCGCATGTACCACGCCCGGGGCCGCTGAGCGCGGGACGCGGAGATCGCGGCGACCCCGCGCCGGGAACCTCCGCGTTCCCGCAGCTCAGCGATGCGACGATCGAACTCCCACCGACGCGGCGAGGGGCGGTCGCCCCGGGCTCAGAGCGAGCGGCGCAGGTCCTCCACCGCGAGCACGTCCGCGTCGTTGCCCTCGGTCTCGATCGTCACCTGCTTGCGGCCGAAGGCGTGCAGCAGCAGCTCGCTCGGCTCACCGCTGAAGCGCACGGTGCGCGGACCGCGCTTGGCGGCGATCTCGGTGCCGTCCGGGCGGCGCAGCACCACGCCCACCGGGCTGCGGCCGTAGAAGATCTTCGCCATCCGGCTCAGCGACTTCCACAGCGCCTCCTCGCGCTCCGGGTCGCTGGGCCGGGCCTGCCAGCCCGCCTGCGCGCGGCGCACGTCCTCGTGGTGCACGAAGAACTCGGCGCTGTTGACGGCCGCGTCCACCGCGCCGATGGACAGCGGGTTCCACTTCGGCGCGCCCTCGCGCACGGTGCCGACCAGCTCGGGCCACGGCTTCTCGCGCAGCTCCTGCTCGACCTTGTCCCCGCGCTCGGCCAGCGCTTTGACGAACTTGCCCGCCAGCGCGTCCGGCCGGCGTTCCCGCAGCACCAGGTGGACGGCGAGGTCCCTGGTCCGCCACTCCCCGCACAGCGTCGGGGCGTCCGGACCGACCTGCTCGAACAGGTCGCACAATTCACGGCGTTCGTCGTTGGCCACTCCCATGCGGCCACCTTACCGGGGGTGCCGTTCCCGTCGCCGGGGGTCAGCCGCTCGCCGAGGTCGTCAGCGGAACTCCGTCGGCGCTGCGCAGGTAGCAGTAGACCACCTGGGACCCCTCGTCGTCGTCGCTGTCGCCGTTCAGCGAGCTGCGCCGCTTGAGGTCCCACGCCTGCTCGGTCGGCACCAGCGCCCCGTAGCGCAGCGCGGCGTCCTTGCCCGGCACGACGATCTTGTCGGTGGCGAAGTACGCGGCGCACATCCCGTCGCCGAACCGCGTCAGCTGCTCCTGCCCCGGGTAGTCGACATCGCTGCTGGAGCCGCCCTCGAACGGGTCGCCGGAGGCGTAGAGCTCGAAGTCGTGCGGCTCCGAGCAGGAGCGTTCGGCGGCCACCGGCACGGTGCCACCCGGGACCAGGCTGCCCGCCCCGCACGGCTTCACGTCGCCGAGCTCGAAGACCTCCACGTCCCCGCCGGGCCCGTAGCTCAGCGCGGGCTCCTCGGCGACCGGTCCGCCCGGGAGCAGCGCGAACCGGCCGAGCAGCAGGCCCGCCGCGAACAGCGCGACCGCGACCGCGGCGCCGATCGCCCACCGGCGGGGCTTCGCGGCGGGCACCCGGTGGGTCGGGGCCTGCGCGGCGCGCCCCGGGCCGACGGCCCGGTGGTCCAGCAGCGCGCGCACTTGGTCGGCGGTGAGCCTGCGGCGCGGGTCCGGCAGCAGCAAGCCGGTGATCACCGCGGCGATCGGGCCGTGCGCGCGGGCCAGCCGCGGCGGCTCGTTGAGCACCGCGTGCAGCGTGGCCGCCGTGCTCTGCCGCTCGAACGGCATCCAGCCCTCGGCGGCGAAGAAGAGCGTGGCGCCCAGCGCCCACAGATCGCTCGCGGGCGTCGCGTCGGCGCCCTGGATGCGCTCCGGGGCCATGAACGACGGGGAGCCGATGATGCTCCCGCTGGTGGTCAGCCTGGGGTCGTCCAGGGTCTGCGCGATGCCGAAATCGGTCAGCTTCACCACGTCGTCGGAGATCATGATGTTGCTCGGCTTGACGTCCCGGTGCACGATCCCCGCCGCGTGCGCGGCCTGCAGCGCCGAGAGCAGCCGCAGCGCCAGGTCGAGGACCCGCTCGACGGGCATCGGCCCGCGCTGGGCGATCAGGTCGCTGAGCGTGGCCGCCTCGACCAGCTCCATCACGATGTAGGTGCCGCCGCCCTCCTGCAGCACGTCGTGCACCGTGACGGCGCCGGGGTCGCTGAGCCGGCCGGCGGTGCGGGCCTCCCGCAGCACCCGCTCCTGGAACACCGCCCGCTCGGCCGGCGGCACGCCGTCCGGCAGGTGCAGCTGCTTGATGGCGACGTCGCGCCCGATGACCAGGTCCCGCGCGCGCCGCACGACACCCATGCCACCGCGGCCGAGCTCCCCGTCGATCCGGTAGCGGCCCCCGATCACCCCGGGCACCGCATCGGTCCGTTCCCCCACGTCGCGTCCTCCCCCAGCCGTCCTCCGCGAGATCATCGCATCGGACGACCGGGGGGCCGGTCGCGGTTCCGTCAGCCTTCGGTGACGAACGGGCTGGAGGCCACCGCCGAGCCGTCCTTGAGGTGGGTGATCTCGAAGTCGCCGAACACGTTGGGCGCCACCTCCTGCAGCTGGCGCAGGCACTCCACCGCGAGGGCGCGGATCTCCACGTCGGCGTGCTCGCTCGCGCGCATCGCGACGAAGTGCCGCCAGGCGCGGTAGTTGCCGCTGACGACGATCCGGGTCTCGGTGGCGTTGGGCAGCACCGAACGGGCGGCCTGCCGGGCCTGCTTGCGGCGCAGCGTCGCCTTGGGCTCGTCGGCGAACTTCTCCTGCAGCGCTTCCAGCAGCTCCGTGTAGGCGGCGACGCTGGCCTCGGTGGCCTGCACGAACTTCTCGTGCAGCGCGGGGTCCTCGGCGATGACGTCCGGCTCCACCATCGCGGCGTCGCGCTCGGGGACGTAGCGCTGGGACAGCTGCGAGTAGGAGAAGTGCCGGTGCCGGATCAGCTCGTGGGTCAGCGACCGGGACATCCCGGTCAGGTAGAACGTCACGGAGCCGTGCTCCAGCACCGAGAGGTGGCCGACCTCCATGATGTGCCGCAGGTAGCCCTCGTTCGTGGCGGTCGCGGGGTTCGGCTTGCGCCAGGACTGGTAGCAAGCCCGGCCGGCGAACTCCGCGAGCGCCTGGCCGCCGTCCGCGTCGGTGGACCAGTCCACGTCGGCGGGCGGGAAGAACTCGGTCTTGCCGATCAGCTGGACCTTCGGCGGCACGATCTCGGTCACTGTGCGGGGACCCCTTCGCGTGGGAGGTGTGCGGATGTTCCGGCCGCGTGCCCGTGGACCGGGTGCTGGCGGTGCCGGGTGCTGGCGGTTTCCGAGCCTAACCGGCGGGTCCGACCGCCCCGGCGGACCGCCCGGGCCACCGTCCGCGACGACCCGGTGACACACCTTGACACCATCGTGCCCTTGCACGACGCCAGTGATGACGCCATAGTGGCGTCATGGATCTGAGCCCCTACATCGCGCAGCTCCGGGAGGACCTCGGCTCGGCCGCCTCGGCGGGCGACGAGCAGACCCGGCAGACCGCCGCCGCCCTGTCCGCCGCGATCGAACCGGCGACCCGGCTGGCCATCATGAACGCGCTCTCCGACCTGGCCGCGGAGGTGA
Organism: Saccharopolyspora antibiotica; assembly: GCF_047200635.1. NCBI lineage: Bacteria > Bacillati > Actinomycetota > Actinomycetes > Pseudonocardiales > Pseudonocardiaceae > Saccharopolyspora > Saccharopolyspora antibiotica. The sequence goes on along the minus strand of NZ_JBJZOI010000018.1, from coordinate 70,149 downwards.
CGACGCACCTCGACGGCCAGGTGGTCGACGTCCGGCTGGACGGCCGGGACGTCCGCGTGGTCGTCAGCGGCGGCGCCGCGGCACCACCTCCGTCCGGCGAGGAGGAGAGACCGCCGCCCCCGCCTCCGGGCGCCGACGGCGGGGACATCAGCAGGATCACGCTGCGGCTGCTCGACGAGATCAAGTCCCAGGCGGAGCGGGCGGCGTCGACGCAGGGGGTCTCGCTCAACACCTGGGTGGCGCAGGCGGTGCAGGGCGCTCTGCACGGCGGCAGGCCGCGCGGGCCCTGGGACCACCCCCGGGCAGGACGCGGGCCGGGCTGGGGACCGCCCGGCTCCGGTCGCTGGCGTCCGGAAGGACCCGAGGACGGGCCGGGTTCGCGGCTGCACGGCTGGGTGCACGGCTGAGCGGGAAGGGGACGGCGATGAGTGGCGACGACACGGGCGGGCCCGGTTCCGGCGGAGCTTCCGGACCTCGGGAACCGGAGGACCTGGTGCGGACGCAGGACTTCGACACCGCGGCGCCGATCGAGGTCGACATCGGCAACGGGCTCGGCTCGATCACGGTCGAGCTGTGCACGACCGACATCACCCACGTCGAGATCCGGCACGACAGCGCGGGCGGCGGTGCGGACTGGCGCAGCGGGCTCACCGGCCTGCTGAGCTGGGTCAGCGAGCAGCTCAGCGAGTCCGGGCTGCGCGGCGGGCTCGGCGACCGCGCCTTCGGTGAGCGGGGCGGGATCCGCGAGCCGATCGCGGAGGCGGTGCGCCAGACCCGGGTCGACCTCACCGGCAACCGGCTGGCGGTGCGCACGCCGAGTTCGGTGCCGCTGCGCGCGGTCCCGCTGGCGGTGCTCGTGCGCGCCCCGGCGGATTCCCAGCTGGGGATCCGGTCGTCGAGCGGCGAGGTGCGGATCACCGGCCCCGCCGGGCGCGTGGAGGTGCAGTCCGGCGGTGGCGCCGTGTCCGTGGAGCGGGCCGGGGGCACCACCGTCGCCCGCACCGGGTCCGGCGCCTTGCGTCTCGGCGAGATGGGTGCCGGGGTGCAGGCGCGCAGCGGGAGCGGGGACGTGGAGATCGCATCCGTGCGGGCACCGTCCTCGGTGGTGACCGGCAGCGGCGCGGTCTGGCTGGGTTCGGTCGGCTCGGACGTGCTGGTGCGGTCCGGCAGCGGTGCCGTCACGGTCGCCGAGGCGACGTCCGGCCAGCTCGAACTCATCACGGGTTCCGGTGAGCTCCGGGTGGCGCTGCCCGCCGGTGTCGATGCCGAGGTCGACCTGACCTCGACCACTGGAACGGTGCGCAGCGACCTGGACGTCGCGCCGGAGCCGACTCGGGAGGAACCCGCGCTGCGGATCTTCGGCCGCAGCGGCAGCGGTGACGCCCTGCTCACCTCTGCCGTGTGAGGTCGCCCCTGGTGAGGTCGCGCAGCGCGGCGGTCAAGACCTGATCACCGCGCTCGCCGATCTCGACGCCGTCCAGTTCCAGCCAGGCGGCCATCTCGGTCAGCGCCTCGGCGAGGTCCGGTGCGATGGCTCCGGCCTCGCGACCGGGTTCGGTGAAGGCCCCGGGCACCCGGAGGACCTTCGCCGCCCGGTCGGCCTTCAGATCCACCCGGGCGACCAGCTCTCCGTTGCGCAGGAAGGGGAAGACGTAGTAGCCGTACTCGCGCTTCGCCTCCGGCACGTAGATCTCGATGCGGTACCGGAAGCCGAACAGCCGCTCAGCGCGGGACCGCTCCCACACCACCGGGTCGAACGGGCACAGCAGGGCGTGCCCCTGGACGCGGCGCGGGGTGCGGGCGGTCGAGTGCAAGTAGGCCTGGTGCTGCCAGCCCCGCACTGCGACGGGCTCCAGCTCGCCGCCGTCGATGAGTTCCGCGATGGCCTGCCGCGCCTGCTGCGGGCCGAGCCGGTAGTAGTCGCGCAGATCGGTCTCGGTGGCCACGCCGAGGGCGGTGGCGGAACGGCGCACCAGTTCGCGGATCGCCTCGTCCTCGGGCGGGTCCTGGGCGAGCACCTCGGGCGGCAACACGCGTTCCGGTAGGTCGTAGCGGCGTTCGAAGCCCTTGCGGGTTCCCGTGGTGAGTTCGCCCGTGGCGAAGAGGAGCTCGCAGACGCGCTTGGTCTCGGTGCGGTTCCACCACGGCCCCCGGCCCTGCCGGATCCCGCCGCCCAGTTCGCGCTCCAGCGTTCCCGCGCCGACCGGGCCGAGGTCCTTCACGGCGGCGAGGACGTCGTCGACGAGGCCGGGCGAGCTCTCCAGCAGCTCGCGGGCCCGGCGGCGCCACGAACCGCCGTGCTCGCGCATCCGCCAGCGCAGGAGCGGCCAGTCGGCCACGGGGATCAGCGAGGCCTCGTGCGCCCAGTACTCGACGAGCAGCCGGGGCTTGGCGGCGGTCGGGTTCCAGGCGGCGTCGTCGAGCAGCCGGGCGGAGTAGGCGCCGAGCCTGCTGAACAGCGGCATGTAGTGCGCGCGCACCGCGACGTTCACCGAGTCCAGCTGCAGCAGCTTGGTGCGCCCCAGGACGCGGTTCAGGTGCTGGCGGGTGACCTGCCCGGCAGGGCGGGCATCGGTGAATCCCTGCGCCGCCAGCGCGGTGCGCCGGGCCGTCGCGGTGCTCATCGTCTGCATCCGCCGATCGTGCCATCCACCACCGACGTGCCCGTTGACCGAGCGTTCCCGGCCCGCGCGCACCCGCCCGGGGCGGGCGGTCGTTCCCCTCGCCGCCAGGTCAGCGTCTCGATCTTCGCCCTGCCCCGACGCGGGGGTGGCCGCGGGCGCTAGGTTGGCGCGCATGGCTGAAGCCGAGGTCCGGGCCGCGACGCCCGACGAAGCCCCCGTGATCGCCCGACTGCAGCTGTCGACCTGGCGCAGCGCCTACGCGGACCTGCTGCCGCCGGAGGTGCTGACCGCGTTGGACGAGGCGGAGACGGCCCGGCAGTGGTCGGAGGCCCTGACCGGCGGCGCGGTGTCGGTGCTGGTCGCCGTCGAGGGCGGCGTGCCGGTGGGGTTCTGCGCGGCGGGCGCCGCTCCGGAGCAGGAAGCCGCGGGCGCGGATGGTTCCGCGCCACCGGATCTCGCGGAGCTGGTGCTTCTGAGCTCGCTGCTGGTGGAGCCCCGCTGGGGGCGGCGCGGGCACGGCGGACGGCTGCTGGCGACGATGGCGCAGCAACTCGCCGCGGGCGGAGCCACGCGCGGCATCTGCTGGATCCCGGAGGCGGACTCGGCGTCGCTCTCCTTCTTCGACCACGCGGGCTGGGGCCCGGACGGCACGGTGCGCACCTTGGACGCGGGCGGCCGGCCGGTTCGCGAACTGCGGCTCTCGGGCCCGCTCGACCTCCGGATGCGCCAGCCGGGCTGAGCCCGGCCCGATCGCGCAGCGAGAACGCGCCGTGACCGCACGTGCATCAGGTCCCGGTCAGGGCGCGTTGCTAGCCTGTGACGGACCGCACTCCGACCTCCGGGGGACCTGGTGCTGACCTCGATCGGACTGATCGCGAGCGCGTTCGGCATGGCGGTGGCTTCGGCGCTGCTCCCCGTGATCAGCGTCGAGATCTTCGTGGTCGGCATGGTCGTCAAGGGCCCGGAAGTGCCGTGGTGGCTGCTCGCGCTGGTGGTGGCCGTCGGCCAGATCGGCGGCAAGCTGCTCTACTTCTACGCCGCCCGGGGCCTCATCACGCTCCCCGCCGTCCTGCAGCGCAGGAGCGCACCAACGCGGCGGCCGGGGCGCTGGGCGGTGTGGATGGAGCGGTTCCGCGCAAGCTGCCACCGCCGCCCGCTGTGGACCGGCGGGATGCTGCTGCTGAGCGCGACGGCGAGCCTGCCGCCCTTCCTGGCGACCTGCGTGGTCGCGGGCTGGGCACGGGTACCGCTGAGCACGTTCCTGGTCACCGGCCTGGTGGGGCGGTTCGCGCGGTTCGCCGCGCTCGCCGTGGCCCCCGGGGTCCTGATCGCCTGGCTCTGACCCTCCGGGCGGATCTCCTTCGCGCGCTCCGGGCGGACGCTCGCGCACCGGCGTCGTGCCGGTCCTGCGGAGGCCCCCTCCGGACGACGAGCAGGGGGCCCGTCGGTCTCCCCGGCCGCTGGCGGCGGCGAACTCCCGAGCACGTGGGCGAGGAACGGACCGGACCCGCCAGCGGCACGCGCCGGGACAGCCACGTGGTGCGCGGGTCCTCGGTGCCCGGCCGGTCGGTGCCCTCGTGCTCCGGGGCGGGTCGGCGGTGGCCGAGCCCGGCGAGCGGGTCGGCTGCGGATGCCTCGGGGGACTCGGCGCGGGGGCTCAGCGCGTCGAGCGAATCGGTGAGGGCGCCCGGTCCGGGGCGGCGCAGGCCGCCCCCGCCGGGCTGCCCCACCTCAGTTCCGCCCGCCCCGGGTCGTTCCCCCGCACCTGGTGCCGCCGGGCGACGGCCACGCGCGCCGCTGGGCACCGCTCCGGCTCACTCCGGCGAGGACGCCGTGCCGCGACGTCCGGACCGGCCCGGGCCCTCAGCGAGAGGGCCGCCGCGACTCGGTGCCGAGGGCGTTCCGGAGTCAGCAGACCGCGTCGGTCGGCTTGGGGTTGCCGAGGCCGAACAGCGGCCGCAGCAGCAGCCCGACATAGGTGCCCGCGATCGCGGTCACGCCCCACAACCAGCCGTGCAAGCTGAACGAGGCGATGCCGGAGAAGTAGGCACCGATGTTGCAGCCGCCGGCGAACCGGGCGCCGATGCCCATCGCGATCCCGCCGAGCACGGCACCGACGGCGAGCCGCCACGGGATGCGCCGGTGCAGCACGAAGGCGCCCGCCAGCGCGGCGGCGATCAGCGCGCCGATCATGATCCCGAAGTCCATCACCGAGATCTTGTCCGCGAGCACCGAGGCGTTGAGCTTCGCCGCGTTCTCCGGGTCGGTCCAGAACGGCGCGCCGGAGATGTCCACCCCGATCCACCCGAGGAACTTCGCGCCCCACAGGCCGAACGCCGAGGTGATGCCCCACGGCCCGCCCGAGATGAGCAGCGTCAACGCGTTCAGCCCGGCCAGCGCCAGCGCTCCGACCCACAGCGGCCAGGAGCCGCGCAGCACCCGCAGCAGGCCCCGGGCGGTGGGCGGGGCCGAGAGCGGCGGCGGCGTGCGGCGGCGCTCCACGAGCAGCGACACCCCGACGACGGCCCCGATGATCACCAGGGAGATGAGCAGCGCCCCCGGGTAGCCGAGCGGGGTGTCGGCGAAGGACACGGTCGGCCCGGTCTGCTGCAGCGCGCTGATCCACGGCGCCAGGAACGCGCTGAACACCGAACCCGCGATGAACCCGCCGAGGGTGTAGAGGATGGCGGTCTGGCCGCTGCCCACGGCGAACAGGGTGCCGGAGGCGCAGGAGCCGCCGACCTGCATTCCGATGCCGAACAGGAAGGAGCCGAGCAGCACGCCGAGTCCCGCGGGGGCGACGGAGCCCTCGGTGGCGCCGGAGAACCCGAGTCCGGCGCCGAGGATCACCGAGAACAGCACGCAGGCCGCGGCGAGCATGAGCATGTGCGCCCGCAGCGCGCGCCCCTGCCCGACCGCGACGAGCTGGCGCCAGGCGGAGGTGAAGCCGAACCGGGAGTGGAACAGCACCAGTCCGAGCGCCAGACCGACGACGTACAGCGAGGCGAGCTTCCAGCCCGCCTCGTGCAGCACGGCGAGACCGACGACGAGGGCGAGTCCCACGCCGATGGCGACGACACCGCGCCGCGCGGGCGGGGCCTCGGCAGGGGACGGGGCGGTTCTGGGTTCGGTGACCGTGTCCGTTGCGGACATCGCTTTCTCCTCGTTCTCGGTGCGCGGCGCCGGGCGGTCGGGGCGCGGACGCGCGGTCAGGGCCCGGGAGGCCGGACGCGGCCACCACGGTGCCACGTGGAACCCGCTGGCCGGACGGTTCGGCGACGTGCATTCCGCCACTCGTTCCCGGAGCTCTCGCCCGCGCCACCTCCGGGAGCGGGCCGTCGATGCCCTCCCCCGGCCTGGGGACGCGCCTGCCGGGGGAACGGACCTCCGGTGCCGCGGCTCGCCGATCGAGCGGCGGCGGCACCGGCGTTCGGGGGCGGGCGGCCACGGGCGGGGCGCAGCCCGTGCGGACGCCGGGAATCCGGCCCCGGCGCGGCGGCCTCGTCGAGCTCCGAGCGGCCGCGCCCGGCAGCCGACGAGCACCAACGCCCGGTCGGGGCGCGGCCGACCAGCCGCTCCACCACCACGCGACGAACCGTCGCGGGGCGGGGATCGCGCGCGTCGCCGTGGTGGACATCACCGCCGAGAACGCCCGGCACGCTCCGGCCGTATCCCACCGGGTGGAACGGCGGTGACGCGCCACCCGCTGACGGCAAGCCGGGCGAACCGGGCCGGGACGGGGGCCGCGCCGCCTCCCGCCAGGAGAACCGGGAGCTGAGGTCGCGGCGGCAGCCGATCGCGGCGGGGGCACCGGACCGCTGCCGCGCAGCACGACCACCGGAGCGGCGACCACCGCGGAGCCGGGGACGTCGACCGCCGTCACGAGGCGCGCGGCTCGACCCGGGAAGCCGGCTCGGCAGCGCACTCCGGTGCCGGATCGGCGGAACTACCGCTGGTCGTCCGCTCCGCCGCGCTCCAGCTCGATCGCCCGGCGCATCGCCTTGCGCCCCCGGTTCCGGTCACCCGCGAGGTCGTAGGCCTGCGCGAGGGCGAACCACGCCCGCCAATCGCTCGGCGCGCGTTCCAGCTCGGCCTGCTTCGCGTCGAACCACTCGTCGGCGGCCGCGCGCTCGACGCGCCCGGACGGGCGGCGCGGGAGGTGCGAGACGTCGGGCAGCGCGCCCTCCTCGTCCAGCCTCCGCGCGAGCCGTTCGGTCTGCGCGCCGAACCGGAGCTGGTCGGCGACCAGCAGCACGCCCAGGACCGGCAGCACGAAGATCGCCGCGCCGAGCACCACGAACACCGGCCGCCCGGTGACGATCATCTCGATGGCCCGGCCGCCCATGATCACCAGGTACACCAGCAGCACGGCGGCGAGCACGAACGCCGCGGCGCGCGGACCGGGACCGCGCCGCCGCTCAGCGCCGGACATTCACAGCCCCAACACCGCGTCGAGGCCCACGGTCAGGCCGGGGCGTCCGCCGACCTCGCGGATCGCCAGCAGCACCCCGGGCATGAACGAGCGCCGGTCGTAGGAGTCGTGCCGGATGGTCAGCGTCTCTCCCTCGGTGCCGAACAGCACCTCCTGATGGGCGACGAGCCCCGCCATCCGGATCGAGTGCACGGGCACCCCGTCGACCGCGGCGCCGCGGGCTCCGTCGAGCTGCTTCGTGGTGGCGTCCGGCGCCGGGTCCAGCGCGGCCGACGCGCGGGCGCGCGCCACGACCTCGGCGGTGCGCGCGGCGGTGCCGGAGGGGGCGTCGGCCTTCTTCGGGTGGTGCAGCTCCACGATCTCCACGGACTCGAAGAACCGCGCGGCGACCTCGGCGAACTTCATCGACAGCACCGCTCCGAGCGCGAAGTTCGGCGCCACCAGCACCCCGACCCTCGGGTGCTCGTCGAGCAGCGAGCCGACCTCTTCCAGCTCGGCCGAGCCGAGGCCGCTGGTGCCGACGACGACGTGGATGCCGTGCTCCACGCAGAACCGCACGTTCTCCAGCACGGAGTCCGGGTGGGTCAGGTCGACGGCGACCTGGGCGCCGGAGTCGACCAGCGCCTGCAGCGGGTCCTCCCGGTTCACCGCGGCCACGAGCTCGGCTCCGGGGTCCTCGCTGACGGCGCGCACGGCCTCCGAGCCCATCCGCCCGCGGGCGCCGAGCACGCCGACCCGCACCGGGGTGGTCACCGGGGATGCTGGGGATGTCACGAACGTGCCGCCTTCCTGGTCTGCTCCGGCAGCCGGACCGAGTCCGGCAGCTCCTCGACGTTCTCGTAGGGACCGACCACCGCGGTGCTCAGCGGGCGCCGCAGCAGGTCCCGGGCCAGCTCCGCGACGTCCTGCGCGGTGACCGCTTCGATGCGGGCGAGGGTGTCCTCGACGCTGAGGTGCCGCCCGTAGTTCAGCTCGCTCTTGCCGATCCGGCTCATCCGGGAGGCGCTGTCCTCCAACCCGAGCACCAGGCCGCCGCGCAGCTGCCCGCGCCCGCGCGCCACCTCGTCCTCGCCGAGCCCGTTCTCGGCGACCTCCGCCAGCACGTCCCGGATCACGCCCGCGACCTCGCCGAGCCGGTCCGGCTGGCAGCCCGCGTACACCGAGAAGGTGCCGGCGTCGGCGTAGGCGCTGACCGACGAGTACACCGAGTAGGCCAGTCCGCGCTGCTCGCGCACCTCCTGGAACAACCGGGAGCTCATGCCCCCGCCCAGCGCGGCGTTGAGCACGCCGAGCACGAAGCGCCGGTCGTCGTGCCGGTGCAGCGCGCGGCAGCCCAGCAGCAGGTGCGCCTGCTCGGTGTTGTCGTGCTCCAGCACGAGGGAGCGCTGCCGGGGCAGCCGGGTGCGGCCCGTTCGCGGCGGGGCGGGCTGCTCCTCGCCCCGCAGCCGGTCGCCGAGCGCCTTGCGCAGGGCTCGCAGCACGTCGGCGTGCTCCACGTTGCCCGCGGCGGCGATGACCATCTTGGGCAGCGCGTAGCTGCGCCGGTAGAAGCCGTGCACCCGGCCGCGGCTCATCTCGGTGATGGAGTCCTCGGTGCCCAGCACGGAACGCCCGAGCGGGTGGTCGCCGAGGACGGCGGCGGCGAACAGCTCGTGCAGCAGGTCTTCGGGATCGTCGTCGCGCATCGCGATCTCCTCGAGGACCACGCTGCGCTCCACCTCGACGTCGGCCGCCGCGTTGACGGCGTCGAACACCACGTCGCAGAGCATGTCCACGGCCAGCGGCAGGTCCTCGTCGAGCACGTGCGCGTAGTAGCAGGTGTGCTCCTTGGAGGTGAACGCGTTGAGCTCACCGCCGACCGCGTCGATCTCCTGGGCGATGTCCACGGCGGTGCGCCGCGCGGTGCCCTTGAACAGCAGGTGTTCGAGGTAGTGCGCGGCTCCGGCCTGCGGCCGGGTCTCGTCGCGGGAACCGACGCCCACCCAGATGCCCACGGACGCCGAGCGCACGCCCGGCACCTCCTCGGTCACCACGCGCAGGCCGCCGGGGAGCACGGTGCGCCGCACCGATTCGGCTCCGTCGCGCCCGAGGACTCGGGTGGTTCCGGGCCGTTGCAGGTGTCCGGCACGGGTCTGGTTCTGCTTCATCGTCTCCAGGTCTCGTCGCGCTTCCCCCGCCCGCCACACGATACGGCCCGCCCCGGGCGTGCTGTCCGGGGCGGGCCGCGTCGGTGGTGCCGCGGATCGGGCTTGTCCCGATCCGGGTCAGGAGGTCACTCGGCGGGCGTTTCCGCGGGGGCCTCGACGTTCTCGTCGGACTTCGCGGCGTCGCCCTCCTCGTCGACGACGACCAGGCTGATCTTGCCCCGGTTGTCGATGTCGGCGATCTCGACGCGCAGCTTGTCGCCGACGTTGACCACGTCCTCGACCTTGCCGACGCGCTTGCCGTTGCCCAGCTTAGAGATGTGCACCAGGCCGTCCTTGCCCGGCAGCAGCGAGACGAACGCGCCGAAGGCCGCGGTCTTGACCACGGTGCCCAGGAAGCGCTCGCCGACCTTCGGCAGCTGCGGGTTCGCGATGGCGTTGATCTTGTCGATCGCGGCCTCCGCGGACGGGCCGTCGGCCGCGCCGACGTAGATGGTGCCGTCGTCCTCGATGGTGATCTCGGCGCCGGTCTCCTCGGTGATCGAGTTGATCATCTTGCCCTTCGGCCCGATGACCTCGCCGATCTTGTCGATCGGGATGGACACCGAGGTCACGCGCGGGGCGTGCGGGCTCATCTCGTCCGGGGTGCCGATGGCCTCGGCCATGACCTCCAGGATCGTGAACCGGGCGTCCTTGGCCTGGCCCAGCGCCTGCGCCAGCACCTCGGAGGGGATGCCGTCGAGCTTGGTGTCCAGCTGCAGCGCCGTCACGAACTCGGGCGTGCCCGCGACCTTGAAGTCCATGTCGCCGAAGGCGTCCTCGGCACCGAGGATGTCGGTCAGCGCCACGTAGTGCGTCTGGCCGTCGACGACGTCCGAGACCAGGCCCATCGCGATGCCCGCGACCGGCGCCTTCAGCGGCACACCGGCGTTGAGCAGCGACAGCGTCGACGCGCAGACCGAGCCCATCGAGGTGGACCCGTTGGAGCCCAGCGCCTCGGAGACCTGGCGCAGCGCGTACGGGAACTCCTCGCGCGTCGGCAGCACCGGCAGCAGCGCCCGCTCGGCGAGCGCCCCGTGGCCGATCTCGCGGCGCTTCGGGCTGCCCACGCGACCGGTCTCACCGGTGGAGAACGGCGGGAAGTTGTAGTGGTGCATGTACCGCTTGCTGGTCTCCGGACCGAGCGAGTCGATCGTCTGCTCCAGCCGCAGCATGTTCAGCGTGGAGACGCCCATGATCTGGGTCTCGCCGCGCTCGAACAGGGCCGAGCCGTGCGCCCGCGGCACCACGCCGACCTCGGCGGAGAGGCTGCGGATGTCGGTGAGGCCGCGACCGTCGATGCGGACCTTCTCGGTGATGATCCGCTGGCGGACCAGCTTCTTGGTCAGCGAGCGGAAGGCGGCGCCGATCTCCTTCTCGCGACCGGCGAAGGCCTGGCCCTCCTCGACCCCGACCTTCTCCAGCGCGGACTGCTTGATCTCGTCCAGCCGGGACTCGCGCTCCTGCTTGCCCGCGATGGCCAGCGCCTGCGCGAGGTCGGCGGAGACCGCGTCCTCGACGGCGGCGAAGGCGTCGTCCTGGTAGGCGGGGAACAGCGGGTACTCGGCGGTGGCCTTGCCCGCGGCCTGGGCGAGCTGCTGCTGCGCCTGGCACAGGGTGCGGATGAACGGCTTCGCGGCCTCGAGCCCGGCGGCCACGACCTCCTCGGTCGGCGCCTGCGCGCCCTGCCCGACCAGGTCGATCGTCTTGTCGGTGGCCTCCGCCTCGACCATCATGATCGCGACGTCCTCACCGACGATGCGCCCGGCGACGACCATGTCGAACACGGCGCGCTCGAGCTGCTCGTAGGTGGGGAACGCCACCCACTGCCCGTCGATGAGCGCCATCCGGGTGCCGCCGACCGGGCCGGAGAACGGCAGGCCGGACAGCTGGGTGGAGGCGGACGCGCCGTTGATGGCGAGCACGTCGTACGGGTCCTTCGGGTCCAGGCTCATCACCGTGACCACGACCTGGATCTCGTTGCGCAGGCCGTCCACGAAGGACGGGCGCAGCGGCCGGTCGATCAGCCGGCAGGTCAGGATCGCGTCGGTGGAGGGGCGGCCCTCGCGGCGGAAGAACGAGCCGGGGATGCGGCCCGCGGCGTACATCCGCTCCTCGACGTCCACCGTCAGCGGGAAGAAGTCGAGGTTGTCCTTCGGGTGCTTGGAGGCCGTGGTGGCCGACAGCAGCATGGTGTCGTCGTCCAGGTAGGCGACGACGCTGCCCGCGGCCTGCTTGGCGAGGCGGCCGGTCTCGAACCGGACCTCGCGGGTGCCGAAGGCACCGTTGTCCAGCACCGCGGTGGCTTCGTAGACGCCTTCGTCGACGGTGTGCGCTTGTGTCAAGTGGAACTCCTCGTTTCAGGGGGTCCACGGTCGCGCGGGCTCTTTCCGACGAGGCCGGTCATCGATCGAAGCCACCGGGGCGAATGCGCCCGGAAGCCACTACCGAGGACCGGCGGATGATGACCCGCCGTGGGCGTGGACCCAGTTCGTGCGCGGGCCGTCCGGCCCGCCTTCGTAGCGTTCAGTTGTGCATCGGGGGAACGCTCCACTGTGGAACGCTCCCCCGACGTGGGTCAACGACGCAGACCGAGCCGCTGGATCAGCGAGCGGTAGCGCTCGATGTCGACCTTGGTCAGGTAGTTCAGCAGGCGACGGCGACGACCGACCATGAGCAGCAGGCCACGACGCGAGTGGTGGTCGTGCTTGTGCTGCTTGAGGTGCTCGGTCAGGCCCGAGATGCGGTTCGTCAGCAGGGCCACCTGGGCCTCGGCGGAACCGGTGTCGGACTCGTGCAGACCGTAGTCGGCCAGGATCTGCTTCTTCTGATCGGTGGACAGCGCCACTTGTTGACTCTCCTTGTTTCACGTGCCGTGTCAAGTGCTGCGGATGTGCCGGACACCTCGATCCCGCTGGAACCGGGGAGGAACACCGGGTGGGAGACGCACCGGACACGACTCACGGCCATCGCCACACCTCGCACACCGGGCGGCCCCCACCGAGTCCATCCCCCGGTCACGAGCCGAATTCGGGCTCGCCGGGAGGCTCCAGCTGCTCCGGCCGCCGGTCTCCGGGCCGATCGCGAGGATCGGGCCGGGGCCTCGGGCCGGTATCACCAGGTGCAGGCACACCGGATCCGGCCGCCACGGACTACAGCCGAATCCACCCGCCAGGATATCAGGAGCTTCCGCCGGGACCCTGGTCCCCTGCGGACCGGCGTGGCACCGGGACCGCGCGGACCTCCCGGTGCACCGAGCCCTCCGGGCCGGGATCGCTGCGCAGCAGTGCCACGTCCGCGGCTTCCCACCACGGGCCGGCGTACCCGCTGAGCAGCGCGGTCAGCGCCCGCCGGTCCGGGTGGCCGCCGTTCCAGCGGGCCAGGGTGAGGTGCGCCCGGAACGTCTCCGGATCGCCCCCGGCGGCCCGCACCAGCGCGCGCAGCCCGCGCGTGTCGCCCTCCGCGGCGGTCTCCACGCCCACCCAGAGCACGCCGCGGAACGTCCCCGCCCCGGCGAGCCGCAGCAGCGGCGCGGGACCGGCGGCGGGCAGGTCCCGCTCCAGCGAGCGCAGCAGCGGCGCGGGTTCGACGGTCCCGTGGAAGCGGAGCGTGACGTGCCACTGCCGCGCGGGCGCGAGGCGGAACCCGCGAAGTCCCGAGGCCGCTCGCTCCACCGCTCCCGGCGGCAGGGCGCGCAGCGCCGAGCGCAGGTGGTCCAGGGCTGCCGGGGGCGGGCGCACGGCCGTGAACAACCGCGCCGCCTCCTCGGGGGCGCTCAGGCGGGCTCCCCGTTCGCGGCCCGGCGCAGCAAACCGGCCAGCGCCGGGTAGCGCCCGTCGATCAGCGAGGCGGCGGCCTCCAGCTCGCTCGGCTTCGCCGCGCCCCGCAGCACCGGCCACGCCGCCTCCTCGCCGGAGGCCCCCATCACCGGCAGCGTGTCCCGGCCCACCGAAGGGCGGGAGTCCTTCACGTCGGCCAGCGCCGCCTGGATCGCCTCCGACTCGCCGGCGGCCACCCCGGGCACGAGCACCTTCCGCTCGAGCATCACCAGCCGGGCGAGCACCGAGGGATTGCCGATCTTCGCGCGGCGGCCGCTCATCACCTGGCTGAGCATGGGAGCGCTGATGCCGAGGACCTCGGCGAGCTGGGCCTGCGAGATCCGGAACGCCACCACGAGCCGCCGAACCCGGTCGCCCAGCGGCTCGCCGTACCACTGCCGCTGCAACTCCAGATTGCGCTGGACGCTCTTGTGCTCCGCCACCCTCAGCTCCCCCGGTGCCACCGTCGATCGCCGCCTCCGCGGGAGGCGCCGGTACTGCATACTGCCAGGTCGCCGCCCGGGGCCGAACGGATTCGCGAAATCGCGCCGCCGCCGGATCCGCGGTCAGCCGCGGACGCCGAGGATGTCACGGGTGTCCAGGACGTCCTGGTTCATCTGCGCCACCAGCGCCTCCACCGAGTCGTACCGCTCCATTCCGCGCAGCCTGCGCACGAAGTCCAGCGCCACGTGCTCGCCGTAGAAGTCGGCGTCCACGTCCAGCACGTAGGCCTCGACGGTCCGCTCGGTGCCGGAGAACGTGGGGTTGCTGCCCACCGACACCGCCGCCGCCAGGGTCTCCCCGGGGCCGGTGGAGCCGCGGCGGCGGTGGGTGAACCAGCAGGCGTAGACGCCGTCGGCGGGCACCGCGGAGTAGGCGGGGCTGGACAGGTTCGCGGTGGGGAAGCCGAGCTCGCTGCCGCCGCGCCCCGCGCCGCGCACCACGATCCCCTCGAGCCGGTGGTAGCGGCCGAGCGCGGAGGCCGCGGCGACCACGTCCCCGGCGTCGATGCAGGACCGGATGTAGGTGGACGAGAAGGTGACCGGCGCCTCGGCCGAGCCGTCGGCGCGCTCGGTGCGGCCGCTGAGCAGCCGATCGGAGGCCACCTCGAAGCCGAAGCGCTCGCCGAGCCCCGCGAGGATCGAGATGTTGCCCGCGGCGCGGTGGCCGAAGGTGAAGTTCTCCCCGACCACGACGACCGCCGCGTGCAGCCGCTCCACGAGCAGCTCGTGCACGAACTCGTCGGCGGGCATCCGGGACAGCTCGGCGGTGAACGGAAGCACGCAGAACACGTCGACGCCGAGTTCCTCGGCCAGTTCCGCGCGGCGCCGCAGGGTGGTCAGCTGCGCGGGGTGGCTGCCCGGGCGCACCACCTCCGCCGGGTGCGGGTCGAAGGTCATCAGCACGCAGGGCACGCCGCGCTCCCGCGCCGCGCGCACCGCGTGAGCGATCAACTGCTGGTGTCCCTGGTGGATCCCGTCGAAGACGCCGATGGTGACGACGCATCGGCCCCACCCGCCCGGGAGCTGCTCCAAACCGCGCCAACGCTGCACGGCAGGCAAGCCTACTGCCTGGCCTCGGCCCGGCCGCTCAGCCCGCCGGGGTCAGCACCAGCACGGGACGCGCGGTGGTCCCCTGGTCGCGCACCAGCGCCACCGCGCGACCGTCCGGCCCGAACACCCCGCAGGTGCCCGCGACGCCGGTCGCCGGGATGGCCTGCCCGTGCGCGAGGGCGCGGACGGTTCCGGCGTCCGCGTCGTGCCGGGCGAAGGCGGTGGCGATGGCCCGGTCCAGGTCCATCGACAGGCCCGGCTCCTCCTCCAGCACCTCCAGGGTGCGGGCCGTGGCCAGGCCGAAGGGACCGACGCGGGTGCGGCGCAGCGCCCCCAGGTAGCCGCCGACGCCGAGCCGGGCGCCGAGATCGCGGGCCAGGGCGCGGACGTAGGTGCCGGAGGAGCACTCGACGAGGACGTCGAGCTCCACCTCGGGGAACTCCCGCTCGGGGTCGGGCGCGCGCAGCGCCAGCAGGTCGAACCGGGACACGGTGACCGGGCGGGCCGCGAGCTCCACGTCCTTGCCCTCGCGGGCGAGTTCGTAGGCTCGCTTGCCGTTGACCTTCACGGCGCTCACCGAGCTCGGCACCTGCCGCAGGTCGCCGGTGAGCTCGGCGATGCCGTCCCGGATGGCCTGCTCGGCCACCCCGGACGGGTCGCTGCGCTCCCGGACCTCGCCCTCGGCGTCGTCGGTGCTGGTGGCGGCGCCGAGCCGGATCGTGGCCAGGTAGGCCTTGGTGTCCAGCGCCAGGTGCCCGAGCAGCTTGGTGGCCCGCTCCAGCCCGAGCACCAGCACCCCGGTGGCCATCGGGTCCAGGGTTCCGGCGTGGCCGACCTTGCGGGTGCCCATGATGCGTCGCACGCGGGACACCACGTCGTGCGAGGTCATCCCCGCCGGTTTGTCCACCACGAGCAGGCCGGGCGGAACGGCGGGACGGTTGCGGGCTGCGCGGGAGTGCTCGGACACGGGTGGCAATCCTCCCCGACCGCTCCCGGTCCCTCGGCGGCGGCCCGGCCGAACCCGGGACCCGCCGGTCACGCCGCCGCGCGCACCTCCGCGCCGACCACGGCCCACTTCCCGGACCGCGCGCGCAGCAGCAGGGTGACCAACCGCAGCAGCATGAACAGGCTCAGGCCGGTCCAGATCCCGGCCAGCCCCCAGCCGAAGCCGAGCGAGAGCCAGATCAGCGGCAGGTAGCCGACCGCCGCGCTGAGCACGGTCGCGGTGCGCAGGTAGCGGGCGTCGCCCGCGCCGAGGAACACCCCGTCGAGGGCGAACACGACCCCGGCCACGGGCTGCTGGAGCACGAAGAACCACCAGGCGTTCGGCAGCTGCGCGAGCACCGCGGGGTCGCTGGTGAACACCCTCGGCAGCACCGCGGCCAGCGCCGCGAACAGCGCGCCGAGCAGCATCCCGAAACCGAGCCCGTACCAGCTGACCTGGCGCGCGACGCTCTTCGCCCGCCGCGCCGCGCCGCCGCCGAGGGCCGCGCCGACCAGCGACTGCGCCGCGATCGCCAGCGAGTCCAGCACCAGCGCGAGGAAGGACCACAGCTGCCACACCACCTGGTGCGCGGCGGCGGCGTCGGCCCCGGTGCGCGCGGCCACCGAGGTCGCGGACAGGAAGCAGGCCTGGAACGCGAGGGTGCGCAGCACGAGGTCGCGTCCCATGCCCAGCTGGGCGCGCATCGTCGCCGGGTCTGGCCGCAGCCCGGCCCGCTCCACCACGAGAGCGCGCAGGAACAGCGCCGCCGAGATGGACTGGCCGATCAGGTTCGCCACCGCCGAGCCCTCCAGGCCCCAGCCCACCGGGTAGACCAGCAGCGGGCAGAGCACCGCCGAGGTGCCGTTGCCCGCCAGCACGAACCACAGCGGCCTGCGGGTGTCCTGCACGCCGCGCATCCAGCCGTTGCCCGCCATCGTGATCAGCACCAGCGGCGCGCCGAGCAGCGCGACCCGCAGCCAGCGGGCGGCGGCGTCGGCGATCGGCCCCTCCCCCGCGAGCAGTTCCGCGATGGGCACCGCGAACAGCTGCGCGAGCACCAGCAGCACCAGGCCGAGGGCGATGCCGAGCCAGGTGGCCTGCACCCCCTCGGCGACGGCGTCCTTGCGGCGCCCGGCGCCGTGCAGCCGGGCCGTGCGCGCGGTCGTGCCGTAGGACAGGAAGGTGAGCTGGCTGGACACCAGCGTGAACAGGGTGCCGCCGAGCGCGAGCCCGGCCAGCGGCACGGCGCCCAGATGCCCGATCACGGCGGTGTCGACCAGCACGTACAGCGGCTCGGCGGCCAGCACGCCCAGGGCGGGCACCGCCAGCCCGAGCAGCGTTCGCACCGGCACCCGCTCGGCGAGCTCGCTCACGACGTCCTCCCGGTAAGCTGTGCTTGGCGTTTCCGCCCCTGACGCAGGCTATCGGTAAGGAGCTCAGATGGACAGCGCCGATTACACGGAGCTGGCGCTGCGGCTCGCGAACGCCGATCTCGGCGATCTCGGCTCGCTGCGGGCCGCGCTGCACGACGAGCCGTGGTGGTCCGAGCGGGTCCACGAGCACGACCTGGCGGTGCTGCGCACCGTGGCCTCCGGGCTGCGCACCGCGTTCGAGGCGATGCTCGCCGGTGATGCCGAGCGCGTGCAGGCCGCCGCGAACGAGCTGCTGGACCGGCATCCGCCGCGCCCCCGGCTGTCGGGGCACGGCACGAACTGGCACGTGCACGTGGCCGGCCCGGACGCCCCGCCCGCCACCGAGGTCGCCGCCGCGGCGGCCTGGGGCCTCGCGCAGGGCGTCGTGGTGCACGGCACCGAGCGCTGGGGGCGCTGCGGCGCGGACGGCTGCGGCACGTACTTCCTGGACACCTCGACGAACCGCGCGAAGCGCTTCTGCTCGGCCCGCTGCGCGAACCGCGTCCACGTGGCCGCCTTCCGCGCCCGCCGCCGAACCTGACTGAGCCTGGCCGGTGGCGCACCGCACCGCGGAGCGAGCGGGACCCCCGGATCAGAGCGAGGGGGCGACCGCCAACGCCTCGCGAACCGAGGTGAGCACCTGCTCGGCCGTCCCGTCGGCCGTGAAACCGGCGGCGAGCCGGTGACCTCCCCCGCCGCAGCGACTCGCCGCGTCGCCGACGTCGATGCGGCGATCGGCGCGCAGCGAGACCGACCAGCGATCCGGGGAGATCTCCTTGAGCACCACCGCGACCTCGGCCTCCGCCGTGGTGCGCACGATGTCGATGACGCTGTCGAGCTCCTCGCTGCGCACCGGCCCGGAGTGCTCCAGCCGAACCACGGCGTGCACCAGCCCCAGCCCCTGCGCGGCGCCGGGCTCCAGCGCGGCCTGCCGCAGCACCACCGACAGCATCGGCAACCAGGCGAACGGATGGGTGTCCATCAGCGAGCGCGTGAGCTCGTCCGGCTCCACGCCCGCCTCCAGCAAGCGGGCCGCCATCAGGTGCGTGGCGGGCCGGGCCCGGCGGAACCGGCCGCTGTCGGTGACCAGTCCCGCGTACAGGCAGCGCGCGATCGGCAGGTCCAGCGGCACCCCGAGCTCGTCGAGCAGCCGCAGCACCAGCACGACCGTGGCCTCGGCCTCGTCGTCGATGAGGTGGTGGGTGCCGAACCGGGGGTTCGCCACGTGGTGATCGATGATCAGCACCGCACCACCGGCGGCGATGGTGGCGGGCACCCGGTCGGCGAGCCCGCCCAGCCGCTGCAGGCTGCCGGCGTCGCACGCGACCAGCAGCGGCGGTGCGGCGGGAACCTCGGCGGCGGGAACGATCAGCCCGTCGGCGTCGAGCATCCGCAGGGAGCTCGGCACCTCCTCCGGGTGCCCGAAGGACACCCGGACGCGGGCTCCCCGCGAGCGCAGCGCCCGGCCCAGCGCGAGGGCGCTGCCGAGCGCGTCGGCGTCGGGGTTGACGTGGGCGAGCAGCGTGACGTCGGGAGCCGCGGCCAGCAGCTCCGCCGCCCCCGCCACGTCCTCCGGCGACAGCGCGGCGCCCCCGCCCTCAGCGGGCCGTACGGTTCCGGATTGCCCGTGCACAGGGTCCACCTCCACGCCGAACGCACCGCGCTGCCGCGGCGCCGCCCTCAACGCACCGCATTCCCGCGGTCGGTTCAACCACTGTGTGGCCGATGCCGCAGATCGGCATCCGTGCCGGTCAGCGGCTCGTCACCGGTGGTTTCCCCGTCGTCATCGTCGGTGTCCTCCGCTGGCGCGCGGTAGGGGTCCGCCTCCCCCGCGTGTTCCGCGCCGGACGCGAGACGCGCCACTTCCGCGTCGGCCTCCTTGGCCCGCGCCAGCAGCTCGTCCATCCGGCGCGCGTCGTCGGGCACGGTGTCCGCGACGAACGTGAGCGTCGGGGTGAACCGCACGCCGGTCTGGGCTCCGACCCGGGTCCGCAGCACACCGGTGGCGCTGGACAGGGCGGCCGCCGTGGAGGCGTAGTCGCTCTCGTCGCCGAACACCGTGTAGTAGACCGTGGCGTCCCGCAGATCCGGGGTGACCCGCGCGTCGGTGATCGTCACCATCGCCAGCCGGGGGTCCTTGACCTCGTGTTCCAGTCCCGAGGCCACGATCTGCGCGATGCGCTTCGCGAGCCTGCGGGCGCGCGCCGTATCCGCCACGGCGCACCTCCTCAATCGATCCTGCGCCCGGTGGTCCGGGCCTGAGCATGAAGTTCGTGCCGAGCGGCTCCCGCCACCGGCGCGGCCCCGCCCGGTGGAACCCGCCGGGCGGGTCAGGTCTTCCCGGAGCGGTCAGTCCTCCGGACCGAGCATCCGGTGCCGGGCGGACAGGAGTTCCAGCTCGGGGCGGGCGGCGACCGCGCGCTCGCAGGCCTCCAGCACCTCGCGCGCGTGCCCGGCGTCACCGGCCACGACGCTCACCCCGATCAGGGCGCGGCGGTGCAGGTCCTGATCGCCCGCCTCGGCCGCGGCCACTTCGAAGCGCCTCCGCAGCTCGGCCACCACGGGCCGCACCACGGCGCGCTTCTGCTTCAACGAGCGGACGTCCCCGAGCAGCACGTCCAGCTCCAGCGCACCCACGTACATCGGCGTGCCTCCCGGGCCGCACGACCGCCGGGGGCCGTCCACGTCGGACGACCCCCGGCGGCAGCGGATCAGCTGCGCGGCTTCTCCCGCATCTCGTAGGTCTCGATCATGTCGTCGACCTTGATGTCGGAGTAGGAGCCGAGCGTGAGACCGCACTCGAACCCGTCGCGGACCTCGGTGGCGTCGTCCTTGAACCGCTTCAGCGAGCTGAGGCTGAGGTTCTCGGCGACGACCACGCTGTCGCGCATCAGCCGGGCCTTGGCGTTCCGGCGCATGATGCCCTCGGTGACCATGCAACCGGCGATCGTGCCGACCTTGGAGGACTTGAAGACCTCGCGGACCTGAGCCCTGCCGAGTTCGACCTCCTCGTACTCCGGCTTGAGCATGCCCTTGAGCGCCTGCTCGATCTCCTCGATCGCCCGGTAGATCACCGAGTAGTACCGGATCTCCACGCCCTCGCGGTTGGCGACCTCGGCCGCCTTGCCCTCGGCGCGGACGTTGAAGCCCAGCACGATGGTGTTCTCGGCGGTCGCCAGGTTGATGTCGGACTCGTTGATGCCACCGACACCGCGGTGGATCACGCGGAGCTCGACCTCCTCGCCCACCTCGATCTTCATGAGCGACTCCTCCAGCGCCTCGACGGTACCGGAGTTGTCACCCTTGATGATCAGGTTGAGCTGGTTGGTCTCCTTGAGCACCTTGTCCAGGTCCTCGAGGCTGACGCGCTTGCGCTTGGCGGCGTTCTGCGCCTCCCGGATGCGAGCCCCGCGGCGGTCGGCGATCTGCCGCGCCACCCGGTCCTCGTCGACCACCAGGAAGGTGTCACCGGCACCGGGCACCGAGGTGAAACCGATGACCTGCACCGGTCGCGCCGGCGTCGCCACCGTGACGTCCTCGTCGTGCTCGTTGATCATCCGGCGGACTCGGCCGTGCGCGTTGCCCGCGACGATCGAGTCACCGACCCGCAGCGAACCGCGCTGCACCAGCACCGTGGCCACCGGGCCGCGACCGCGGTCCAGGTGCGCCTCGATCGCGACGCCCTGGGCCTCCATGTTCGGGTTGGCCCGGAGGTCCAGCGCGGCGTCCGCGGTGAGCAGGACCGCCTCCAGCAGACCGTCGATGTTGGTCCCCTGCTTGGCGGAGATCTCGACGAACATGGTGTCGCCGCCGTACTCCTCGGCCACCAGGTTGTACTCGGTGAGCTGCTGGCGGATCTTGTCGGGGTTCGCGCCCTCGACGTCGATCTTGTTGACCGCCACCACGATCGGCACGCCCGCGGCCTGCGAGTGGTTGATCGCCTCCACCGTCTGCGGCATGACGCCGTCGTCGGCGGCGACCACCAGCACGGCGATGTCCGTCGACTTCGCACCGCGGGCACGCATGGCGGTGAACGCCTCGTGACCCGGGGTGTCGATGAAGGTGATCGGGCGCTCGTTGCCCTCCAGCTCGGTCACGACCTGGTAGGCACCGATGTGCTGGGTGATCCCACCGGCCTCGCCGGCCTGCACGTTCGCCTTCCGGATGGTGTCCAGCAGGCGGGTCTTGCCGTGGTCGACGTGACCCATGACCGTGACGACCGGCGGACGGGCCGCCAGCTGCTCCTCGGTGCTGTCCGGGTCGCCGAAGTTGATGTCGAAGGACTCCAGCAGCTCCCGGTCCTCGTCCTCGGGGCTGACCATCTCGACCCGGTAGTTCATCTCCTGGCCGAGCAGCTCCAGGATCTCGTCGGAGACCGACTGGGTCGCGGTGACCATCTCACCGAGGTGGAACATCGCCTGCACCAGCGAGGCCGGGTTGGCGTTGATCTTCTCGGCGAAGTCGGTCAGCGAAGCACCGCGGCGCAGCCGCAGCGTCTCGCCGCTGCCGCGCGGGAGCCGGACACCGCCCACCGACGGCGCCTGCATGTTGTCCATGTACTCCTGGCGCTTCTGCCGCTTGGACTTGCGGCCACGACGCGCCGGACCACCGGGACGGCCGAAGGCACCGGCCGCGCCACCGCGACCGCCACCACCGGGACGGCCACCGCCGCCCGGACGACCGCGGAAGCCACCGCCGGCCGGGGGCCCACCGGCGGGAGCGCCGCCGCCACCGCCACCGGGACCGCCGCGGAAACCGCCGCCGCCACCACCGGGACGACCGCCACCGCCGGCACCGCCACCGGGACGGCCACCGCCGGGGCCGCCACCGGGACGACCGCCACCGCGACCGCCACCGGGTCCACCGGGACCGCCGGAGCGGGCCGGGCGGGACGGCATCATGCCGGGGTTCGGCCGGGGCGGCATCATGCCCGGGTTCGGCCGGTTGCCACCGCCCTCACCACCGCCGCGCGGAGCCGGGGAGCCGGCGGCCGGAGCGCTGCCCGCGCCACCCTGACCACCGCGGTCGGGGCGCTGCCCCGGGCCGCCGCGGCCCGGGCCGCCCTGGCCGCCCTGGCGCTGCTGCCCGCCAGCGGCGCCGCCACCGGGCCGCGGGGGACGCTGCGCCGGAGAACCGGAGCCGACGCCGAAGGGGTTGTTGCCGACGCGCGGCGAGCGCGGGCCGGGCTTGGGCTTGGAGCCCTGCGGCTTCGGGGGGACCGTGCCCTCGGCGTCGCCGCCCTGCTTGGACTCCTGACGCGGGCCGGGACGGGGACCGGGCTTGGGCCCGGCCGGACGCGGGGCCGCGCCGGGCGTGCCGCCCTGCGCCGCCGCGGGCCGCTGCTGACCGTCCTGCTGGGGCTCGCTCTGCTGGGGCGCCGCCTGCGCGGCGGGTGCCTGCTCGAACGGCGTGGTCTCCGGAGCGGGGGCCTTCGGCCCGGGCTTCGGACCCGGCTTCGGGCCGGGCTTGGGCGCACCGGCACCGGGCTGCTCGCCGACGGACGGGCCGCCCTGCTGGCCACCGGGCTGCGGAGCGGGCGCCGACGGGCGCGGCCCCGGCTTGGGGCCGGGCTTGGGGGCACCCTCGCCGGACTGGCCCTCCGGCTTGCGCGGGGGCGCGGGCTTCGCGCCACCGGTGCGGCCGTTCGGCTTGCCTGCCTTGGGGTACGCGTCGCGGAGCCGACGGGCCACCGGGGCTTCCACGGTGGACGACGCCGACTTGACGTACTCGCCCTGCTCGGCGAGCTTGTTGAGAACTTCCTTGCTGGTCACACCGAGCTCTTTCGCGAGCTCGTGCACGCGGGCCTTGCCTGCCACTGCACTCCTCATCTGGTGAGGCCGGGCGGCAGTCCCGCTCGACCTCGTCCTATCGCCGATGCGCGTTCATGTCTTCAGCTTCACGGCTGATTCATGACGGGTCGACCTGCTTCCTTCAACTGCTTCCGCGCGGGAGGTTCCCGCGTCGGTCTGGGGATGAGCCGCTCGCCGGAGGCGTCCAGGAACCCGGTTCGGGATCCACGTGTGCCCGCACGGCGGAGAGGTCCAGCGACCCCGACACCCGGAGGGCTCGGGGGAACGCCCGACGTCGCTCGGCGAGCCGGAGGCAGCGGGGATCGGGGTGCAACCACGCTCCCCGACCCGGTCGCCGACCCCGCGGGTCGGGGACGAGCACGCCGTCCTCGGCCACCACTCGCAGCAGCTCGGCGGCCGACGTTCGGACGCGGCACCCCACACAGGTCCGCACCGGTTCTGAGCTGCGGCGGATGCCGCGCGCACCGGACGATTTCGTGTGGATTCCCGCTCCCTCGCGTCGAGCCACCAATGATTCTAACCCGTTGCCGCCGGTGCTCGTATCCGAGTCCGGCACGGAGGCGGCGGCCGGTGCCAGGACCGGCCGCCGCGGGCTCATTCCGCGGTTCCGACCGCGGGCAGCTCGTCGGAGCCCGCGCCCGGTCCGGCCGCGGGTGGCGGGACCGCCTGCCCGGCCGACGTGGTGGGCGCGGTGGGGTCGGCGTCGCTGCGGATGTCGATCCGCCAGCCGGTGAGCCGCGCCGCCAAGCGGGCGTTCTGCCCCTCCTTGCCGATCGCCAGCGAGAGCTGGAAGTCGGGCACCACGACTCGCGCGGTCTTGGCGCGCTCGTCGACGACCTCGACGGAGATCACCTTGGCCGGGGAGAGCGCGTTGCCGACGAACGTCGCCGGGTCCTCCGAGAAGTCGATGATGTCGATCTTCTCACCCCCCAGCTCGCTCATCACGTTGCGCACCCGCGAGCCCATCGGGCCGATGCAGGCGCCCTTGGCGTTGACCCCGCTGACGGTGGAACGCACCGCGATCTTGGAGCGGTGGCCGGCCTCGCGGGCGACCGCCGGGATCTCGACGGTGCCGTCGGCGATCTCCGGGACCTCCAGCGCGAACAGGCGCCGCACCAGGTTGGGGTGGGTGCGGGACAGAGTGATCTGCGGTCCCCGGGCGCTGCGGGAGACGCCCACGACGTAGCACTTGACCCGCATCCCGTGCTCGTAGCGCTCGCCCGGGACCTGCTCGGCGGCGGGGATGACGCCCTCGCTGTCACCGACCTGGACGATCACCATGCCGCGCGAGTTGGCCTTGGCGTCGCGCTGCACGAGCCCGCCGAGGATCTCGCCCTCCTTGGTGGAGAACTCCCCGAAGGTGCGCTCGTGCTCGGCGTCGCGCAGCCGCTGCAGGATGACCTGCCGGGCGGTGGTCGCCGCGATCCGGCCGAAGCCCTCGGGCGTGTCGTCCCACTCCTCCGCGACCGCGCCCTCGTCGTCCAGGGTGTGCGCGAGCACGCGCACCACACCGGTCTTGCGGTCCACCTCCACCCGGGCGTGCTGCTGGTGCCCCTCGGTGTGCCGGTAGGCCGTCAGCAGCGCTGATTCGATCGCTTCCAGGACCGTCTCGAACGGGATGTCCTTGTCGCGTTCGATCGCTCGCAGCGCGGCGATGTCGACGTTCACCTCGACTCCTCCGTGTCTTCCCGGTCGTCGCCTTCCGGGCCGTCGGCCGCCCGCTTGAGCAGGATCAGGTCCTGCGCCGGTGGCTGCTGGAATTCCACCTCGACCACCGCGCGCTCCACGTCGCGGTAGGCGAGCTCGCGGACCTGCTGCTCCGCCAGCACCTGCACGGTCTCCTCACCGGCGGCGCCGACGCGCGCGGTGAGCTCGCCGCCGGCGGTGAGCTTGATCTTGACCAGCCGGTGCCGGGCGCGGCGCCAGTGCCGCGGCCGGGTCAGCGGGCGGTCGGTCCCGGGCGACGTCACCTCGAGGGTGTACGCCCCGGCGAGGACGTGCTCGTGCGCGTCCAGCACCTGCGACACGGCACGGCTGAGCTCGGAGACCTCGTCGAGGCTCACCCCGTCGTCGGAGTCCACGACGACCTTCACCAGGCGGCGTCTGCCCGCCTGCTGCACGTCGAGTTCCTCGAGGTCGAAACCGGCGGCGGACACGGCGTCGGCGACGACGGGCTCCAGCAGCGCGACGGCCTCATCGCGCGGCGGGCTGGACACGTTGGCACTCCTTGATTCGGGGATGATCGGGTTGCTCCGGGGTGATCGGGTCGTTTCCGAGGTGATCGGGCCGGACCGATCGGTGCGGTCCGGCGACGCCCAGCGGGGCGGCGCCGACTTCGGACGGGCTCGCGAAACCCGCGTCCGGCGCGGGGCGCGCTGGCCGCGGTCGTCCAGCTTATCTGGTCGGTTCCGCGCCCGGCGCGGCATGGCCTCCCTGCGGGCCGTCGCCGCGCGCGGGCACCTGCCTGGCAGGATGGATCAGCGTGCGAGCACCCTTCTCCTACCTTCACCCGATCGGGTCGGCGCGGCCCGGTCGCCGCGCGGTGTTGCGGCTGCTGGTGGCGCTGCCGGCGGCGGCCGCGCTGACCGCCGGGTGCGCCGGTGGCGAGGAGGCGCCGGACCCGCTGCGGGCCCTCGCCGACGCCGCCCGCGCGGACGCCGAGCTGGCGCGCGGTGTCGCGAACGCGCATCAGGACCTGAGGGCGGGCGCGGAAGCCGTGGAGCGGATCCGGACCGAGCACGCGCGGCTGCTGCAGCGGGAGGTGGACCGGTTGGACCCACCGGATCCCGACCAGCAGCGGCGGCGGCCCCCGGCCGCGCAGGTGCCCGCCGCGCCGGAGGAGGCGAAGGCCGCGCTGCGGCGTTCCCTCGCCGCGGCCGAGCAGGACGCGGCGAAGCTGTGCCCGGGCCTGCCGGGCTATCGCAGCGGCCTGACCGGATCGATCTCGGCGAGCTGCGCGAGCCTGGCGGAGGTGCTGGCATGAGCGAGGAGCTGACCGAGGAGGCCGCGGCCGCGCTGAACTCCGCGCTGCGGGCCGAGAACGCGGCGGTGTGGACCTACGAGCTGGTGACGGCGTTCGTCTCCGGCGAGCAGGTGCGCGCCGCGGTCGAGGAGGCCACCGGGGTGCACGAGCGGCACCGGGACGAGGCGCAGCGGGTGATCCGCGGCACCGGGGCCGCTCCCCCGGCGGCCTCGCCCGCGTACTCGCTGCCGGACCCGGTCACCGACGAGGGCTCGGCGATCCGCGCGCTGATCGCGGCGGAGCGGGATTGCCAGATCGGCTGGCGCGCGGTGCTGGAGCGGACCGAACCGGACGCGGACCCGGCGGTGCGCCGCACCGCGCTGGGCGCGCTGACCACGGCGGCGACCCGGGCGACCCGCTGGCGACTCACGATCGGGCAGACCCCGGCCGCCGAGCCCGAGCCCGGCAAGCCCTGACGCCCGCCCGGCTCGCGCGGGACGGGACGCCCGCCGGTCCGGTCAGCCGCTGTCCTGGGGCCAGCCGAGGCGCAGCGCGTCGCGGGTGACCTCGGTGAGCCGCTGGTCCTCGTAGTTGTCGGGCTGGGAGAAGTAGCCGGACTCGCCGACCACCACGAGCCGGTCCTGCTGCTCGGAGTAGTAGCCGACGTCGCTGCTGAGCCCCGGGAAGTCGTCGGGCAGATCGCGCCCCGCCGAGACGAGGTCCATCACGTTCCCGGTGTTGTCCCGGGTGACCAGCTCGTTGAGCTGCGCCGCAGCTCCCGAGTCGGCCATCCGGACGGTCACCACGGAGGTGAGCACGCGCTGCCCGTCCGGGAGCGTCGTGGTGTAGAGCGCCCGGGTGAGGTGCTCGCAGCCGTAGTCGCCGAAGAACTCCTTGATCTTGCCGGTGGAGACGTTGGCGCAGCCCTGCTGGCCTTCCTCGCGCAGCTCGACGGTGAACTGGTTCTGCGTCGTCGGCGTCCCGGGCTTGCCGGGGTCCTGCGCCGCCTCCTCCTCGGTCGGGCCGGACGGTTGGATGAGCATCCACACCAGTCCGGACACCACTGCCACGCCGACCAGCACCAGACCGCGCAGCGCCCAGCCGACGGGCGTGATCGAGGTGCCGGCCAGGCCGGTCGCGGGTCGGGACCCGCCGGACTCCCGCCGGCCGTCCGCGGGGCCGCGCTGGCCGGATCCGGGGGCTCCCGCGCTCTGCCGGGTGTTCTGGGGTGGCCCGCCCTGCTGCATCCCGCCCTGCTGCACCGCTCCGCCCTGCTGCATCCCGCCCTGCTGGGCACCGCCGTGCGGCGCGGCCTGCTGGCCGTAGCCCTGCTGCGGGTACTGCTGCGCGGCGCCGTAGGGCTGACCGTAGGCCTGCTGAGGCGGGTGCTGCGCACCGTGCGGAGCGCCCCAGCCGCCCTGGTGCTGCTGGGTCGGCTGGTGCTGGACGTACGTGCCAGGCGCCTGCTGGGCGTGCGGCACTCCCCCGTGCGGGGTGTGCGGGCCGCTCGCGGCCTGCCCCCCGGTCGGGTGCTGGGAAGTCGGCTGCTGGGCCCCTTGCTGGGCTGCCGCGGCCGGTTGCTGGGCTGCCGCGGCCGGTTGCTGGAACGCGGGACGGGTGGTCTCGCCGGGACCGCCGAGGGTGCCCGCGCTGAAGTCCGTCGCGGAGGCGCTGCGGTGCTCCTGGTTCACCCGGGAGTTGTCGCGCCGCAGCGGCGCAGTGTCAGCTCGCTGCGCGTTCTGCGGCGAGCCTGTCATCTCTTCGGGTGCACCTTGTGGGTCCGGCACGAGCACTAACGGTAGCGGTTGTGGATCCCGCGCAGAACAGCACGTGCGCAGCGGAGACGTTACGGCTGCTCAGCCCCGCAACGCGCGCAGCACCAGCTCCACGTCGGCCTCGGTGTTGTACAGGTGGAACGCGAGCCGCGCCTTGCCCGCTCGGGAGGCGCAGACGATGCCCGCCTCGGTGAGCCGGCGGGCGGCGTCCTCCCCGGGGACGCTCACGATCGCGGAGCCTTCGGGCGCGGCTCCGAGTTCGGCGCGCACCCGGTCGGCCAGGCCCGCGCAGTGCGCGCGCACCCGCGCCAGGTCGAGCCCGGCGAGCGCGCGCATCGAGGCGGCAGCACCGACCTGCGCCAGCCACGCGGGCGACAGGTCGAGCCCGCGTCCGCCGGGGGCCTGCCGCAGCGGGAGTCCGTAGATGCTGTCCATCCCGCCCCCGGCGTACCAGTTGGCGTGGCTCGGCCGGGGCGCGGGCGCCTCGGGGTGCTGGGCGAGCCAGGCGGCACCGCGCGGCGCGAGCAGCCACTTGTAGCCCGTTCCGACGACGTGATCGGCCCAGCCGAGCTCCATCGGGAGCCAGCCCGCGGCCTGGGTGACGTCGAGGAGCACCCGGGTCGGCCGGTTCCGCACCGCGTCGCGCAGCGCGTCGAGGTCGACCAGTCCTCCGTCGGCGGACTGCACGACGCTCACCGCCACGAGGTCGTGGTCCGCGGCCTTCTCCGGGATCGCGTCGAGCGGGACCTCCTCGACGCGGACGCCGCGGTCCGCCTGGGCGGCGAACGGGAAGCTGACGCTGGTGAACTCGTCCTCGGCGACGAGGACCCGGGCGCCGTCGGGCAGGTCGGCGGCGATGATCCCGACGAGCTGGGAGATGGTGGCGCCGACGGCCACCCGGTCGGCGGGCACACCGACGAACCGGGCGAACAGCTCCCGGCCCGCGTCGGTGTCGGCGTCGAAATCAGTCGGCTGGGCGCCGCCCGCGCCCCAGGTCGCGACGGCGGCGGCGACGGCCTCCACCGCATCGGTGGGCGGGACCCCGATGCTCGCGGTGTTGAGGTAGCCGTCGGGGACGTCGAAGGTGAGGCCGAACGCGGTGCGCATACCGCGATCCTCATCGATGTCGGGGTCGGCGCGCCAGAGGTCGGCGGGTGGATCCGGCGCTCTACGGTGGCGCCATGCGGAGTGAGGAAGTGGAGATCCGGACCGGTTCGATCGAGGTGGTCTACGACCTGGGCGCCGAGTGCGACCGGTTCCTGCGGTCGGCGGGCGCCGAGGACGGCCTGCTCAACGTGTGGGTGCCGCACGCCACGGCGGGCCTGGCGGTGCTGGAGACCGGGGCGGGCAGCGACGAGGACCTGCTGGCGCAGCTGCGGGAGCTGCTGCCCGCCGACGGGCGGTGGCGGCACCGGCACGGGTCCCCCGGCCACGGCCGGGACCACGTGCTGCCCGCGCTGGTGCCGCCCTACGCGACGGTTCCGGTGCTGGAGGGGCGGATGGCGCTGGGCACCTGGCAATCGGTGTGCCTGGTCGACACGAACGTGGACAACCCGGTGCGGCGGGTCCGGCTGAGCTTCCTGCCCGGCTGACCCGGATCCGGGCTCGCCGGGCGCGCGGATCGATTCGGCCCGCGGGGTCGAGCGGACTCCCGCCTCGCGGGCCGCCTTCGCCGCCGCGAGGTGGTCGCGGACGCGGGAACGCCGCACATCTTGATCATGAGATGCGCGCCGCGTGTCAGGATGGGGCCATGACCGCCCGACTGGTGCTGTGGGACGTGGATCTGACGCTGATCGACGCGCGGAGCATCGGCGTCGACTGGTACCGGCGAGTGCTGGCCGAGGTCACGGGCGTGGCGATGCGGCACGTGCCGGACATGGCGGGCAAGACGGAGCTGGCGATCACCGGTGAGGTGCTCGCGGCGCACGACATCGACGCCGCCGAGGACACCGTGCGGGCCATGTTCGACGCGCTCGTCTCCGTCGTGCTCGCCGACCGCGACGTGCTCTCCTTGCGCGGCGCCGCGATGCCGGGGGCGGCGCGGGCGCTGGACGCGCTGGCGGAGGTGCCCGGGGTGGTGCAGACGCTCGTCACCGGCAACCTGCCCGAGGTCGCGTTCCACAAGCTCGACGCCTTCGGCCTGCACCGGCACGTCGACTTCGGCATCGGCGGCTTCGGCGCCGAGTCGCGGCACCGGCACGACCTGATCAGCACCGCGGTCGCGAAGGCGGGCGCCAAGCACGGCACCGAGTTCCCCCCGGAGTCGGTGGTGGTCGTCGGCGACACCCCGCGCGACGTGGCGGGCGCGCTGCACCACGGCGCCGTGGCGATCGGCGTCGCCTCCGGCCGCAGCGACGAGCGGTCCCTCCGCGAGGCCGGGGCCCACGTCGTGCTGCCGGACCTCACCGACACCGAGGCCGTGCTCACCGCCGTGCGCGGTTGATCCGCGGGACGGCGTCCGGGGGTCTCCTGCGCCACGCGCGGAGCGCGGAGGACCGAGGTGGCCCGCTCGTCACGTCGTCGGCGGCCGGACGCCCCCGGCGCGGCTGAACGCGCGGCAAGCCGCGGCGGACGCGGGGTCGCGCCGGGTCGCCCCCGACCCGCCGCGCGGGCCGGGGGCGACGGGCTCAGCCCCGGACGAGCTTGACGAGGTGTTCGACGGCGGAGTCCACCGCGATCTCCTCCCGCTCGCCGGTGGCGCGGTCCTTGACCTCGACGACGCCCTTGGCGAGTCCCTTGCCGACGACGAGGATCGTGGGCACGCCCACGAGTTCGGCGTCGGCGAACTTCACGCCCGGCGAGGCGGTGCGGTCGTCGAGCAGCACCCGCACCCCGGCGCCGTCGAGCTCGGCGGCCAGCCGCTCGCCGCCCTCGCGGACGGTCTCGTCCTTGCCCGCGATGACCACGTGCACGTCGGCGGGCGCCACCACGCGCGGCCACACCAGGCCGAGCTCGTCGTGGCTCTGCTCGGCGATCGAAGCGACCAGGCGGGACACCCCGATGCCGTACGAGCCCATCGTGATCCGCTTGGGCTTGCCGTCCTGGCCGAGGGCGTCCAGCCCGAAGGCGTCGGCGTACTTGCGGCCGAGCTGGAAGATGTGCCCGATCTCGATGCCCCGGGCCGCGACCAGGGTGCCGCCGCCGTCGGGGGCGGCGTCGCCCTCGCGGACCTCGGCGGCCTCGATGGTGCCGTCCGGGGTGAAGTCCCGGCCGCACACCAGGTCGACCACGTGGCGACCGGTCTCGTCGGCCCCGGTCACCCAGGCGGTGCCGGGCACGACGCGCGGGTCGACGAGGTAGCGGATCCCGTTGTCCTGCAGCGCCTTCGGTCCGATGTAGCCCTTCACCAGGAACGGGTTCGCGGCGAAGTCGGCCTCGTCGACGAGCGCGACCTCGGCGGGCTCCACCGCGGCCTCGAGGCGCTTGAAGTCCACCTCGCGGTCCCCGGGCACCGCCACGGCCAGCAGCTTCCAGTCCTCGGCGCCGGGCTCGCGCGTCTTGACCAGCACGTTCTTCAGCGTGTCGGCGGCGGTGAACTCGCGCCCCAGCCCGGCGGCGTTGAGGTGCGCGACCAGGGTCTCGATGGTCGGCGTGTCCGGTGTGTCGTGCACCTGCGCGGCGGGCTTGCCCTCGATGGGCTCGGCCGGGGGCGCCGGGGTGACGACGGCCTCGACGTTCGCGGCGTAGCCGGAGCCGGTGCTGCGCACGAAGGTGTCCTCGCCCGTGGGGCTCTCGGCGAGGAACTCCTCGGAGGCGGATCCGCCCATCGCACCGGAGGTGGCCGCGACGACGACGTAGCGCAGCCCGAGCCGGTCGAAGATCCGGACGTAGGCGTCCCGGTGCAGCTGGTAGGACTTGGCCAGGCCCTCGTCGTCGACGTCGAAGGAGTAGGAGTCCTTCATGACGAACTCCCGGCCGCGCAGGATGCCCGCGCGGGGACGCTCCTCGTCCCGGTACTTGGTCTGCACCTGGTAGAGGATCACCGGGTAGTCCTTGTAGGAGTTGTACTCGCCCTTGACGGTGAGGGTGAACAGCTCCTCGTGCGTCGGACCCAGCAGGTAGTCGGCGTTCTTGCGGTCCTTGAGCCGGAACAGCAGCGGGCCGTACTCGGTCCAGCGGTTCGACTGCTCGTAGGGCTCGCGCGGCAGCAGCGCGGGGAAGTGGATCTCCTGGGCGCCGATGGCGTCCATCTCCTGCCGGACGACCTCCTCGACGTGGCGCAGCACGCGCAGGCCCAGCGGCAGCCAGGAGTAGACGCCCGGGGCGACGCGGCGCACGTACCCGGCGCGCACGAGCAGCTTGTGGCTCGGCACCTCGGCGTCGGCCGGATCCTCGCGCAGGGTACGCAAGAACAACGTCGACATCCTCGTGATCACAGCGGGCGCTCCTCGTGCTGGCTCGGCGGGGTCCGCGCGCGGCGGCGGCGCGATCCTGGGAGGGTATCGACCCCGCTCCGGGTGGTGGCCAGCGGATTACCGGGCGGCGGGCGATCTCCGGGGCCCCGCGGGGGGTCACTACCCTGGCCGATCGTGCTGGTGCTGCTGCCTCCTTCCGAGACCAAGGCCCCCGGCGGTTCCGGTCCCGCCCTGGACCTGGACGACCTGTCGCACCCGGAGCTGACGCCCACCCGGCGCGAGCTCGCCGAGGCGGTGCGCGGCCTGTCCGGGGAGGCGGGCCTGGCGGCGCTGGGGTTGTCGACGCGCCAGGCCGGCGAGCTGGAGCGCAACGCGGCGCTGTTCGACGCGCCCACCGCTCCCGCCCTGGAGCGCTACACCGGGGTGCTGTTCGACGCGCTGGACGTCGGATCGCTGCCCGCGCCGGAGCGGTCTCGCGCGGACGCGCGGCTGGCGGTCGGATCGGCGCTGTTCGGGCTGGTGCGCGGCACCGACCGGATCCCGGCCTACCGGCTCTCGGCGGGCAGCGCGCTGCCCGGGTTCGGCGGGCTGCGCACGGTGTGGCGGCCGGTGCTGGAGCCGGTGCTGCGGGAGGCGGCGGAGTTCGTGGTGGACCTGCGCTCCGGGGCGTACGCGGAACTGGCGCGCGTGCCGGGCGCGGTCTCGGTGCGGGTGCTCTCGGAGGCCGCCGACGGCAGCCGCAAGGTCGTCAGCCACCACAACAAGTCCCACAAGGGCCGCCTGGCGCGGATCCTGGCCACCGCCCCGGCCGAGCCCTCGGACGCGACGGACGTGCTGCGGCTCACCCGCGCGGCCGGTCTCCAGGTCGAGCAGGAGTCCGAGCGCGGCCTGTGCGCGGTGGTCCCGAACTGATCCGCCGCAGGTCGTGGTCGTCGCGGACGCTCACCCGGCGCGTCCGCCGCGACACGCCGCGCGACCCTAGTTGATCTTGAAGACGAGCCCCGGCGACTCGGACCCGTGACCACATCGGTTAGACTTCGGTCCGCATCGGACACCCCGCCCTCCCGGGCACGAACCCGACGGGCGAGGTCGGATCGCCGCGACCGAGCGGCCCGCTCCCGTACCGGTGCTCCGACATCCACCAGCGGCGCCGTCGTCGCGCCGGGCTCGTCCTTGTGATCAGCGCGCGACCGCGCGACCCCCGAGACGTGCCAGTTCCGGAGGTTCGCAGTGCGTCCCAGCTCGTCCCCCGCCACCCGCTCCCGGCGCCCGCGCCGCCGCGGCCCCGCCAAGCCCGCCGCCGCGCCCGCGCCCAGCCTGTTCGACCAGGTCGGCGTGACCGCGGTGGACCCGGCGCCGTTCGACTCGCTGGGCCTGCCCCAGAAGCTGGTGGCAGCGCTGGCCGAGGCCGGGTTGGTGGAGGCGTTCCCGATCCAGGCCGCGACCATCCCCGACGCGCTCAGCGGCCGCGACGTGCTCGGCCGCGGGCAGACCGGTTCCGGCAAGACCCTCGCGTTCGGCCTGCCGCTGCTCGCGATGCAGCGCGAGAGCGCCCGCCCGCTGCGCCCGCGCAGCCTGGTGCTGGTGCCCACCCGCGAGCTCGCCACCCAGGTGACGGACGCGCTCAAACCGCTGGCGAAGTCGCTCGGGCTGTACGTGCGAGAGGTCGTCGGCGGGATGCCGTTCAACCGGCAGGCCGACACGCTGCGCCGCGGGGTCGACGTGCTGGTGGCGACGCCGGGCCGGCTCTCCGACCACGTGCGGCAGGGCACCTGCGTGCTCTCCGAGGTGGAGCGCACCGCCCTCGACGAGGCCGACCAGATGGCGGACATGGGCTTCCTGCCGCAGGTCCGGGAGATCCTGAACCTGATCCCCTCCGACGGTCAGCGGCTGCTGTTCTCCGCGACGCTCGACGGCGACGTCGACAAGCTGGTGCGCGAGTACATGAACGACCCGGTGGTGCACTCGCTCGCGCCGCCGGCGGCGAGCGTGGACAGCATGGACCACCACCAGTTCCTGGTGTCGGCGGACGAGAAGCTCTCCGTGCTCGCCCGCATCGCCGCCCGCGACGGCCGCACGATCATGTTCGTGCGCACCAAGCACCACGCCGACCGGCTCACCAAGAAGCTGCGCGCCGCCGGGGTGCGCGCCGGTGCGCTGCACGGCGGCAAGGCGCAGAACGCTCGCACCCGGATCCTCGACGAGTTCCGCGCCGGGACCACCGAGACGCTGGTCGCGACGAACGTGGCGGCGCGCGGGATCCACGTCGACGACGTGAGCCTCGTGGTGCACGTGGAGCCCCCGGCGGACCCGAAGGACTACCTGCACCGCGCGGGCCGCACGGCGCGCGCGGGCGCCACCGGCACCGTCGTGACCATCGTGACCGACGACCAGAAGGTCGCCTTCCAGCAGATGGCCTCGAAGGCCGGGGTCAACGCGACCACCACGGCGGTCTCCCCGGAGAACGCGGAGCTGGTGCGGCTGACCGGCGCGCGCGAGCCCAGCGGGGTCGCCGTGGCCGAGCCGCGCAAGGACGCCCGGCCGCAGGGCGGCTCCGGCCAGGCCCGCAGGCAGGGCGCTCCGCGCGGCGGGCAGGGCCAGGGACGCCCCCGCGAGGGCCAGCCCTCCCGGCAGTCCCAGTCCTCCCGGCAGCCGAGGCAGGTCCGCGACGACCAGCGGGGCGGCGCCCCGCGCGGCGGGGACCGGGGCAGGCGCGGTGGCGCCCAGCGCTCGCAGCGCCCCCGGCAGTCCTGGGCGGGCTGAGCGTGGCGACCGGGCGCGGCGTCGACCTGTCCGACCCGAGCGAGAGCTTCCGGGAGTTCTGGGCCGAGCCGCACGTGTGCACGCTGACGACGATCAGGCCGGACGGCACGCCCCACGTGGTGCCGGTGAACGCGACGCTCGACCTCGCCACCGGCACCGCCCGCGTGCTGTGCTCCTCCGGTTCGCACAAGGCCCGGCTGGTGCGCGCGGCGGGCCGGGCCGGGGCGCGGGTGGCGCTGTGCCAGGTGGACGGCCGCCGCTGGGCCACCCTGGAGGGGCTCGCGGTGGTCCGCGAGGACCCGGAGTTCCGCGCCGACGCCGAAGCCCGCGCCACCGCCCGCTACCGCAAGCCTCCCCGTCCCAACCCGGATCGGGTGGTCCTGCGCATCACCCTGACCCGGGCCCTGAGCAACCTCTGATCCCGCGGGTTCCCGCGTCCGGACCCGGGTGGGGCCGCTGACCGCTCGGCGGCGCACCGGGCCGGGCGGCGCCCGGGCTCGCACCGGCTCCCGGGTGAGGACGGCCCGCGCCCGGTCGATCTCCGGCGCGCCGGTCACTCGATGACGGGTGGCGCGAAGCGGGGCATCGTGCCGGACCACCGGTCGTCGTCCTGCTGCAGCAGCAGGCTCCGGCCGCTGTCCTCCTCGGCTTCCGGGTCGGCCACCGGTGCTCCGCGACCGGCTCGCTCCGGGGGCGCCTCGAACTGCCCCAACGCGCGTCGCAGCCCCGCCAGGTCAGGACCGGCCTCGAACGGCGACAGCCGATGGCACCACTCGCCCAGCAGCCCCGAGCCGGTGTCCCGCTCCGCGTCCGCGAGCATCCGGAGCCAGGCGCGCGCCCCCGCGTCCCCCGCCTCGCAGAGCTCCAGCCCCCGCGCCAGCACCCCGGGCAGCGCGGCGCGCGGCCCGCCGCAGAGCCGGTGGTAGCACTCCTCCACCAGCAGCGACCACCACTCCGCGTCGGCCGAGGCCGGGGCGACGTCCGGTCCCAGGGCTGCCCGCCTGGCGAGGTAGTGCTCCGCGATGGCCCGGTTCCTGGTCGCGAAGCGCTCCGGCGACCGCCCCCGCTCGTAGCGCAGCACGGCGCGGCGGACCACGTCGTCGTACCGCAGGCGTCCCCGGCTCTCCCGCACGAAGGCGTGCTGGCGCAGCCGCCGGAAGACGTCACCGGCGCGGTCCGGCCCGACCAGCACTCCCAGCAGGTCCTCGTCCAGCTCGCGCGGAGTCGCGGCGCGCAGCGCGTCCTCGCGGCCGCTCTCGTCCTCGACCCACCGGAAGAAGCGGTCCACCGCTGCCCCGCTGGGATCGGCGAGCCGCTCCGGATCGCGCGGATCGTCGTCGGCGAGCATCGCCACCAGCATCGGGAGCCCGCCGGACAGCCGGAGCACCACCTCGCGACTGGTCCGGTCCTCGATGCCCCGGCGGGCCAGCAGGGCCGCGATCTCCTCCTCGGTGAACGGGTCGAGGTGCCAGTGCTCGGTGATGGTCGCGTACTCGCCCCAGCGGTTGACGTCCAGCGGGTGCTGCCCGGCGAGGACCACGGCCAGGTCGGCCGGGAGCTCGCCGAACCGCCCCTCCAGCAGGCGAAGCAGCCAGGGTTCCAGCCGCGGTGCGGCGCGCTCGTAGTTGTCGACGAACAGCGCCAGCGGGCGGTGCTCGGCCAGCTTCCGCATGTCCTCGACCAGCAGCGGTGAGAGCTCGTCGAGCGGGGCCAGCAGCAGCCGGGCCTGGTCGTGGGCGCGGAACTTGCCCGCGAGGAACGCGCGTGCCTGCTCCAGGCGCGCGGCGATCTCCTCCGCGGTGCAGTCGTCGGTGAGCGCGGTCAGCCCGGGCGCGGCGGTCTTCGCGATCCCCCGGCCGACGCGGACGACGTGGGTCAGGAACAGCTCTCGGGCGGCTCGTGGCGCCTGCGGGTCGGCGAGGACCTCGTCGCGACTGCGCACGTACTCCGCCAGGCGGAGCTCGAAGGCCCGCGCCTGCCCGCCCTGCCCGGCCCACTGGCGCGAGATCGCGGCGAGCGCGGAGACCACGTCCGGGTCGACGTCGTCGATCACCGAGGTCAGCGCTCCGCGGTCCAGGGCGATCGCCCGCAGCTGCCGCAGCAGCGAGGTCTTCCCGATCCCCGCCTGGCCGCTCACGGAGAACACGAACCTCCGGCCCGGATCGAGCGGATCGGAGTTCAGGTGGGCGCGGAAGCCGTCGCACTGCCGCTGGCGGCCGATGAACACGTCCCGCTGGCGTTGCCGGATGAGGTCCTGCAGGCTGCGGGCGCGCCGACCGTCCATCCGATCATCGTGCCAGCCCCGGCTCTCCTCCCGAGACGATTTCCGGTCCCCGCTCCGCCGCCCCGGGCGGTCTCGGGGCGGGTTCGAGGGCTTCGACGTGGGCGTGGCAGGCGGCGAGGTGGTCGCGGAGGGCGCTGAGGCGGGTGATCTCCGCGTCCAGCGCCGCGAGGCGGTCGCCCGCGACCTGCCCGGCCCGCCGGAGCACCTCCTCGTCCCACCCGGCTCCGGCCGGAACGCCGTGCTCGGGCAGCGCATCGCCCTCGACGAGGTGCAGGTGCCCGGCCAGCGAGGCCACGTCCTCGACCGTGAGCCCGAGCCCCAGCAGCTGCCGGATGATCCGGACCCGCGCGACGTCCCGCCGCCGGTAGGTGCGCTGCCCGGTCGCGGTGCGCGGAGCGGGATCGAGCAGGCCGCGCTGCTCGTAGAACCGGAGCGTGCGCGGGGTGGTGCCCGCCGCTGCCGCCGCGTCGCCGATGCGCACCCGCGTTCCTCCTCGCCGCCCGTCCTACAGCCGGACCAGCACGGCGCCCACGTGCCGCCCGGCCAGCACGTCCTCCAACGCCCCCGGAGCCCGGTCGATTCCGGTGATCCGGGTGTGCGGGAAGTCGATCTCCCCGCTGCGCAGCCAGGCCGCGAAGCGCTCGTTCCACTCCGCCAGGGCGTCCGGGTGGTCGTCGGCCCGGAAGGCCTCCAGCCGGACGCTCTTGATGATCAGCTGCGCGAGGTCGAGCTCCACGGGCGCGCGCGTCCGGTCGCCACCGGTGGCGTACTGCGCGGTGAGCGCCCCGGTGAGCGCGACCCGGGCGTGCGGGCGGGAGGCGTCGACGGCGGCCCGCAGCTGTTCCCCGCCGACGAGGTCGAGCACCACGTCCAGCCCGTCCGGGGCGGCCGCCGCGAGCTGCTCGGGCAGCGGTTCGCCGCGCAGCACGGCCGCGTCGTAGCCGAGCTCCGCGACGAGCCGCCGCGCCTTCTCCGGCGAGCCGACGCTGCCCACCACGCGGCCCGCGCCGAGCAGCCGGGCGATCCGCCCCGCCAGCGAGCCGACGGCCCCGGCCGCGTTGCTGACGAAGACCGCGTCGCCGGGGCGCACCGGTGCGATCCGGGTCAGCGCCGCGTACGCGGTCCAGCCGTGCGCGAGGTGCAGCAGCGGATCGTCCAGGGCGTCGCCGAGCGGCGCGCACCCGGTCGCGGGCACCGCGGCGAACTCCCGCCAGCCCGCGAAGTGCGAGACGAGGTCTCCGGAGCGGAACCCGCCGCCACCGGTCACGACCTCCCCCACCGCGGGGCCGACCGGTACCCCGCCCGGGCGCAGGCCGGGGAACCCGGCGACGTCCTGCCCGAGCGCCGTGGTGAGGGCCGCGCCGAACACCTGGAACCCGAGGTTGCGCACCAGCAGCTCCCCCGGCCCCGGCTCGGGCGCGGCCACCTCGACGACGGTGAAGTCCCGGGCGGTGGGCAGGCCCGGGGGCAGGGCGGTGAGGCGGACCTCGTGGGACGTGCGGGACATCGGGTTTCCTTCCTGCGGGGATGGCGGAGCGGGGACGCTAACCCCTGACCCGCGCGTCAGGGGCAAGCCCGAGCGGCCGGGTAGCCTCGGCTCGCGTGGAGCCCGTGTCCGCCAGCACCCCGCGCCCGGTGCGGCGCGCGCTGCTGGCGCAGTCCTGGAGCGAGCTGTCGTTCCTGCACTGGCAGGTCGATCCGGAGCTCGTCGCGCCGCTGCTGCCCGCCGGCACCCGCCCGGACCTGTTCGAGGGCCGTGCGCACGCGGGACTCGTCCCGTTCCGGATGCGCGGGGTCGGCCCGGCGCCGGGGCTGGGAGTGCCGTACCTGGGATCGTTCGCGGAGACCAACGTGCGGCTGTACTCGGTGGACGAGGCCGGTCGCCGGGGCGTGGTGTTCCGGTCGCTGGACGCGGCCAGGCTGCTGCCGGTGCTGGTGGCGCGGCTCGCGCTGCGGCTGCCCTACGTCTGGGCGTCGATGCGGGTGCGCCGCGCCGGGGGCGTCGTCCGCTACACGAGCCGCCGGCTGCCCTTCGGGCCGCGCAGCGAGATCGCCGTGCGGCCCGGGGAGCGGATCGCGGAACCGACGCCGCTGGAGCACTTCCTCACCGCCCGCTGGGGGATGCACGTCCCCTGGTACGGCGGCACCCGCTACCTGCCCAACGAGCACCCGCCGTGGCCGCTGCACCGGGCGGAGCTGCTGGAGTGCGCGGACGAGCTGCTGGCGGCGGCGGGCCTGCCGGTCGGCGACGCTGATCCGGTGAGCGTGCTGTGGTCCCCGGGCGTGCCGGTGCGCTTCGGCAGCACGCGACCCCGGGCCGCCCGCGGGCCCCGCCCGTGGTGAGGTGGTGGGGTGAGCGAGCAGCGGGAACCGGTCGACGTCGTGGGCATCGGAGCGGACGGCTGGGACGGGCTGTCCCCGGCGGCGCGGCGCCGCGTGGAGGCGGCCGAGGTCGTGTTCGGCAGCCGTCGCCAGCTCGACCTGGTGCCGCCGGGAGCGGCCGAGCGGGTGCCGTGGCCCGCTCCGCTGCTGCCCGCGCTGCCGGAGCTGTTCGCCGCGCACTCCGGTCGCGCGATCTGCGTGCTGGCCAGCGGTGATCCGCAGTTCCACGGCATCGGCGCCACCCTCGCGCGGGTGCTGGGCCCGGAGCGGCTGCGGGTGCTGCCGCACGTCTCCTCGGTGGCGCTGGCGTGCGCGCGGCTGGGCTGGGCGGAGCAGGACGTGGCGGTGGTGAGCCTGGTCGGCAGGCATCCCGAGCTGCTGCACCCGGAGATCCAGCCGGGCAGGAGGCTGGTCGTGCTCAGCTCGGACGCGCACACGCCCGCCCGGGTGGCGGCGCTGCTGGTGGCGCGCGGGTTCGGCGCCAGCGAGCTGGCGGTGCTGGGGGATCTCGGTTCAGCGGCGGAGTCCCGGGTGGACTCCACGGCCGGGGACTGGCCGCACCCGGAGGTCTCGGCGCTGAACGTCATCGCGGTGCGGTGCGTCCCCGGTCCGGAGGCCGAACGCCTCCCCCGCACGCCGGGCCTGCCGGACTCGGCGTTCCAGCACGACGGGCAGCTCACCAAGCGCGATGTGCGGGCGCTGACGCTGGCCCGGTTGGCTCCGACGCCCGGTGAACTGCTGTGGGACGTGGGTGCGGGCGCCGGTAGCATCGCGATCGAGTGGATGCGCTGCGATCCGGCGAACCGCGCGGTCGCGGTGGAGCACCGCGAGGACCGGGCGGCCCGCATCACCGCGAACGCGATGGCCCTCGGCGTGCCGGGGCTCGACGTGGTCGTCGGTGCCGCGCCGGAGGCGCTGGCGGAGCTGGCCGCGCCGGACGCGGTGTTCGTCGGCGGCGGTGCCACGGCCCCCGGGGTGCTGGAGCGCTGCTGGGCGGCGCTGCGGCCCGGCGGCCGGTTGGTGGTGAACGCGGTGACGATCGAATCGGAGGTGCTGGTGGCGGACTGGTACGCCCGCTGCGGCGGTGAGCTGGTGCGGATCGCGGCGGAGCACGCCTCCCCGGTGGGCGGTTTCACCGGGTGGCGGCCCGCGATGCGGGTCACCCAGTGGGCGGTGGCGCGATGACCGTGCACTTCATCGGCGCGGGTCCCGGGGCCGCCGACCTGATCACCGTGCGGGGCCGGGACGTGCTGGCCGCCTCCCCGGTGTGCCTGTACGCGGGCAGCCTCGTCCCGGTGGAGCTGCTGGCGCACTGCCCCGACGGCGCCCGGCTGGTCGACACCGCGAACCTGAACCTGGACGAGATCCTCGCCGAGCTGGTCGCCGCGCACGAGGCCGGCGTGGACGTGGCGCGGTTGCACTCCGGTGATCCCTCGGTGTTCAGCGCGGTCGCCGAGCAGATGCGGCGCCTCGAC
Source organism: Saccharopolyspora antibiotica (assembly GCF_047200635.1). NCBI lineage: Bacteria > Bacillati > Actinomycetota > Actinomycetes > Pseudonocardiales > Pseudonocardiaceae > Saccharopolyspora > Saccharopolyspora antibiotica. The sequence goes on along the minus strand of NZ_JBJZOI010000018.1, from coordinate 29,336 downwards.
GCCGCCGGGGTGCCCTACGACGTGGTGCCCGGGGTGCCCGCCTTCGCCGCCGCCGCGGCGGCGCTGCGGCGCGAGTTCACCGTGCCGGGCGTCGGCCAGACCGTCGTGCTCACCCGCACGTCCGCCCAGGCCACCCCGATGCCCGAGGGGGAGGACCTGGCGACGCTGGGCCGCAGCCGGGCGACGCTGGTGCTGCACCTGGCGGTGAACCGGATCGAGTCGCTGGTCGAGCAGCTGGTGCCGAACTACGGCGCGGACTGCCCGGTGGCGGTGGTGTTCGGGGCGAGCCGGGAGGACGAGGTCGTGCTGCGCGGCGATCTCGCCGACATCGCCGGGTCGGTGCGCGCCGCCGGGATCACCCGCACCGCGGTGGTCGTGGTCGGCGAGGTCCTGACGGCCTCCGCGTTCCCGGACAGCCACCTGTACTCGGCGAACCGCTGCCGGAGCTGACGGGACGCCGCGAGCCGGCACCGGGCAGGCGCACCGGTGCCGCTCGGTTCCCCGGTGCGGGTGCCTTCCCGGTTCGCGGCCCGGCACCAGAACCGGCTCGTCCGCTCCGCTCCCCGGTGGTGGAGCGCCCCGCGCGGGGTGCCCGCCGCGCGGCCGGAACGTCCTGGGCGAGGCCGTAAGCTGCCCGCATGGCTGAACGGCTCTCGACGCGGGAGATCTCCCGGCAAGCGATCCGCCGCAAGATCGAGTCCGTGGCGATGGCGCTGTTCCTGGAGCGGGGCTTCGACGCCACGACGGTCGACCAGATCGCGGCCGAGGCCGGGATCTCGGCGCGCAGCTTCTTCCGCTACTTCCCCACCAAGGAGGACGTCGTCACCGGCGACCCGGTGGAGTACGGCGTCGTGCTGCGGGACGCGCTGGAGGCGCGCCCGGCCGAGGAGGACGCGGTGCGGGCGGTGCGCGGAGCGCTGGCGGACTTCGTCGGCATGGTGGTCGCGAACCCGGCGGCGCTGGGCATCTCGACGATCGTGCTGAACGAGCCGTCGCTGGCGGCGAAGCACCAGGAGAAGCAGCGGGTGTGGGTGGAGCTGCTGCGGCCCGAGACCCTGCGCCGCCTGGGCGGCACCCCGCACCCGGAGCTGCTGGCCGGCGCGATCCTGGAGTCGGCGTTGGCGACGTTCCACGCGAGCCTGATGCACTGGGCCTCCCGGGGCGGAACCGATGACCTGCACGAGCTGTTCCGGCTGGCGTCCTCGGCGACGACGGGAGCACCGCCCGCGAAATGACAGTCGACGCCAAAGTTGACAGTCACTGCCACATTTGACATACACTGCCAGAACAACGTCTGGCAGGAGTTCCCATGTCCCTCATCACCACCCCTCACGGCTTCAGCACCACGGCGGACGAGGTCGCCGCCGAGCACGACCTCACCGGCAAGCGCGCGGTCATCACCGGGGCCGCCTCCGGGATCGGCGTCGAAACGGCGCGCGCCCTCGCCCGCGCCGGAGCGGAGGTCACCATCGTCGTCCGCGACCCGGTCGCGGGGCGCGCCGCCGCCGAGGACGTCGCGGCGACCACCGGCGCCGAGGTCCGGGTCGCCGAGCTCGACCTCCTCGACCTCGGTGGCGTGCGCCGGTTCGCCGCGGCGTGGCGCGGCCCGCTGCACCTCCTGATCAACAACGCCGGGGTGATGGCGGTGCCGGAGCTCCGGCGCACCCCCGAAGGCTGGGAACGGCAGTTCGCCACCAACCACCTGGGCCACTTCGAGCTGGCCACCGGCCTGCACGACGCGCTCGCCGAGGCCGGGGGCGCGCGGATCGTGGCGGTGTCCTCCAGCGGTCACCACGCCTCGCCGGTCGTGTTCGACGACCTGCACTACGAGCACCGCCCCTACGACCCGTGGAGCGCCTACGGGCAGTCCAAGACCGCGAACGCGCTGTTCGCGGTGGAGGCGACCCGCCGCTGGAGCGGCGACGGGATCTACGCGAACTCGCTGATGCCCGGCGGGATCATGACCAACCTCCAGCGACACGTCCCGGCTGAGGTCCGCGCCGAGTGGTCCCGGGACCCGGTGCTCAAGACCCCGCAGCAGGGCGCCGCGACCACGCTCGTCGCGGCCCTGTCCCCCGAGTTCGCGGAGGTCGGCGGCAAGTACCTGGAGGACTGCGCGGAGTCCCCGGTCATCGCCGACGACGCCGAGACGACTCCCGTGGGCGGCGGGGTCCGGCGGTGGGCGCTGGACCCGGAGGCCGCCGAACGGCTCTGGGAGGTCTCGCGGCGGCTGCTCGACGACGCGGCCTGACCGCGGAGGCCCCCGGCCCGGCGCCTCCGCCCGGTGGTACCGGCGCACCGGGTCCGGGTGCGGAGCCGCGCGGCTCGGCCGCTCGCGGGACGACGGCTCCGGTGGCGGGAGCGCGGTGCGGGATCGACGCGGCGTTCGCCCGGGTCGTCCCCGCCGCGATCCCGGTCAGCGGTTCAACTTCCGCATCGTCCAGGCCATCGCCTGCGTCACGGCGGCGCGGGAGCTCGGATCGTGGTCGAGGACGTCGAAGGAGTGACGGCCGTGCGGCACGTCGATCACGTCGAGGTCCGCACCGCGCCTGCCCGCCTCGGCGACGAAGTCGGCGACCCCGGCCGCGAGGCCGGGATCCTCCCGTCCGGCCCTGGTCAGCAGGAGCGGCGGCGAACCCGCCGCGGCCAGCGACTCCACCGGCCGGAACCGGGGATCGACCTCCCAGCCCGGCGGCGGAACCAGCACCGGGTAGCTCGTCGCGACGCAGCGCAGCCAGTCGGGCGCCGCGCCGATCCACCCGGTCGTCAGCAGTCCCGCACCGGAGAAGAACCACAGCGCCACCCGGCCGGAGTCCACCCCGGGCAGGCCGCGCGCCCGGTCCGCCGCAGCGGTGATCGCGTCCGCCGCGAGGGGGTAGTCGGTGGTCGAGCGCAGCGGGTGGTCGACCACGACCCCGACGGCGCCGCTGCTCGCGGCCAGCGATCCGTAGCCGCGGAACACGGGCCACTCCCGCGGCCTCGGCCGCAGGTCCGGCGGAACGGGTCCGCCGGGCACGAACACGATCACCGGCAGCGGCCCGCCGGTCTTCCCCGCCGGGCGGTAGACGTCGAGGGCACCGTCCCGCTCCGGCTGGATCTCGGGCGGAGCGAGCACGAACGGCTGGAGGTACGGAGGAAGGTCCACCGTCCGATCCCACCACCGCGGTGATCGACGCACAACGAGTTCGCCGAGATCGCCCCGTCAGGTTCCCGGGAAGGGGGCGTGGCCGACGAGGGTGCCCGCCCGGTCGATGACCAGGACCTCGACGTCGATCGGTGCGCCGCGCAGGGTGCTCAGGGAGAAGTCGCGGGCGCGGGCGGCGACGAGGTCGCCCAGCGGGAGGCCCGCTTCCTGGCACCGGTTCAGCGCGTCCAGCGCGGTGTTGGCCCCGCGCACCCGCTCCACGAGCTCCGCCGCGCCGCCCGCCCCGGCCACGATGCCCGCCAGCAGGCCGAAGTTCACCTGCGAGCGCTTCGAGTGCAGGTCCAGGTGCCCGTCGGCGAGCTTGGCGAGCTTGCCGATGCCGCCCGCGATGGTCAGGCGCGGCACGGGGTGGCGGCGCAGGTACTTCAGCACCGCCCCGGCGAAGTCGCCCATGTCCAGCAGCGCCTCCGGAGCGAGGCCGTAGCGGTCCTCCACCAGTTTCTCCGAGGTGCTGCCGGTGCAGCCCGCCACGTGCGCGAGGCCTTCCGCGCGGGCCACGTCCACCCCGCGCCGGATGCTGTCGATCCACGCCGCGCAGGAGTACGGCACCACGACCCCGGTGGTGCCGAGGATGGACAACCCGCCGAGGATGCCCAGCCGCGGGTTCCAGGTGTGCCGGGCCAGCTCCTCGCCACCCTCCACGGAGATCTCCACCACCACGTCCCCGGTCCCGCCGAGCTCGGCCGCGACGCGCTCGACGACCTCGCGGATCAGCCTGCGCGGCACGGGGTTGATGGCCGGTTCGCCCACCGGCAACGGCAGTCCCGGCTTGGTGACGGTGCCGACGCCGGGCCCGGCGCGGAACACCACGCCCGCCCCGGGGTCGGCTGCCCGCACCGTCACCGCGACCACGGCGCCGTGCGTGACGTCCGGGTCGTCGCCCGCGTCCTTGACGATGCCCGCCATCGCCGCGTCCGCGTCGAGGCGTTCCCGGGCGAGGGCGAACGACGGCCGGTGCCCCTTCGGCAGCAGGATCTCCACCGGGTCGGGGAAGGTCCCGGTCAGCAGCGCGGTGTAGGCGGCGGCGGTGCACGCGGTGGCGCAGGCGCCCGTCGTCCAGCCGTAGCGCAGGGCGGGGCCGTCCTGACCGGTCATGATGCGCCCTCCTTCACCGTGAAAGGGTGCACGCATGAGCGGCGGCGACGCGACCGGGGTGCGGCGGGTCCTGGTGCTGGGCGGCACCGGCGAGGCCCGGGAGCTCGCGGCGCGGCTCGGCGCGGAGCCGGGGGTGCGGGTGATCTCTTCGCTGGCCGGCCGGGTGCGGGATCCGCGGCTGCCCGAGGGCGAGGTGCGGATCGGCGGCTTCGGCGGCGCGGACGGACTGGCGGCCTGGCTCTCGGCCGAGGGCATCGCGGCCGTGGTGGACGCGACGCACCCCTTCGCCGCCGCGATGACCGCGCACGCGGTCGCGGCCTGCGCCACCTCGGGCGTCCCGCTGCTGGTGCTGCGCAGGCCCGCGTGGGAGCCCGAACCGGACTGGCACCTGGCCGGTTCGCTGGACGAGGCGGCCGCCGCGCTGCCCGGCCTCGGCGAGCGGATCTTCCTCAGCACCGGGCGCCAGGGCGTCGCCCGGTTCGCGCACCTCGACCTGTGGTTCCTGCTGCGCGCCGTCGACCCGCCGGATCCACCGCTGCCGCCGCGCGCCGCGACGGTGCTGGCGCGCGGGCCGTTCGGGCTCGACGCCGAGCGGGCCCTGCTGCGCGAGCACCGGATCGACGTGCTGGTGACCAAGAACAGCGGCGGCCCGATGACCCGGCCGAAGCTCGACGCCGCCCGCGAGCTCGGCGTGCGGGTCGTCGTCGTGCAGCGGCCCCCGGAGCCCGGGGTGCCGACGGTGGAGCAGGTCGACGCGGCCGTGCGGTGGGTGCGTCATGCCGGGTAGCGGCGCGGCGTGAAGACCCTCCCGCCGACCGCGCGGGTCGTGGACGACCCGACCAGCAGCAGGCAGCGCATGTCCACATCGGACGGATCGAGCTCGGCCAGCGGCACGACCCGGACCGATTCCGCCGGCCCGCCCACGTCCCGGCCGATCACCACCGGCGTCTCCGGCGCGCGGTGTTCGAGCAGCGCGTCCCGGGCGGCGCCGACCTGCCAGGTGCGGCTGCGCGAGGCGGGGTTGTAGATCGCCAGCACCAGGTCGGCCCGCGCCGCCGCGACCAGCCGCTCGCGGATGACCTCCCAGGGCTTGAGCCGGTCCGACAGGGACAGCACGCAGAAGTCGTGCCCCAGCGGCGCCCCGACCCGGGAGGCCACGGCCTGCGCCGCGGTGAGCCCGGGCAGCACCCGCACCGGCACCCCGGCGAAGCGATCCTCGGCCGCGACCTCCAGCACGGCGCTGGCCATCGCGAACACGCCCGGGTCACCGGAGGACACCACCACGACCCGGGAGCCGCGCCGGGCCAGGTCCAGGGCGAACTCGGCGCGCTCGGCCTCCACGCGGTTGTCCGAGGCGTGCTTGCGCTGCCTCGGGTTCGCCGGCAGCCGGTCCAGGTAGGGGCCGTAGCCGATGAGCTCGTCGGCGGCGGCCACGGCGGTGTGCACCTCCGGCGTGGTCCACTGCGGACCGGCGGGCCCGAGGCCGACGACCACGACCTCCCCCGCCCCGGTCCGCTCCCCCGCGACGGGGGCGGCGCGCTCCCGCTCCAGCGGGGCGCCGGCGGCGTCGGTCAGGTTCACCGGGCTGCCGGCGTTCACCGGGCTGGGCAGCAGCGCCAGCGAGAAGTACGGCACCGACTCCGGATCCACCTCGGCCAGCGGCAGCAGCCGCTGCCGCTCGGTGGTGGCGCGCTCGGCCAGGTACGCCTCGTCCAGCCGGCCCGCCTTCTCGAAGGCGGCCCTGACGCCCTCGAAGGTGCGGCCGAGCTTCATCACGGCGGCCGCGTCGGTGCCCGCCAGCTTCTCCGCCAGCACCTCGGGGTCGAGGGTGCCCGGCAGCACGGTGAGCACCTCGTCCCGCTCGGCCAGCGGCCGGCCCAGCTCGGCCGCGGCCCCGCTCACCGAGGTGACGCCCGGGATCGCCGCGACCTCGAAGCGGCCCACCAGCCGCTTGTGCATGTGCATGTAGGAGCCGTAGAAGAACGGGTCGCCCTCGCACAGCAGCGCCACGGTCCGCCCGGCGGCCAGGTGCGCGGCGAGGCGTTCGGCGGCCTCGGCGTAGAACTCGTCGATCGCGCCCTGGTAGCCGCCCGGGTGGTCGGTGGTCTCCGTCGTCACCGGGTAGACCAGCGGCTCCTCCAGCTGCCCCTCCCGCAGGTAGGGCTCGGCGACGGAGCGGGCGATGCTGCGGCCGTGCCGGGCGCTGTGATAGGCGATCACCTCGGCCTCGCCGATCAGCCGCGCGGCCTTCACGGTGACCAGCTCCGGGTCCCCCGGGCCGAGCCCGACGCCGAACAACCTGCCTGCCTGCTCCACGGTGCTGCTCACTCCTGTTCGCTCGCGATCGCGTTGACGGCCGCCACGGCCATCGCGCTGCCGCCCCGGCGGCCCAGCACCACCAGGTGCTCCAGCGCGGGGTGGTCGGCCAGGGCCTGCTTGGACTCGGCGGCGCCGATGAACCCGACGGGCAGGCCGAGCACGGCGGCGGGCCTGCCCGCGCCCGCGTCGACCATCTCCAGCAGCCGGAACAGCGAGGTCGGGGCGTTGCCGACGGCCACCACCGAGCCCTCCAGCCGGTCCCGCCACAGCTCCATCGCCGCCGCGCTGCGGGTGGTGCCCAGCCGCTCGGCCAGCTCCGGAACCCCGGGGTCGCCGAGGGTGCAGACGATCTCGTTGTCCGCGGGCAGCCTGCGCCGGGTGATCCCGGCGGCGACCATCGCGGCATCGCAGAGCACCGGCGCCCCGGAGCGCAGCGCGGCGCGGGCGGCGGCGACCGCTCCCGTCGACCAGGCGAGGTCGCGCACCAGGTCCACCATCCCGCAGGCGTGGATCATGCGGACCGCCACTCCCGCCACGTCCGGCGGCACGCCGTCGAGCTCGGCCTCCGCGCGGATGGTGGCGAAGGAGCGGCGGTAGATCTCCGCCCCGTCCCGGACGTAGTCGTAGCCGTTCTCGGTGCTCACACTGCCCTCCGTGCCGCGTCCAGCGCGGCTGACACCTCGCCGGCGGGGGCTCCGCCGACCTCGTAACCGCTCCCGGTGGCCAGCACCAGGACCGCGTCTCCCGCCGGGCGCCCGCAGCGGCGCTCGCACCCGGCCCAGTGCACCGGCCGAGGTCCCGGGCGCGCGACGCGCGCGGCGTCGGCGCGCACGTCCGCGAGGGACTTCGCGCAACCCGGGCTGCCGGCGCAGGACGTCACCCCGGCGAGCGGATCCGCCGCGTCCACCAGGAATCCGGCTCCGTCCAATTCGGACAGCAGGCGCGGAGCGGCCGTCTCGGGGACGTCCGGCAGCAGCAGGGCGCGCCACGGGGTGAGCCGCAGCGGCCGGCCCAGCTCGGCCAGCACCCGCACCTGCGCGGCGCCGCACCGCCCCAGCGGTGCGCCCAGCGCGAGGCAGACCAGCCCGTCGCGGCGGTGCCGGGCGCCCAGCCCGGCGTGCGTCGGCATCGGCTCGACGGCGGACACCGGCGCGGTGCTCCCCAGCGCGGCGGAGCCGAGCGCGGCGCGCAGGCGCCCGGCGACCCGGCCGGTGCCCTCGGAGAGCTCGGCGAGCCGCCAGCTCGCCGCGCCCTGCCGCGCCCGCTCCACGAGGAACTCCCCGGCGGCCAGCACGGCGGCCCGCGCCGCGTCGGCGGCCGCGACCCGGATCCCCTCGTCCGCCCCGGACAGCAGCACGGCCACCGCGCCCCCCGCCGGGACCAGCCCGACGTCGGCGCCCAGCCCGGCGACATCGCCCCGCCCGTCGTCGACGGTGAACAGGAAGCGCCCCGGCAGTTCCGCCAGCGCGGGTTCGGCGCACAACAGCTCGTCGAGCTCGACGGCCACCGCGCCCGCGTCCAGCGCCGCGAGCTCGTCGCAACCGGTGTGCGGGGAGGCGATCACGTTGCGGACCCGCTCGTGCGTCGGCGAGGGCAGCAGGCCCGACTCGGCGAGCCGGGCCGCGAACTCCGGCACCGCGCTCGCCGCCAAGCCCCGCACCTGGAGGTTCGCCCGCGAGGTGAGCTCCCAGCCGCCGTCGCCCAGCTCGGCGGCCGCGGCCACCGCCCGCACCTGGCGCGCGCTGAGCCTGCCGCCGGGCACGCGGACCCGGGCCAGGCCGCCGTCGGCGGCCTCGTGCACCCGCAGCGCCCCGGGGCACCGGTCGGGCTCGGCTCGTCGCGGCACGGCTCTCCCCGCTCTGGTCGTGGTCCGATCGGAACCGGAATCCGCAGCGCACGGCGCGATTCCGGGATGGCGCGCGGATCTCGCCGCGCACCGGCGGTCGTCGATACTACGGCCCGCCCGGGCCACGTCGGCACAACGCGACGCACCTCACCGCCCCGCGATCGGCCAGTGCGCGATCTCTCCTGCCGCGGCGCACCAGCGCACTTGACGAACGATCGCGCCGTTGCGGAGAGTGGTCCGCGGCGACGAGTGGAGGAAGCCGGTGCGAGTCCGGCGCGGTCCCGCCACTGTCACCGGGGAGCGGACTCCGCACGAGGTCACTGCCCGCACGAGCTGCGGGTGGGAAGGCCGGGGCGAGCGACGATCCGGGAGCCAGGACACTCCGCGCCGCCACCGCCCGGTCGACACCGGGCAGCCGACGACTCCGGGGCGAGGACCCCGAGGAAGGTTGACCATGCGTCCTGCCCGCACGCCCGCGTCCCTGCCCAGCCGGGAGCGTGCCGCATGATCCTGCTGCTGTCCACATCGGACACCGATCTGCTCAGCGCACGCGCCAGCGGTGCGGACTTCCGGCTCGGCAACCCGGCGCGGCTCGGCGCGGACGACCTGCCGCCGCTGCTGGAGGACGCGGACCTCGTGGTGGTGCGGCTGCTCGGCGGCCGCCGCGCCTGGGAGGAGGGCCTGGACGCGCTGCTCGCGGGCCCGCGCCCGGTCGTGGTCCTCGGCGGCGAGCAGGCCCCGGACGCGGAACTCATGGAGTGCTCCACGGTCCCCGGCGGCGTGTGCGCGCAGGCCCACGCCTACCTGGCTCAGGGCGGGCCGGACAACCTCGCGCAGCTGTTCCACTTCCTCTCCGACACCGTGCTGCTCACCGGCCACGGCTTCGAGCCACCGGTGGAGACGCCGAAGTGGGGCCCGCTGGAGCGCACCCCGCGCCGCACCGAGGGCCCGAAGGTGGCGGTGCTCTACTACCGCGCGCACCACATGGCGGGCAACACCGCGTTCGCGCACGCGCTCTCGGAGGCGATCGAGGACGCCGGGGGCCAGGCCCTGCCGGTGTTCTGCGCGTCGCTGCGCGCCCCCGAGCCCGGCCTGCTGGAGACGCTGCGCGAGGCGGACGCGCTGATCGTGACGGTGCTGGCGGCGGGCGGCACGAAGCCCGCGACCGCCTCGGCCGGGGGTGACGACGAGGCGTGGGACGTGGGGGCGCTGGCTGCGCTGGACGTGCCGATCCTGCAGGGGCTCACGCTCACCTCCAGCCGCGCGGCCTGGGCGGACAACGACGAGGGCCTGTCCCCGCTGGACATGGCCACCCAGGTGGCGGTGCCGGAGTTCGACGGCAGGCTGATCACGGTGCCGTTCTCGTTCAAGGAGAACGACTCCGAGGGCCTCCCGGTGTACGTGGCCGATCCGGAGCGCACCGCGCGCGTCGCGGGCATCGCCGTGAAGCACGCGCGGCTGCGGCACGTCCCGGCCGCCGACAAGCGGCTGGTGCTGATGCTCTCGGCCTACCCGACGAAGCACTCCCGCATCGGCAACGCGGTCGGGCTCGACACCCCGGCCAGCGCGGTGGGCCTGCTCCAGCGCCTCCGCGAAGCCGGGTACGACATCGGCCCCGAGGACGGCCCGGACGCGCTGCCCGGCGTCGCCGCGCAGGACGGCGACGCGCTGGTGCACGCGCTGATCGCCGCCGGGGGCCAGGACCCGGACTGGCTGACCGAGGAGCAGCTGTCCGGCAACCCGGTGCGCATCCCAGCGAAGCGCTACGCCGACTGGTTCGCCACCCTGCCGCAGGACCTGCGGGACAGCGTCGAGCGGCACTGGGGGCCGCCGCCGGGCGAGCAGTTCGTGGACCGCTCGCACGACCCGGACGGCGAGATCGTGCTCGCGGCGCTGCGCGCGGGCAACGTGGTGGTCGTGGTGCAGCCGCCGCGCGGCTTCGGCGAGAACCCGATCGCGATCTACCACGACCCGGACCTGCCGCCGAGCCACCACTACCTCGCGGCCTACCGCTGGATGACCGACGAGTTCGGCGCGCACGCGATGGTGCACCTGGGCAAGCACGGCAACCTGGAGTGGCTGCCCGGCAAGACCGCGGGCCTGTCGGCCTCCTGCGCGCCGGACGCGGCGCTGGCCGACCTGCCGCTGGTGTACCCGTTCCTGGTCAACGACCCCGGTGAGGGCACCCAGGCGAAGCGCCGGGTGCACGCCACGCTCGTGGACCACCTGGTGCCGCCGATGGCGCGGGCGGAGAGCTACGGCGACATCGCGCGGCTGGAGCAGCTGCTCGACGAGCACGCGCAGATCTCCGCGATGGACCCGGCGAAGCTGCCCGCGATCCGCAGCCAGATCTGGACGCTGATGCAGGCCGCGAAGCTGGACCACGACCTCGGGCTGGACGAGCGCCCGCACGAGGCCGAGTTCGACGACATGCTGCTGCACGTCGACGGCTGGCTCTGCGAGATCAAGGACGCGCAGATCCGCGACGGGCTGCACGTGCTCGGCGACGCCCCGGCCGGTGAGGCGCGGGTGAACCTGGTGCTGGCCATGCTGCGCGCCCGGCAGGTCTGGGGCGGGCGCAGCGGCGCCCTGCCCGGGCTGCGGGAGGCGCTGGGCATGGCCGAGGACGGCAGCACCGCCCGCGGCGCCGTGGACGACGTGGAGCGGACCGCGCACGACCTCGTCGCCGGGATGGAGGAGCGCGGCTGGGAGCTCGGCGCGGTGCCCGAGGTGAGCCGCTCGGTCCTCGGCGAGGCGCCGGACGACGTGGTGCGGGTGCTGGAGTTCGCCGTCACCGAGGTGGTCCCCCGGCTGGACTCGACCACCGACGAGATGACCGCGACGCTGCACGCCCTCGACGGCGGCTACGTCCCGGCCGGTCCCAGCGGTTCCCCGCTGCGCGGGCTGATCAACGTGCTGCCGACGGGCCGGAACTTCTACTCGGTGGACCCGAAGGCGGTGCCCAGCAGGCTCGCCTGGGAGACCGGCCACGCCATCGCGGACTCGCTGCTGGAGCGCTACCTCGCCGACACCGGCGAGTACCCCCGCTCGGTGGGCCTGTCGGTGTGGGGCACCTCGGCGATGCGCACCTCCGGCGACGACATCGCGGAGGTGCTGGCGCTGCTGGGCGTGCGGCCCACCTGGGACGAGGCCTCGCGGCGGGTCAACGGGCTCGAAGTGATCCCGCTGGAGGAGCTGGGCCGCCCCCGGGTCGACGTGACCGTGCGGATCAGCGGATTCTTCCGGGACGCGTTCCCCCACGTGGTCACGCTGCTCGACGACGCGGTGCGGCAGGTGGCCGGGCTCGACGAGCCGCACGAGCGGAACTTCGTGCGCGCCCACGCCCAGGCGGACCTCGCCGAGCACGGCGACGAGCGGCGAGCCACCACCCGCGTCTTCGGCTCCAAGCCCGGCGCGTACGGGGCGGGCCTGCTGCCGTTGATGGACAGCAAGAACTGGCGCGACGACACCGACCTCGCCGAGGTCTACGCGGTGTGGGGCGGTTACGCCTACGGGCGCGGCCTGGACGGCACCGAGGCGCGCGGCGACATGGAATCGGCCTACAAGCGGATCTCGGTGGCGGCCAAGAACGTCGACACCCGCGAGCACGACATCGCCGACTCCGACGACTACTTCCAGTACCACGGCGGCATGATCGCCACGGTGCGCGCGCTGACCGGCAAGGCACCGGCGGCCTACATCGGCGACAGCAGCCGCCCGGACGCCATCCGCACCCGCTCGCTGACCGAGGAGACCTCCCGGGTGTTCCGCGCCCGCGTGGTCAACCCGCGCTGGCTCGCGGCGATGCGCAAGCACGGCTACAAGGGCGCGTTCGAGCTGGCGGCCACCGTGGACTACCTGTTCGGCTACGACGCCACGACCGGCGTGGTGGGCGACTGGATGTACGAGAAGCTCGCCGAGACCTACGTGCTGGACGAGGAGAACCAGAAGTTCCTCACCGAGTCCAACCCGTGGGCGCTGCACGGCATCACCGAGCGCCTCCTGGAAGCGGCGAACCGGAAGATGTGGGAATCCCCGGACCCGGACACCCTCGCCGCCCTGCACGAGGTCTACCTCCAGGCCGAGGGCGACCTGGAGGACGGCCCCCGCAAGGCCTGATCGACGAGCCGCCCCGCGAGATCGCGCCTTCGGAGGGCGCGATCTCGTGGGACCTCGCCACGCCCCGGCAGAACTGCACGCGATTTCTCGAGAAATCGCGCCCTCTCCCGCGCCCGGAGGCACGATTTCACGCGAAATCTCCGCGACGCTCGGCGAATCGCCCTGATCGACCGTTTCGCCCGGACCGGTAGCGGAGATGAGTTCGGCTCGCCGCGCGGAGATGCGTGCCGGGGTGTCCGGTTTCGGGGTGGTGGTGGGCACGTCGGGTGGATTCGGGCCGCGCCGGCTGGTCAGCTGGGTGCGGAACGGAGGCGCCGATGACCCGGGATCCCGAGCTCTCCCCGCCCGCCCCTCGGGCGGTGCGGCCGTTCGCGATCGACGTGCTGGTGGCGTTCGGGCTGGCGCTCGGCTCGTGCTCGGCGCAGGGACTCGGCCGGTTCGCCTACGGCCTGCTGCTGCCCTCGATGAGCAGCGCGCTGGACTGGTCGTTCGCCACGGCGGGCCTGATGAACACCGCGAACGCGCTCGGCTACCTGCTCGGCGCGCTGCTGGCGGCACCGCTCGGCCGCCGCGCGCACCCGAGGCGGCTGTTCCTCGGGGGGCTGATCGCGACGGGACTGCTCATGCTGGCCTCGGCCAGCACCGGGAACGTGGTGGTGCTGTTCGCGCTGCGGCTGCTGACCGGCACCTCCGGGGCGGTGGCCTTCGTCATCGGCGGCGTGCTGGCCACCCGGTTCGGCCAGGGCAGCACGGGCGGGCGGCCCGCGGTGCTGCTGGGGATCTACTTCAGCGGCGGCGGTCTCGGCGTGCTGCTGTCCGGCCTGGCGCTGCCGCCGGTGCTGCACGGCGCCCCGCCGGAGAGCGCCTGGCGCTGGGGCTGGGTGGTGCTGGGGCTGCTGGCCACCGCCTCGGTGCTGCTGGTGCTGCCCGCCGCGCGCCGCACCCCGGTGCCGCCGCCCGCGCCGGACGGGGAGCGCTTCTCCCCGGGCCCGCTGCTCGCGACCCTGGCCGCCTACGGGCTGTTCGGCGTCGGCTACATCGCGTACATGACCTTCATCGGCGCCTACCTGGAGGCGCGCGGCGCGAGCTCCGGGGAGATCTCGGCGTTCTGGTCGTTGCTGGGCGCCTCGGCCATCGCGGGTGGATTCGCGTGGGGGCCGATGCTGGCGCGGTGGCGCGGAGGGCGGGCGCTGGCGGTGCTGCTGGTGGTGCTCGCGGCGGGAGCCGGGCTGCCGCTGCTGTCCACCGGCGTGCTGGCCGAGTTCGCCTCGGCGGTGCTGTTCGGGTGCTCGTTCCTGTCGGTGGTCACGGCGGTGACCACCACCGCCCGCAACGCGCTGCCGCCGCACCGGTGGGCGGGCGCGATCGGCGCGCTCACCGCGGTGTTCGCCGCCGGGCAGTGCGCCGGGCCGGTGCTGGCGGGGGCGCTGTCCGACGGCGGCGGGATCACCGCGGGCCTGCTCATGTCCGTCGGCGTCCTCGCGGTGGCCGCGGTGGTGGCCCTCGCCCAGCCCGCGGCGAGGACCACCTGATCGACTAGCTCGCGGGCTCCACCGCGGCCAGGCCGGACAGGGCCCGGGACAGGGGCTCGCGGTGCAGCACGCCGAGCCGCTGCGTGGCGCGGGTGAGCGCGACGTAGAGCTCCGAGGCGCCGCGCGGCCCCTCGGCGAGGATCCGCTCGGGCTCCACCACCAGGACCGCGTCGAACTCCAGGCCCTTGGTCGCCGAGGCGGGCACCGCGCCGGGCACCTCCGGGGGCCCGATCACGACGCTGGTGCCTTCGCGTTCGGCTTCCTCCCGGGTGAACTCCTCGACCGCCGCCGCCAGTTCCCCGTCCGCGACCCGCCGCGCCCAGGGCCGCACCCCGCAGGAGCGGACCGACTCCGGGGGCGTGCTGGCGGGGGCGAACTCGGCGAGCAGCTCGCCCGCCACCGCCATGATCTCCGCCGGGGTCCGGTAGTTCACCGCGAGCGAGCGGTACTCCCACCGGCCCGGCACGTGCGGCTCCAGCATCTCGCCCCAGGAGCGCGCCCCGGCCTCCGAGCGGCGCTGCGCGAGGTCGCCGACGACGGTGAACGAGCGCGCCGGGCACCGCCGCATCAGCACCCGCCAGTCCATCGCGGAGAGCTCCTGCGCCTCGTCGACCACCACGTGCCGGTAGGTCCAGTCCCGGTCGGCGGCGGCGCGCTCGGCCAGCACGCGGGTGTCGTGCTCGCCGAAGCGCTCCGCCAGGTCCTCGGCGTGCAGCAGGTCGGTGGCGTAGAGGTGGTCCTCGTCGTCCATCGAGTCCTGGCGGCCGGTGAGCTGGTCCATCACCTCGGCCGCGTACGCGGCCTCGGCGGCCCGCTCCCGGTCGGCGGCGCGCGCGGCCCGCTCCTCGGCGGCCTTGTCCCTGCCGAGCAGGTCGACGAGCTCGTCGAGCAGCGGGACGTCCGAGACCGTCCACCCCGCACCGGCGGCGCGCAGCAGCGACGGATCGGCGCCCGCGGCCCGCAGCCGCTCCGGGCTGGAGCACAACCCGTCGAGCACGGCCTCGGGCGTCAGCACCGGCCACAGCGCGTCGAGCGCGGCGGTGAACTGCTCGTCGCCGGCGAGCTCGGCGAGCAGCTCGGCCTTCAGCTTCGCCCGCGCCGGCCGGTCCTCGGATCCCAGCCAGCCGCGCCCGATCCGGGAGATCGCCCGTTCGCTGAGCACGTAGGTGATGATCTCCGCGAACACGGCGCGGGCCTCGTTGTGCGGGAGCCCGGACGCCCGCGCCTCCTCCCGCGCCCACTCCGCGACGTCCGCGGTGATCCGCTGCTCCGCGCCGCCCAACCGCACCGGCAGCGGCTCCTCCGGCAGCCGCTGGTGCGCGGCGACCGCCGCCGCCAGCACCTCCGGCATCGCGAGCGATCCCTTGATCCGCGCGACGTCCGGGGCGTCCTCGGCGGTGGCGCGCAGTCCCGGCAGCAGGCCTCCGGCCGTGGCGAACACCACCTCCGACTCGCCCAGCGCGGGCAGCACCCGCCCGATGTGGTCGAGGAACGCGGGGTTGGGGCCGACGACGAGCACGCCGTGGCGCTCCATCCGCTCCCGCTGGGTGTAGAGCAGGTAGGCGACGCGGTGCAGCGCCACCACCGTCTTGCCGGTTCCCGGGCCGCCCTCGATCACGAGCACGCCGGGGTGGTCGAGCCGGATGATGTCGTCCTGCTCGGCCTGGATGGTGGCCACGATGTCGCGCATCCCCTCGCCGCGCGGTGCGTTCACCGCCGCGAGCAGCGCCGCGTCCCCGTGCTCCGCCCCGTCCGGCCGCCCGAGCAGCTCGTCGGTGAACTCGACGACGTGCCGGCCGCTGCTGTGGAACTGGCGGCGCCGCCGCACGTTCTCCGGGTTCGCCCCGGTGGCCACGTAGAACGGCCGGGACGCCGGGGCGCGCCAGTCCAGCAGCACCGGCTCGTAGTCGTCGTCCTCGTCGAACAGCCCGATGCGGCCGATGTAGCTGCGCTCGCCCGTGATGGCGTCGAGCCTGCCGAAGCACAACCCGTGGTCGGCCACGTCCAGCCGCTTCGCCTCGCGGGCCAGCGACCGCACCTCCACGTCGCGCTCGACGGCGGT
Organism: Saccharopolyspora antibiotica; assembly: GCF_047200635.1. Taxonomy (NCBI): domain Bacteria; kingdom Bacillati; phylum Actinomycetota; class Actinomycetes; order Pseudonocardiales; family Pseudonocardiaceae; genus Saccharopolyspora; species Saccharopolyspora antibiotica. Next base: position 13,158 of record NZ_JBJZOI010000018.1, on the reverse strand, counting down.
GCCGCCGTGGTCGGCCAGCGCCCCGGCGAACCGCTGCCGCACCCGCGCGCGCTCGGCGTCGAGCCGCGCGTAGAGCCCGGCGACGTGCTCGCGCTCGGACCGCAGTTCCTCGTCATACCCCTGAATGGACACGTTCTTTTCGCAGCGCTGAGCGGTGGTGGATCCCACCCGGACCGGCCGCGCGGCCGTGCGGGCGCGCGGATGCCGGATCCTCCCGCGCGCTCGACTCCCCCAGGCGCGCAGGTCACGGGTTCGATCGGCGATTGTGCGCCACCGCTGGGGTCTTGCCGCAAGCCCCCTGGTGCGCTGTACGTTGGAACGGGAGGAGGAACCGCGCCCGGCGTTCCCTCGGATGCCCCCGCCGTTCCCCGTTTCAGCGCACGCTCCGCGCCCCTCCCGCTGGCTACGATCCGCTCCATGCCTGTGGACACCGGCGGGATCACGCCCCGCGCCCGCGCCCTCGCCGCCGCGATCCGCTCCGTGCGGGAGGACTCCGGGATCAGCGGCCGCGAGCTGAGCAAGCGGCTGGGCCTGAGCCACGGAACCGTCTCGCACTGGGAGACCGGCAGGCGGGTGCCCGCGGCGGAGGACGTCGCCTCGCTGCTGGCCGTGGCCGGGGTCACCGGCCCGGAGCGGCGGCGGCTGCTGGACCTGGCCAGGCACGCGGGCGAACCGAACTGGCTCACCGTCGGGATGCCCGGCATCCCGCAGCAGCTCGCCGGGGCGGTGGAGTGCGAGCGCTCGGCCTCCGCCATCGTCGAGTGGGCACCGATGGCGATCCCCGGGCTGTTGCAGACCTCCGAGTACGCCCGCGCGGTGTGCGCGGCGGGCGGGCTGGCGCCGCGCGAGGCGGAGCGCCGCGTCGCGGTCCGCACCCGGCGCCGCGAGGTCGTCACGGGCCCGTCCCCGGCGAGCTTCACCGCGCTGATCGGCGAGGATTCGCTGTTCGACGGCATCGGCGGCGCTGAGGTGATGCGCGATCAGCTCCGGTGGCTGCTGGTGCTGGCGGAGCGGGACAACATCACCGTCCAGGTGGTGCCACCGCGCATCGGGTGGCATCCCGGGCTCGCGGGGCCGTTCGTGCTCTACGACTTCCCCGACGCGCCCGCGGTCGTGCACTTCGAGCACTACAGCTCGGGCGCCTTCGTGCCCGACGATGACGACGTGCGCGCCTACCGGCACGCCGTGCGGCGCATCACCGAGCTGGCGCTGAGCCCGGCGGAGACGGCCGACCTCATCGAGCGGACCGCGGGCCGACTGGAGGCAGCGGCATGAGCGACCCCGTCCCCGGCTGGCGCACCTCGACCTACACCCACCCCAACGGCAACTGCGTCGAGATCGGCCGCGCGGGCGGGGGCGTGGCGATCCGCGACAGCAAGCACCGCCGCGGCGGAGTGCTGCTCGCCGGCCCGCGCCAGTGGGCGGACTTCCTCGCCGCCCTCCGGTCCGGCCGCTACGACCGCTGACCGACGCCCCCGCGCGGCCGGGCGGCGGGTCGGGTTTGCGCCCGCCCGGGGCGGCGGCTGGTGACGCCGGAACCCGCGGCGGGTAGAGAGGGAGCATGGAGATCACCATCGACGAGGGCGGCACCGCGGTGCCGCTGGACAGCGCTCCCCCGACCGATCGGCGCGCGTTCGACCGGCGGCGCCCGGCCGCGCGGGTCGGCGGATGAGCGCCGCGCGCATCGCGGTGATCGGCGCGTCCGCCGCCGGGCTCACCGCGGCCGAGCAGCTGCGCCGCAGCGGCTGGGACGGGGCGATCTCGCTGATCGGCGCCGAACCGCACCGGCCCTACGACCGGCCGCCGCTGTCCAAGCAGGTCCTGTCGGGCGCGTGGGCACCGGAGCGCGCCGAGCTGCGGGCCGTCGACGCGCTCGACGGACTCGACCTCGACCTGCGGTTGGGCACCCGCGCGACCGGGCTGGACGTGGCGAACCGGCGGGTGCTGCTCGGCGGGGAGGCGCTGGAGTGCGACGGCGTGGTCATCGCGACCGGCGTCGCGGCCCGCGCGTTGCCCGAGCAGGGACCAGGCGCGCACGTGCTGCGCACCCTCGACGACGCGCTGGCGCTGCGGGCACCGCTGGCCTCCCCCGGGCGGCGGCTGGTGGTGGTCGGTGCCGGTGTGCTCGGCGTCGAGGTGGCCGCCGTCGCCCGGGATCTCGGGCACGAGGTCGTCCTCGTCGCCCCGGAAGCGGTGCCGATGGAACGAGCAGTCGGTGCCGAGGCGGGCGCGGTGCTGGCCGCCGCCCACCGGGCGCACGGCGTCGAGCTGCGGCTCGGTGAGTCCGTCGCCGGGCTGCTCCACGACGGGGGACGGACGCGCGGGGTCCGGCTGAGCGGAGGTGAGGAGATCACCGGGGACGCGGTGCTGGTCGCGATCGGCTCCGCACCAGCGGTGGGCTGGCTGGCGGGCAGCGGACTGGACCTCGCCGACGGCGTCGGCTGCGACGAGTTCTGCTCGGCGGCGCCCGGCGTCTACGCGGCCGGGGACGTGGCTCGCTGGCCGCACCCGGTGCTCGGCCGCGAGGTCCGGGTGGAGCACCGGATGAACGCCACCGAGCAGGGCATGGCGGCCGCGCGGAACCTGCTGGCCGAACTGGCGCCGGAACGCTTCGGGGAGCGGACCCCGTTCGCCCCCGTGCCGTACTTCTGGTCCGACCAGTACCGGTTCAAGATCCAGGCGTTCGGCGACCTGGGCGAGCCGGACGAGGTGCGGTTGCGCGTGCTCGACGACGCCGACCCGGGGTCGCCGAAGGTCGCGGCGCTGTACCGGCGCGGGAATTCGGCCCGCGGGGCGCTCACGATCGGGGTGCCGCCGAAGCCGGCTCGGGCGCTGCGGGCGCTGGTCGCCGAGCCCCGGCCCTGGGACGAAGCACTCGCGGAACTCGACCGGGTGCCGGGCTGAGCAGGGGCGACGGCCCGGTGTTCGCGGGCCGTCGCCCGCTCACGCGGTGAGCAGGGCGAGCATCGCGCGGCGCGCGGCGCCGGTCACCCGCGCGGGATCGCGCTGCCGCTGCACCTGCAGCGGGAAGCGCAGCGCCCAGCCGGACACGATCTCCAGCGCGTCCAGCAGCTGCTCGGCGTCGTCGCTGACCGCCAGCTCGGCCGCGAACGCCTCGGCGAGCTGCCCGCGCAGCATGTCGTCGATGTCCAGCGGAGGGCCCTCCGGAAGGTGCCAGAGCACCACCACGCGCACGCGGGCCATCAGCCCGAACACCACCTCCCGCTGCGCCAGCACCAGATCCACCCGCTCGGTCAGCGGCAGCGCCGGGGAGATCGGCACCAGCGCGGCGCGGATCCGGCTGCGCTGGTGCCGCGCGGCGGCCGCCCGGAGGTCGTCGAAGTCCCGGAAGTGGGTGAACACGCTGCGCTCCGACACCCCCGCCCGCTGGGCGACGTCCCGGGCCGTCGGCGCGTACTGCCCCTCGTTGATCGCGGAGAGCAGCGCGTCGATGATCGCCTGGCGCGTCCACTCCGGATTCCGGATCCGGCGCCGCTTGCCTTCCCCCTGCTGCTCACCCACCCCGCCATTTGACCACGTCCCCGCGCGGCCGGGTCGCCCGCCGCGAGCACCGCGCCCGGGGCTGCCCGGGCGCTGCCGGTAGGATGTGCGCTGGTTCGCGACGCGCGCAGAGCGCCGGTGCGGTGGTCCCCAGCGGGGACGGACGGCGGTGGCCGCGCGGCGTCGCGGACGGTTTCCGCGCCCGCGGGCGCGCAGCCTCACCGCAACCGGTTTAGGAGCATCCCGGAATGACCCGCCACCTCGTGACCAGTGCGCTTCCGTACATCAACGGCATCAAGCACCTGGGCAACATGGTCGGCTCGATGCTCCCGGCCGACGTGTACTCGCGGTACCTGCGCCAGCGCGGCAACGAGGTGCTCTACATCTGCGCCACCGACGAGCACGGCACCCCGGCCGAGCTGGCCGCGAAGGCCGCCGGGCTGCCGGTGGCCGAGTTCTGCGAGCAGCAGCACCGGATCCAGGCCGAGATCTACCGCGGCTTCGGGCTCTCCTTCGACCACTTCGGACGCAGCTCCTCGGAGCAGAACCGCGAGATCACCCAGCACTTCGCGCGCAAGCTGCACGAGCACGGCTTCATCGAGCAGCAGGCCGTGCGGCAGGTCTACTCGCCGGCGGACGGCCGGTTCCTGCCGGACCGCTACATCATCGGCACCTGCCCGCACTGCGGCTACGAGAAGGCCCGCGGCGACCAGTGCGAGAACTGCACCCGGGTGCTGGACCCCACCGACCTGGTCGAGCCCCGCTCGGCGATCAGCGGCAGCACCGAGCTGGAGGTCCGGGAGACCAGGCACCTGTTCCTCACCCAGTCGAAGCTCACCGACGAGGTGGAGGGGTGGCTGGACGAGGCGAGCGGGGAATGGCCGAACCTGTCCTCCTCGATCGCCCGGAAGTGGATCACCGAGGGGCTGCGGGACCGCTCGATCACCCGCGATCTCGACTGGGGCGTGCCGGTTCCCGCCGACACCTGGCCGGAGCTGGCCGCCGAGGGCAAGGTCTTCTACGTCTGGTTCGACGCCCCGATCGGATACATCGGCGCCACCAAGGAGTGGTCCGACCTGGCTCCGGCCGACCGGGACTGGAAGTCCTGGTGGTACGAGGCCGAGGACGTGACCTACACCGAGTTCATGGCCAAGGACAACGTCCCGTTCCACACGGTGATGTTCCCGGCCACCGAGCTCGGCACCCGCGAGCCGTGGAAGAAGGTCGACTTCGTCCAGTCCTTCAACTGGCTGACCTACTACGGCGGGAAGTTCTCCACGACCGACCAGCGCGGGATCTTCACCGACGCGGCCCTGGAGCTGCTGCCCGCCGACTACTGGCGCTACTTCCTCATCGCGAACGCTCCCGAGTCGGACGACGCCTCGTTCTCCTGGGAGCTGTTCGCCTCGGTGGTGAACAAGGATCTCGCCGACACCCTCGGCAACTTCGTGAACAGGGTCCTCTCGTTCAGCCGCAAGCGGTTCGGCGACCAGGTCCCGGCCGGCGGCGAGCCCGGTGAGCCGGAGCGGCGGCTCGCCGCGGAGATCTCCGGCCTGGTCGAGGACTACCAGGAGCACCTGGACGCCAAGCACTTCCGCAAGGCCGCGCAGGCGCTGCGGTCCCTGTGGAGCGCGGGCAACTCCTACCTGGAGGAGAAGGCCCCGTGGATCCAGATCCGCACCGACCAGGAGGCGGCGGCGCTGACGCTGCGCACCGCGATGAACCTGATCCAGCTGTACGCGGTGCTGTCCGAGCCGCTGATCCCGGCGACGGCCCAGGCGATGCGCGCGGTGTTCTCCTCGGACGACCCGGCGCGGCGCTGGGTGACCCCCGCCGAGGCCGGCGCGCTCGAACTCGTCCCGGCGGGCGCGGACTTCACCGTCCCGCCGGTCCTGTTCGCCAAGATCACCGAAGACGACCTGGAGTCCTACCGGGCCCGCTTCGGCGGCGCCCCCGAGGAGAGCTGAGCCCGGGACGGGAGGTCGCGCACTCCCCCGCGCGGCAGGTGGATCGAATCCGCCGAGGCTGTCCCCGTGCGCGCCCGACCGAGGCGCGGGGAGCGGTCGAAGGCGATCCGGTGGTCCCGCGCCCACCGCTCGGGCCGCGCGAGGCGGATGCCCGCGGCCGACCGCTCAGCCGGCCGGGGGGCGTGGGCGATCTCCCGACGATCGTCAGCAGATCGGGATGGCGGGCGAGCGCGCCGCCACGAGGCCGGTCTCGCCCAGCCCGGCGATCACGCCCCGGTGCGCGCCCGCCGGAGCGGGCTCGCCCCGGTGCGGCGGTCGATCGGTCTCCGCCGCTCGGCGGACGACCATCAGCGGCGTTCGGCCGGGGCCAGGTCGGCGACGGGGCCGACGACGATGACCGCCGGTGGCTTGATCTCGTGCTCGCGGACGGCATCGGCGGCCGAGGCGAGGGTGGTGCGGACCGCGCGCTGCGTGCGGGTGGTCCCCTCCTGCACGATCGCCACCGGGGACTCCGGGTCGCGGCCGTGCTCCTGGAGCACCGCCGCGAACTCGCCGATGCGCTTGACGGCCATCATCAGCACCAGCGTGCCCTTGAGCCGGGCCAGCGCGGGCCAGTCCACCAGCGAGGTCTCGTCGTGCGGGCCGACGTGCCCGGAGACCACGACCACCTCGTGCGCCACCCCCCGGTGCGTGACCGGCACGTCCGCGACGGCCGGAACGGCGAACGCGCTGGTGATCCCCGGGACCACCGTCACCGGCACCCCGGCGGCCACGCAGGCCAGCAGCTCCTCGTAACCGCGGCCGAACAGGTACGGGTCGCCGCCCTTGAGCCGCACCACGAACTTGCCCGCGCGCGCGTGCTCCACCAGCAGCTCGTTGATCACGTCCTGGTTCGCGGCCCGGCCGTAGGGGATCTTGGAGGCGTCCACCACCTCCACGTGCGGGCCGAGCTCCTCCAGCAGCTCGCGCGGCGCCAGCCGGTCGGTGATCACCACGTCGGCGCGTCCGAGCAGCTGCCTGCCGCGCACCGTGATCAGGTCCGGGGCTCCGGGGCCGCCGCCGACCAGCGCCACGCCCGGCTCGGGCCGCTCCGCGCTCTCGTCGACCTTCCCGGTGCGCAGCGCCGCCACCAGCGCGTCCCGCACCGCGGCGGAGCGCCGGTGCGCGCCCCCGGCCAGCACGCCCAGCAGCAGGCCGCCGTGCTCGGCCACCGCCGGGGTCACCGCCGTGCCCCGGGCGGCGTCGTCGGCGCGCACGCAGAACACCCGGCGGCGCTCGGCCTCCGCCGCCACGGCGGCGTTCACCTCGGCGCCGGTCGCGCAGGCCACCGCGTACCACGCGCCGTCGAGGTCGCCCTCGGCGTAGGGGCGGCGGTGCCAGACCAGCTCGCCGGACTCGGCCATCGCTTCCACCGCGGGGGTCGCCTCCGGGGAGATCACCTCCACCCGCGCGCCCGCGCTGATCAGTCTCGGCACCCGCCGCTGCGCGACGCCGCCGGCACCGACGACGACCACTCTCCTGCCGGTGAGGTCCAGTCCCGCGAAGTAGTGGTGCTCGCCGGTCTCGTGCTGCGGAGATGAGTGCGTCATGCCGTCCGTCGTTCGTCCGAGGTTCGCCGCGGCTCCGTCGCCGAGGTGCGGGTGCGCGCCGGGCGCGGCGCCTGGCCATCCTGCCACCGGGACCGCCGAGGTGAGCGGGACGCGGGGCGACCGACCCACCGCGGCCGACGCACCGGGCGCGGGCGCAGCGGGGCTCCGGCGCGTTCCGGCCGCAGTATCGTCGCCCGCCCGCGAACGGAGGTCAAACCTCCGGTGACCTCTCTCACCGGGATCGCTTTGCCGCGCGTTCGAGAGCGGCGCATCCTGGGGGCGGCTCCAACGGAGGAGGCGACCATGCACGCGAACCGGACGCTCAACCTGGACATGCAGGTCATCGAAGCGGGGATGCGGACCACCGCGGACGTCGGAATGATCACCGGCGACGGTCGGGCGCTGCACGGGCACGGCACCGCGCGGCGGCACCCGGACGACCCGGACGTCCCGCAGATCGGGGACGAGATCGCCCTCGCGAGGGCGCTGTTCGAACTGGGCCACAAGCTGCTGGACGCGGCGGCGAACGACATCGGCGAACGCCAGCACCGCCAGGTGCACCTCATGGCCTGATCCGCCGGCACTCCGCGCGACCTCCCGCGACCTGGCGCCCCTGCACGTGGCCGCAACGCGACGGCACGAGCCCGCAACGACACCGCACGCACCTGCAACGCCTGACCAGCACCGACGTTGGCGGGTTCGCGATTTCGCGAGAAATCGCGGCTCCCCGAGCGGTGGGGGTGGTGATTTCTCGCGAAATCGCGGGGCGTCAGGCCGGGAGGCCGGGGACGCGGGTGAGGCGGGCCGGGGTGGCGCGGAGCGCGGCGTGCAGGGCGGCGCCGTCACCCCGGGCGAGGACGGCGACGGTGCGACCGGCGGCGACGTGCTCCGCGGCGGCGTGAGCCGCGTCGGCCGGGGAGTCGACCAGCTGCGTGCGGGCCCCGGGATGCAGCAGGTCGCGGACCAGGTCGAGGTCGGCGGCGGCGCCGAGCACGGCGGCGGCCCGGCGGAGTTCCGCGTCCGCGCGCGGCGCGCGCAGGTCCGCCGGCCCCGGCCCGAGGCCGATCGCGGTGATCCGCCCGCGCGGACGGATGCGGGCGGCGGCGACGGTCGCCCCGTCCGCGGCCACCTTCGGCACGACCAGTTCCACGAGGCCGGGCAGCTCTCCCCGTCCCGGCCCCTCCTCCCCCGCGAGTTCGGCGGCCGCGCGCAGCGCCGCGGCCTCGGCGACGCCCGGCGTCCCGGCCGCGAGGCGCACCCGCTCGCTCGGGTTCGGCACCTCGACCTCGGCGAGCTCCTCCGCCGGGTAGAGCCGCAGCGGCAGCTCCTCGGCATCGGCCGAGTGCCAGAACCCCAGGTCCTGCACGGCATCCACGATCCCGGGCTCCTCGCCCTTCGCCTCCGCCGTGGCGAAGGCGCGGATCGAGCGCGGATCGAGCCCCCGCTCCCGGTCCAGCCGGGACAGCAGCCCGGTCACCGCGCCGCGCGGCACGCCGCGCACCGAGCCCACACCCACCACCAGCGTCGGCGGGATCAGCCGCACCGTGCGCGGACCGGGGTCACCGGCGGGCGGCCGGTCGTCGATGACGATCTCCCAGGACGGCTCCTCGCAGTCCGGCGCGACGTTCTCGGGCAGCGCGTGCAGCGGGAAGCCGTGCGGGTTGACCAGCCGCACCGGTTCCTCGGCCGCGACCGCCCGGGAACACCCGTCGAGGTCACCGTCGGCGGTGGCCGCGAGGTCGTGGATCAGCTCGTCCAGCGGTCCCACCGCCGCCCCGCTGGTGCGCACCGGGATCAGGTCGAGCACCTCGGCGATCTGCGGTGCCACGGCCTGCCCGCCGCCGGAGACGGTGACCGCGAACCGCTCGTCCACGCACACCACCTCGGGGTCGGTGCGCTCGTCGCGCAGCAGCGGGGCGATCAACCGCACCGCCGAGCCGAGGGGCAGGAACAGCACGACCGCGTCCAGCTCCGGCCACGCGCGCCGCAGCGCCGGCCCGGGGCCGCCGTCGACGAGCGCGGCGTCCGGCCCCCACCGGGCGGCGAGCTCGGCCGCGACGCGCTGCTCCTGCGGGCTGCGCGGGAACAACCCGATCACGGGGTCGCCTCGCGGCGGCCGGACACCAGCACCACCGGGGCGGTGGGCTCCAGCTTCGAACCGCCGTCGGCGAGCTCCACGAGCCTGCTGGCGGCCAGCTGCACCCCCCGCACCGCGAAGCCCGCGGTGCGCAGCGCGTCCCGGGTCGGCCCGACCCGCTCCAGCTCGGTCAGCTCCACCACGATCCGGGTCGCGCCCGCGTGCGCGCAGGCCGCGACCACGTCACCACCGCCACCGCCGACGAACACCGAGTCCGGCTTCGGCAACGACCGCAGCGAATCCGGTGCCGCCTCCTCCACGACCCGCACGTCCGCGCCGTGACCAGCGGCGTTGGTGATCAACCGCACCACTTGGGTCGGGTCGGACTCCACCGCGATGGTGGCCGCGCCCAGCCGCGCGCACTCCACCGCGACCGAACCGGAACCGGCGCCCACGTCCCACACCAGGGCGCCGGGACGCGGGGCGAGCTCGGCGAGCGCGACCGCCCGCACCTCGGCCGGAGTCACGTCGCCGTCGCGGTGCGAGAACTCGTCCTCGGCCAGCGCCCAGCCCCGGGCGGGCGGCAGCGCCTCGCCCCCGGCGAGCCAGCTGGCGGCACCGATCTCCTTGGGGTCCCGCGCGCAGAGCACCACCGCGTCGGGCCGCCAGGTGCGCTGGGCGGCCTCGGCCGGGGTGACCGTGCTGATCCGCTCCTGCTCACCGCCGAGGTCCTCGCCGACGACGAGGGTGCGCCGCCAGCCCTCCAAACCGGACGCGAGCCGGGCGGGCCCGGCGCCGGGCCCGCAGAGCACCAGCACCGCGGGGCGGGCCCGGCACAGGTTGAGCACCCGGGGCAGGTCGGCCTCACCGGCCGACGCCACCGGCACCCCGTCCCAGGGCCTGCCGAGCCGGGCCATCAGCCGCGCCACGCTCGGCGCGGCTGGCGTCACGGCGCAGCGCACCCCGCGCTCGCGCAGGTCCCGCAGCACCCCGAAGAACCCGGGGTCCCCGTCCACCAGGACGACCCCCGTCTCCTCCCCCGCCAGCGAGGTCAGCGCGCCGAGCGCCTGGCTCCACCGGTCCAGGTCCACCGAGCGGGCCTGCGCCGGGGCGTGCGCGTCGAGATTCCTGCGCGAGCCCACCACGATCCGCGCGGACGCCAGCGCCTCGGCCGCGCCTTCCGGCAGTTCCGCCCCGTCGATCCCGATCACCGTGACCGTCACGTCTTCCACCTCGTCCTGCCAGGCCGGATCTCCGGCCGGTCCCGCCGATCGCGGGACCCCTCCACGTTGCCACCTGCGGCGGGCGGGTTCGCGCCGCGCCCGGGCGCCGGATCAGCCGGAGGCCTCGCCCTTGTTCTTGGCCGATTTCGCGCTCGCGGCGCGGGTTTTGGCGGTGGACTTGCCCTGCGGCTTCGACTGCTTGGCCGGGGTCTTCGACCGGGAGCGGGTCTTGGCGGTGGCGCGGGTGCCGGTGGTGCTCGCGGCCGAGGTGGGCGCGTTCCCCCGGGACTCCCGCGCGTCCGGTTCGGCGGCGGCTTCGGCCGGGGCCGCGTCCGCCTCGGGCGCCGGGGACTCCGCTGCGGGCTCCTCCCGCACCACGGAGAGCTCGGGTCGCGTTTCCGGCTCCGCCTGGGATTCCGGCTCCGCCGGGGCGAACAGCGGCGACTGGGCGGGGTCCTCACCGCGCCGCTGCTTGGGCTGCGAACGAGCGGCACCGCGCGCGGCTTCCTGCCATTCCCGCACCGCCCACCAGGCGATGTTCGGGACCGCCGAGCTCTCCGCCTCCGCTCCGGCTCCCGAGGGCTCCGGGGCCGGCTCGGCCACCGGGGTCCCGGCGTCGAGCACCGGGCGCTCGACCGGGGCTTCCGGCGGCGCGGCCGACGCCGGGGCGGGCGCTGCCGGGCCCGGGTCGGCGGGCGCCGACCCGGCGTCCGACGCCGGCCGGGACGCCCCGCCGTGCCGCCGCGCGGAGCGGTAGCCGCGGCGCCGGGTCGCGGTCTCCGCCCGCCGGTAGCCGGATTCCCGCTGCCCGCGCGGAGTTCCCACCAGTGCCTTGCCGACGAGGAACAGCGCGGTCCCCCACAGCTTGCGCTGCTTCACGGCCTGCTCCAGCTCCCCGATCGTGGTGCTCAGCAGCACCTCGTCCGGCCAGCTCACCTTGTAGGCCACCAGCACCGGCACGTCCTCGGCGCAGCCTCCGGCGCGCAGCACCTCCACCAGCTGCGCGGAGCGCGAGGCGGGCAGGGTCACCGCCATCGTGGTGCCGTGCCGGGCCAGCTCCCGCACCTGTTCGGCGTCGGGGCTGGCCGCACCGCCGCCGAGGCGGGTCAGCAGCACCGACTGCGCGGACTCCGGCACCGTGAGCTCCCGGCCCACGGCGGCCGCGGCGGCGGAGAACCCGTTGACGCCGGGCACGATCTCCACGTCCAGGTCCATCCGGGAACAGGCGTCGTGCTGCTCCTGCACCGATCCCCACAGCGCGGGGTCGCCCGCGTGCAGCCGCACGACCCGCAGCCCGTCGCGCTCGGCCCGGCGGTAGACCTCCAGCGCCTGATCATGGCTGAGCTGCGAGGAGTCGACCAGCTCCACGTCCGGTCCCGCGTGCTCGCGCACGCATTCCGGCGCCAGCACGCTGGCGGACCACACCACGACGTCGGCCTCGGCGATGCGTCGCGCGGCGCGGACCGTAATGAGGTCCGCTGCGCCGGGGCCGGCGCCGATGAACGAGATCCGCCCACTCACTGTTCGCTCTCCTCTTCCGCGTAACCGGGTGCGGCCGCGCCCGACCATCCACATCGGACACTGCCGAGGGGGAGGTGGCCGGACCGGTGGTCAGGGCGGCAGCGGACCCCGGGCAGCCCGTCGCCCGCCGTGGCCGCGCAGGTGAAGACCGTACCTGTTGATCGGCCGGGCTCACACGCCCGCACCCGCTCCCCCCATCACGCTGCGCGAACAGGCGGACACGAACCGCGACACCGACTCGGGCGCCCCGGCGGGATGGGTGTGCAGGTAGGAGGCGTGCAGCCCACCGCGCACGAACCCCTCGGACACCGGGGAACCGGCCCGCCAGAACCAGGCGGGCCCCTCCCCGGCGCCGGGCTCGAGGCGGGTGCGGTGGAACTCGTGCCCGGTGCACCGGGAGCCGCGCGCGAACAGCGCGGAGTCGGACGCGGCGACCGCGTCCCGGTATCCCAGCGTCAGCCGGGGGGACATCGCGGCCCGCGCCGGGATCACCCCGCACAGCGGGTGCCCGTCGAGCTCCTCGGCGAGGTAGAGCAGCCCCCCGCACTCGGCGTGCACCGGCGCGCCGGAGGTGGCGAAGCGGGCGATGTCCGCTCGCAGCGCCGTGTTCGCGGACAGCGCGGCCGCGTGCTGCTCCGGGAACCCGCCCGGCAGGACCAGCCCCCGGGCCCCGGCCGGAAGCCGCTCGTCGCGCAGCGGGTCGAGCACCGCCACCTCGGCCCCGGCGGCGGTGAGCAGCTCGACGTGCTCGGTGTAGGCGAAGGTGAACGCGGGTCCGCCCGCGACCGCGATCAGCGGTCGGTCGCGCACCGCCGCCACCTCCTGCCCGGGGTCCCAGGTGGGACCGTCGAGCGCGGGGGCGCTGCGGGCCAGCGCGACCACCGCGTCCAGGTCCACCCCGGATTCCACGGCGTCCGACATCGCCTCGACCGCGTCGGTCGCGGCTCCGCCGTGCTCGGTCGCGGTGATCAGCCCGAGGTGCCGGGAGGGCACGCCGAGCCCGTCGGTGCGCCCGAGCGAGCCGAGCACCGGCAGCCCCACCGAGTCGGCGGCATCTCGCAGCACCCCCTCGTGGCGCGGCGAACCGACCTGGTTGAGGATCACCCCGGCCAACCGCACCCCGGGCTGGAAGCTGCGGAACCCGTGCAGCAGCGCCGCGAGGCTCTGCGACTGCCCCCGGGCGTCGACGACGAGCACCACCGGGGCGCGCAGCAGGCCCGCGACGTGCGCGGTGGACCCGAAGGCGGGCCCGGGGGGGGGGGGGGGGGGGGGGGGTGTCT